>NZ_FBXK01000005.1:319166-638333 GCF_900013425.1 Sphingobium sp. Z007
AAGAAGGCGAAGCCACGCTGGCCCCGTCGCTCGACCTGGTCGGCAAGATCTAAATAACCGGTCCCCTAGCGGGTCGCACAGTGGCCCGGAGTGGAACCTCTCCTCCGCTCCGGGCCATATTTGTATCTACAGTTTTCGATTCAGTCGCGGTTTCCGCCGGAAACCGCTTTGAGGAGTTTTCCCCATGCTCGACGCAACCCTGACGCAACAGCTCAAGGCCTATCTGGTCAACATCCGCGAGCCGATCGAACTGGTCGCCTCGCTGGGCGACGACGCCAAATCGAAGGAACTGGGCGACCTGCTCAATGAAATCGCCGCCCTTTCGGACAAGGTGTCCGTGGTTGAGGGCGCAGACAAGCGCGTCCCCAGCTTCATGATCCGCCGCGTGGGCACCGACATCGGCGTGCGTTTCGCCGGCCTGCCCATGGGCCATGAATTCACCTCGCTGGTGCTCGCCTTGCTGCAAGTCGGCGGCCATCCGTCGAAGGCGGCGCAGGACCTGATCCAGCAGGTTAAGGATATCGACGGCGACTTCGCCTTCGAAACCTATTTCTCGCTCTCCTGCCAGAATTGCCCCGACGTGGTGCAGGCGCTCAACCTGATGAGCGTCCTCAACCCCCGGATCAGCCATGTCGCCATCGACGGCGCGCTGTTCAAGGAGGAGGTGGACAGCCGCAAGGTGATGGCCGTCCCCACCATCTTCCTGAACGGCGAACCCTTCGGTTCGGGCCGCATGGAACTGGAGCAGATCGTCGCGAAGATTGACAGTGGCGCAGCCATCCGCGCGGCCGAGAAGATCAAAGCGCAAGACCCGTTCGAAGTGCTGATCGTCGGCGGCGGCCCCGCCGGCGCGGCGGCCGCCATCTATGCGGCGCGCAAGGGCATCCGCACTGGCGTCGCGGCCGAACGCTTCGGCGGCCAAGTGCTCGACACCATGGATATCGAGAATTTCATCTCGGTATCGCGCACCGAAGGGCCAAAGCTCGCGTCGGCGCTGGAAGCCCATGTAAAGGATTATGATGTCGAGATCATGAACCTGCAAAAGGCGGCGAAGCTGATCCCGGCCAAGACCGAGGGTGGCTATCATGAAGTCGTGCTGGAAAACGGCGCATCGCTCAAGGGGCGCACCGTCATCCTCTCCACCGGCGCCCGCTGGCGGCAGATGGGCGTGCCCGGCGAGGACGAATATCGCAACAAGGGCGTGGCCTATTGCCCGCATTGCGATGGTCCGCTCTACAAGGGCAAGCGCGTGGCGGTGATCGGCGGCGGCAATAGCGGCGTTGAAGCGGCCATCGACCTGGCCGGCATCGTCGCCCATGTGACGCTGATCGAATATGACAGCCAGCTGCGCGCCGACGCGGTGTTGCAGCGCAAGCTTGCCAGCCTGCCCAACGTCAAGATCATCACCTCGGCGCTCACGACCAAGGTGAACGGCAATGGCGAACGGGTGACGGGCCTGTCCTACAAGGACCGCAATAGCGGTATCGAGCATGATGTCGAACTGGAGGGCATCTTCGTCCAGATCGGCCTGGTGCCCAACACCGAATGGTTGAAGGACGCGATCGCCCTGTCGCCGCGCGGCGAGATCGAGATCGACGCGCGCGGCGAAACCAGCCAACCGGGCATCTTCGCGGCGGGCGACTGCACCACGGTTCCCTACAAGCAGATCGTGATCGCGATGGGCGCGGGATCGACGGCGGGCTTGTCCGCCTTCGACTATCTCATTCGCCTGCCCGCGGCGGAGGAAGCGGCGCAGGCCGCATGACCCGATAACCCTGAGCGGGGTTTTACGCCAAAGGCCGATCCGGCGACGGGTCGGCCTTTTTGTGTAACCGTGGCGCCGTCTCTGGCAACATCACCAACACCGGCAGCACGCACAGCGCCACCAGCGCGATCATCGCGCCCGGCGCAGGCGCCCAGCCGCTACGTTCGATCAGCCAGTGCGCCAGCCACGGCGTCAATCCGCCGAACAGGGCCGTCGCGCTGGTCGCGCCGAAGGCGAGACCGCTCAAGCGCCCTTCGCCGGGAAACTGCTCGGCCGTGGCGACTGCGCCGACCGCGCTCACCGCCCCGCCCAGGCAAGCCAGCACCACCGCGCCCGCCAGCGCTACGCCAAACCCGCCCTGCATCAGCAGGAACATCGCCATTGGCAACACCATCCCCGCCAGCGCCAGCGCCACCAGCACCGGCCGCCGCCCGACCCGGTCGGTCAGCCCTCCCACCAGCGGCGTGACCAATATCACCGCCAACGCGGCGAGCGTGGATAGCCACAGCGCGTCCGCCTCTCCCGTCGTCCCCATGGCCGACAGGAAACTGGGCACATAGGTAATGCCGACATAATAGGTGATCGATCCCAGCGCCGAAATCGCAAAGCCCCGGCCGATCGCCGCCTTGTGATGGCGCAGGCTGTGGGCGAGCGGATTGCTCGGCGTGGTCGATTGCGCCTGCTGCCGCAGGAAATCGGGCGATTCCGCCATCGTGGACCGCGCCAGCAGGATCACGCCCGCCAGCGCCGCCCCCACCAGAAAAGGAATGCGCCAGCCCCAGTCGGTCAGGCTCTGCGCATCCAGCGACGCGACCGTGATCGCAGACACCCCCGCCGCCAGCAGCGCGCCGACCTCGCTCGCCGCAGACGCCAGCGACGTCACGAACCCGCGCCGCTCGGCCCGCGCCCCTTCAAGAAGATAGGCGACGACGCCGGTATATTCTCCGCCCACGGAGAAGGCCATGACGCAGCGCAACCCGATCATCAGCCACCCCGCCAGCGGTCCCACCTGCGCATGCGTCGGCAGCATCGCGGTCGCCAGCATCGCCGCGGTCATCATCCCCATCGACAGCAGCATCGTTACTCGCCGCCCATAGCGATCCCCGATATGGCCGAAGACCACCGCGCCGACGGGCCGCATCAAATAGGCGAGCGCAAAGCCCGCCAACGCATCCCCCAATCCCACCGCTCCCCCACCGAAAAAGGTCCGCGACAGTACCGTGGCGAAATAGAGATAGAGGGTGAAATCATACCATTCGACGATGGTGGACAGCGCCGCGACCACCAACGATCGGGTCGGCAGCGGCCGGGTGGATATGGGATTGGCCAAAAGATCTGCCTGCATCGATGCGCCTTCCCTGCTGCCGAGCGATTATAGCTGCCCCGATCCTTGACCCGTGAAAAGGGGGATGTGCGAATAGGGATTATGGGCGGTGAACGCATGGCGTGATAATCCGTCCCCTTGGCCAAGTCTGAAAAGGCAACGAAGGGTGGATTGCGGACCGTCTGCTTTCCCCACCGTCATGCCAGCGGAGGCTGACATCCTTCTTTTCTGTCAAACGCTTCGTTCAAGAAGCGAGATCCCAGCCTTCTCTGGATGACAACGATCGGTAGCGGCTTCTGCCCGTGGCGGCCATCCCACCCATCACTCGCCCAACCCCTCCAGCGCCGAAAAACGCTGCGACCAGAGCGCGCCATGCACGGCCATCCACCCGATCACCGGCGCCAGTCCCTTCACCCGCGCGGCGTACCAGGTTTCGCGCCCTGTCCGGCGAGCGGTCACGAGGCCGGCCCGTTTGAGCTTGGCCATGTGGCGCGACACCATCGGTTGCGATACGCCCGATTGCTGGGTCAGCGCCTGCACATTCTGTTCACCATCGCGCACCAGCGCTTCGAGCAGGGCGCGGCGGGTGCCGTCGGACAGCGCCTTGAACAGGGCATCGGTGGCGGCGTTGCGCTCTGCGCTTCGTGAATCAATCGTCATGGGTAATCCATAATCATCAGGTTATGAATGGGTCAAGTTTTTGAACGCATAACTACTCTGACCCGGCGTTAACCAAAAAAAGTTCGGCGGGGCGGGGTATAGAGTCTTTTGCGTCACACCGCCCGATATGGAGTCTGCGGCGAGTCCCGCGACTCTATATCTTGTGGGTCACCCTTCGTTCCCGGTCGCGTTAACCATTTCCTGAGCGCCCTGCGATAAGCTGCTGATCTTGACGGCGGACTCCCGAGGACTCATCGCTGGGCATCAGAACGATTTCGGGGGCTTTTGCATATGGGTGTGATGGAGCGCGTCGCGGCGCCGCGGCGGAAGAAAGCGGCACGGCCGGTCGTGGTCGAGGCGGCTAACATCGCCACCGACACCCTGCTGCGCGGCGATTGCATTGCGGAAATGGCCAAGCTGCCCGACAATTGCATCGATATGATCTTCGCCGATCCGCCCTATAATCTGCAATTGGGCGGCGACCTGTTCCGACCCGAAGGCGGGCGCGTGGATGCGGTCGACAATGACTGGGACAAGTTCGACACGCTGGGCAGCTATGACCGCTTCACCAAGGCCTGGCTGCGCGAGGCGCGCCGCATCTTGAAGCCCAACGGATCGATCTGGGTGATCGGCAGCTATCATAATATCTTCCGCGTCGGCACGGCGCTCCAGGACGAAGGCTTCTGGATTCTCAACGATATCATCTGGCGCAAGTCCAATCCGATGCCCAATTTCAAGGGCACGCGCTTCACCAATGCGCATGAGACTTTGATCTGGGCGAGCCAGGGCGAAGACGCCAAATACACGTTCAACTACAAGGCGATGAAGACGCTGAACGACGAACTGCAAATGCGCTCCGACTGGGTGCTGCCGATCTGCGGCGGGCAGGAGCGGCTGAAGCGCAACGGGACCAAGGCGCATCCGACGCAAAAGCCAGAGGCGCTGCTGTATCGCGTGATGCTGGCCTGCACCAAGCCGGGCGACGTGGTGCTCGATCCCTTTTTCGGCACCGGCACGACCGGTGCGGTCGCCAAGCGGCTGGGCCGCAAATGGATCGGCATCGAGCGTGAGGATGATTATATCGAGGTTGCACTGGAGCGGATCGAGGCGGCATTGCCGCTGGACGAAAGCGCGCTGACCATCATGCAGACCGCGCGTCAGCAGCCCAAGGTGGCGTTCGGCACGCTGGTCGAGACGGGTTATCTGACGCCCGGCGTGCTATTGCGCGATGCCAAGCGCCGCTGGCAGGCGGAGGTGCGGGCGGACGGATCGCTGCTGGTGGGGACGGACACCGGGTCGATCCACAAGATGGGCGCGACGTTGCAAAATGCGCCGAGCTGCAATGGCTGGACCTTCTGGCATGTCGAGATGGAGGGCAAGTTGCAGCCGATCGACACGCTGCGGCAGACCTATTTGCTGGCGAACGAGCCTTGAAACCCACCGCCCAATTCCGTTCGGGCTGAGCCTGTCGAAGCCCTTTTCTTTTCTGCAAGAAGGAACAGCCCCCGTCGGCGAAGCTCAGCATAGCCCTTCGACAGGCTCAGGGCGAACGGAGTTGATATGTCATTGCCCACCATCCCCCCCCACGCCCGCCTCTACCTGAAACCCACCTGGTTCGTGCCGACGCCGATCGGCTTGCCGGACGGATCGGCGGCGCGGATGGGCAATGGGTTGATCTGGTTCCAAGGCTATGAATTGAGCGCCCTCGACGGCGCGCGGCGGATTGCGCGGGCCGTGGTGCCGGTGGCCGGGTTCGATGCTGCGATCGCCCGATTGCCTGATGCGCTGGCGGCGCGGGCGCAGCAGCTGGCGGCGCATATCTCGATCCAGCGCGCGCCGCTGGCACTGGGCGATCGCACCATCCGCTTCGACGCTCCGCAGGTGATGGCGATATTGAATGTCACGCCCGACAGCTTCTCCGACGGCGGCAAGCATGTCGGCGATCCGCAGGCGGCGGCCGACGCGGGTTTCGCGATGGCGGCGGCGGGGGCTGCGCTGATCGACGTGGGCGGCGAATCGACCCGGCCGCGCGCTGCCAAAGTGTGGGAAGGCGACGAGATCGCCCGCATCGCTCCGGTGATCGAGCGGCTGGCGGCGGCAGGCGTGCCGGTATCGGTCGACACGCGCAAGGCGGCGGTGATGGAGGCGGCGCTGGCGGCGGGCGCCGCAATCGTCAACGATGTCAGCGCTCTGGCGCATGACCCGCGCAGCCTGGAGGTGGTGGCGCGCGCGGGTTGCCCGGTGATCCTGATGCACGCGCCATCGGCAGGCGATGACCCGCATGACAATCCGGCGGGCTATGGCGATGTGGTCGCCGACGTGTTCGACCATCTGGAGGCGCGGATCGCGGCCTGCGAGGCCGCGGGGATCGCGCGCGACCGGATCATGGTCGATCCGGGACTGGGCTTCGGCAAGAGCCTGGCCGACAATCTGGCGCTGGTGAATGGCCTGGCGACCTTCCAGGCGCTCGGCGTGCCGCTGCTGTTTGCGGGAAGCCGCAAGCGGCTGATCGGCGCACTGTCGAACGAAGCGCCCGCGGCCGATCGGCTGGGCGGATCGGTCGCGCTCGCCTTCCGCGCGGCGCAACTGGGCGCGCAGATGGTGCGGGTGCATGATGTCCGCGAAAGCGTGCAGGCGCTGCACCTGTGGCGCGGGCTGGCGGATGCGGGGCTGAGCGCGGTTTAGCTAGAGGCCCATGACTTCACGTTGACTTTGCTCGTCATTGCTTCGCTCCGCTCGCAATGACGATTGGACAGAAGCGGCGCAGAATCAGTCCGCGTTAGCTGCCGGCGCGGGGACGGCCGCAGGCGCAGCCGTCGTCCCGCTCTTAGCCGCGAAGCTGCGCAGGCTGGCAAGGGTCTGTTCGGCGATACCCTGATATTGTTCGCTCAGCATTTCGGGATAGACGAAGGTTGCGGTCACGATCGCGCCGTCGGGCTGTTTGAGCAGCCGGATGGCGACATTATTGCCTTCGCCGTCATTGGCTGTGCCGCGATATTCATTCTCGCCGACGAAATCGCCGTCCACGCCTTCGGCGCTGTCGTTGACCGATTCCACGATTTGCTGGAGCGTCTGGTCATTGTCATTCTTCTGCCAGAAGACGCGCACGTCCGCCCCCGCGCCAGGGTCCTGATAGACCGCGCCGTCGGCGGTGCTGGCCGCCTTGTCCATGGTCCAGCCTTCGGGGAAGGTGATGGAAAAGCCGCGCGCCTGGTTCACATAATTGCGGCTGTCCGTGTCCTCCGCCGCGGCATTGGCGAGCGCGGTGGCCGCCGCGGCGTTGGCGGCGGCGGCAAGCTCCTCCTGGGTCGGCATGTCGGCGACCGGTTCGGACCGGCCGCAGGCGGCGAGCAGGAGCAGGGGAAGGCAAGGAAGAAGAGCGGCATGTTTCATGGGACGACCCAAAGCATAGGCGCGCGGATAATTCAACGGCGCAGGCCCAGCATCTCGATCATCCGGTTATCGTGGCGGTTCAAGCCGCGCTGTCGATGCCCAGTTCGGCCAGCTTGCGGTAGAGGGTCGATCGACCGATGCCGAGCCGCCGGGCGACCTCCGTCATGCGCCCGCGATAATGGCCGATGGCGAGGCGGATGACGTCGGCCTCGATCTCCGCCAGTTGCCGCACATGGCCGTCGCCTTCGAACAGGGTGATGCCTGCGCCGTCCCGATGCGGCTGGCTGGCGGCGCGCGGGCGCAGCGACAATATGCTGGCCCCGGCCTGAATCTGCGACGCGATCTGCGGGAAGTCCTGTGGCGTCAGGGCGTCGCCCTCGCACAGCACGGCGGCGCGGAAGAGGGCATTTTGAAGCTGGCGGACATTGCCCGGCCAGCCATGTTGCATCAGCAGCGCCAGCGCATCGTCGGTGACGCCCAGGCCGCGCAAGCCCGGCTGGGTGGCGATGCGGGCGAGCAGGTGGCGGCAGAGCGCGGGAATATCACCCATGCGCTCGCGCAAGGGGGGGACGGTCAACTGGACGACGTTGAGGCGGTAATAGAGATCCTCGCGGAAATTACCGGCCTCCACCTCTTCGATCAGTCGCTTGTTGGTGGCGGCGATGACGCGGACATCGACATGGACCGGGCGGCGCGCGCCGATCGGCTGGACTTCGCCGTCCTGTAGCACGCGCAACAGTTTGACCTGCGCGTCGAGCGGCATTTCGCTGACTTCATCGAGGAAGAGCGTGCCCATGTCAGCGCTGGCGAATTTGCCGACATGACGGTCGAACGCGCCGGTGAAGGCGCCGCGTTCATGGCCGAACAGTTCGGATTCGACCAGATTGGTGGGAATGGCGCCGCAATTGACCGTGACCATCGCCTGTTTGTGCCGGGGGGAGGCGGCGTGGATGGCTCTTGCGATGACATCCTTGCCGACGCCGCTTTCGCCCTCGATCAGCACCGGCACGCGGGCGCGGGCCGCCTTGGCGGCGATGGCCAGCGCAGCGCGGAATTGCGGGGCGGAACCGACCACATCCTCGAAGGAGAGGGGCGCGGTAATCTTTTCGGTGAGGGGGCGGAGTTCACCCGCGGCCGCGCCTTCGGCCAGCGTGGCGTTCAACGCGGCCAGCAGCCGTTCTGGCGCGATCGGCTTGGACAGATAATCGGTGGCGCCCGCGCGCATCGCTTCAACCGCGATGGCGACATTGTTATGCGCGGTCAGGATCAGGATCGGCAAGGCCGGCCGGCGGCTGCGAATCTCGCGGATCAGGCCGGACGGTTCATAGTCCGGGCTCCATTGGTCGAGGATGATGGCGTCAAGCTGCATCCCGTCCTGCGTGCCCAGCGTCGCAATGGCGGTTTCGCCGTCGGCGGCGAAGATGGTGCGCCATCCCGCACGCGCCCCCAGCGCCGATACCAGACGTCGCTGCGCCGGTTCGTCGTCGATCAGCATCAGCATCGGTACGCCGTCGCGCGCCATCAAAACCCCTCATATGCAACCCGAAGGCCATGGTAAGCGCAGGGGGTAAAGGCGGGCTTAACCGCGACGAATTTTCTTCAAGGCGGCGGGTTGAGGGCGGGCAGGCTTGACGATAAGAGGTGGGCGACAATCGCTTGAGACAAGGGGACAGGATATGGCGTCGGACAGCAATATGAAGGCTGCTAACCAGACTTATGGAAGTTTCGTCGGCTTCGTCAAATGGGGCACGATCGTCAGCGTCGCGGTCGCCGCGCTGGTGGTGCTGCTGATCGCCTGAGCCGCTTGCCGCAGGACGTGACGCAAAGCGCGCGCGCATGACGGGCGCGCTGGCGTTGTTGCCTCTGTTCCTGCTGGGCTGCGCTGGCGGCTATGTGATCGCCCGGCCGCGGGCTGACTCCAAACGGTCGGCTTGGCAGTCCGGTGTTGGCGGCGCGGCCGCCATCCTGCTCGTCGGCGCGCTGATCGCCGCGGCCGAGGCGGGCAGCGCGACGGCGCGCTACATCGCCCTGATCGCTCTATTATGCGCCAGCGCCGCGAGCGTCCTGCTTTTGGGCGTGCCGGAACGCCACGTGTCGCCGGATGGTGACAGCGATGACGGGTTGGACGCATGATCCCCCCTGTCGGCGCGGCTTGGCTGGGCGCGCAACTGGACGGCATCGATCCGTCACCGGTGGTGGCGGGTGCCTATCTCCTCTCCGCCCTATTGCTGTTCCTGGGATTGTGGCTGCGCAGCGGCCGCCACGGCAATCGCTGGGCGATGGCGGGCATCGCGACCGGGGCGGCGACGGCAGTCTATAGCCATGATGTCGTCAACCTGCCGGAAATGGTCAGCGCGGTCGTGATCGGCGGCAGCATCGGGCTTCTGCTGGCGCGGCGCAGCGCGGTGGCGGCCCTGCCCTGGCTGATGGTCGCGGGGCATGGCCTGCTGGGGGTGGCGGCGATGGCCATGGCGGCGACCTTGTGGCGCAATCCTAGCGCCTTCGGCCTGACCGCCGATGATAGCGCGCTGCTGGCGGTCGGCTTTGGTTTGGGCGCGACGACGCTGGCGGGCGCGCTTGCCCTGGGGTTCGGGCGATGGCTCGGCGCGCTACCTTTACTAAGCAGCGGCGCGGGTTGGACGGCGGCGGCGCTGGGCTTTGCGATCGGGAACAGCGTGATGGTGATGGCGGGCGGCATGGCGGGCGTCGCGGGGCTACGCTTTGCCTGGCGCGCGAGCAGGATTGCATCAAGAGCCTTGCCCCCCGGGGCGGGCTTACCCTAACCCTAGGCACAAATCATTCCCGCAGCGGAGACCTATATGCACAAACTCGGCCTGATCGGCGGTCTTAGCTGGACCTCCACCGCGCGCTATTATGCGATCATCAACCAGTCGGTCCACCGCGCGCTGGGCGGCCAGCATAGCGCGCCGCTGCTGATCGAAAGCCTCGATTTTGCAGAAGTCGCGCGGTGCGCCACGGAAAATGACTGGGACTGCGCGTCGGCCCAGTTGATCGGCGCGGCGCAGCGGCTGGAGCAGGGCGGCGCGGGCGCGCTGCTGATCTGCGCCAATAGCATGCACCGCGTTTACGACCGGGTGCAGGCCGCGGTCGGCATCCCCATCCTGCATATCGCCGACATTGTGGGCAAGACGATGAAGGCGGACGGCGTCGAAAGAGCCGCGCTGATCGGCACGCGCAATGTGATGACAGAAAAATTCTATCGCCAGCGCCTGGTCGGCCACGGCATATCGCTGCTGCCGGCCGATATGGAACTGGCCGAGCGGATCGATCGCATCGTCTATGACGAGCTGACCGTGGGGAAGGTCAGCAAAGAGTCCGAACGCTATATGAAGTCGGAACTGACCGACATCGCGAAGGAGGATGTGCAAGCGGTGGTGCTGGCCTGCACCGAGCTGGAGCTGATCGTGGACGTGAAGGCCAATGTCCTGCCGATTTACGATTGTACCAGCATTCACGCTAAGGCGGGGGTGGAGTTTATCCTGGCGTGAGTGTTTCCCATAACTGCCGTGCTCCCGCGGAGGCGGGAGTCCAGTCCTAAGCTAGCTGATGAACGCAAGCGCTGGACTGGGTTCCCGCCTGCGCGGGAACACCGTAATCTATTTACCCACCCGGCTCCGCCAGCGCGATATCCATGTCGGCCAGCGCCAACCGCAGCAGCTCCGCCATCGTCGCGCGGGCGGCCGCCGTGTCGCGGGCGGCGATCGCCTGGAACACGGCGCGATGGTCGGGCAGGGGGTCGCGGGGCAGCAATTTCTTGCGATGTTTGAAGGTTGTGGTCCAGCTGACCGCCGCCCCAACCGAACTGGCCAGCGCCTCCAGCGCGTCATTATGCGTCGCGGCCAGAATGGCGTGGTGGAACCGCTGGTCCGCCGCGCGCCCGTCGGGCGTCGACAGGCCAAAGCGCCCCATCTCCGCCAGCGCCGTTTCCATCGTCGCCAGCTGATCGTCGGTCCGGCGGCGGGCGGCGAATTCGGCCGCCGCCGGTTCGATCACGCCGCGCAGTTCGAACAGGTCGCGGATGAAGCTGGCGTCCGGTTCGCCTGCAAACATCCAGGCGAGCATTTCGGGGTCCAGCACGTTCCAGCGGCTGCGCGGCAGGACGCGGGTGCCGGCCTTTGGGCGGCTTTCCAGCATGCCCTTGGCGATCAGGATGCGCACCGCCTCGCGATAGGCGGTGCGGGAAACGCCCAGGCGCTCGGACGCCTCGATCTCGCCCTCGAACAATTCGCCTGGGCGGTGCTTGCCCGTAAGGATGGCGGTGCCAAGGTCGCGGGCGATCGTCTGATGGATGCGCAGCACGCTCTCCTCCGATCCGATCTTGCGCCCGCTACCCAAATCCCCGCTCCTATATGTCAGTCCTCAAATGCTGCCGTAGGGCAATGCCGTCCGCAAAGAAAGGCGTCCGCCACCAGGCGCAGCGGCGCGGTGTCGGCATCGATCACCTTGTCCGCCACCAGATCGACAAAGCGGCGATACATGGACGGATATTCCTCATCCAGGGCTTTCAGCTGCACTTCGCCGTCCAGGCGCAGCGTGTTGCCGCCTTCTGACAGCAGGAGGCTGCCGTTATTGGTCTCGACCGCAATGTCCCAGGTCTGCGGGCCGGTCTGGCGCCAGTCGAACACGGTGTCGATCGCCGCCCCCGACGCGGTCGCCATCTGAAGCGCCGCGCCGATCGGCGCCTGCTTGTTGGAGGGCACCTCCAGTTCGGCCGACAGGACGGTGATCGGTTCGGCGATGATCTCGGTGAGGATCGAGAGGGCATTGATGCCCGGATCGAACACGCCGAAGCCGCCCGCTTCCCAGATCCAGGGTTGGCCCGGATGCCAGTGACGCACATCCTCGCGCCACTGAATGTCGATCCGCTCCACCTTGCGCTCTGCGATCCAGGCTTTGGCCTGCGCCACGGCGGCGGCGTAGCGGCTGTGCCAGCTGGCGTAGAGCGTTACACCCTGCGCCTTGGCCAGCGCCGTCAGCGCCTCCACTTCGGACACGGTCGCGCCGGGCGGTTTTTCCAGGAACACATGCTTGCCCGCCAGCAACGCCTGCCGGGCCGCATGATAGCGAACCTGCGGCGGCTGGCACAGGATGACGGCGTCGAGGTCGCTCTCGCCCGCCAGCATCGCGCCGAGGTCGGGGTAGTTGTCCACCCCTTCCCCCTGCGCGTTGCGGCTGGCGACGGCGACCAGGTCGATGCCGTCGATCTTTGCAATGGCGGGCAGGTGCTGATCGCGCGCGATCTTGCCGAGCCCTACCAGACCTGCCCGAATCGTCATGCGGCGATTTCCAGCTTGCCTTCGTTGCGGCGGATGAGGCCCCAGGGATTGGCGTCCTGCAACGCGGCAGGCAACAGCGCGTCAGGTACGTCCTGATAGCAGACCGGGCGCAGGAAGCGCATCATCGCCAGTGTCCCGACCGAGGTCGAGCGGCCGTCCGAGGTGGACGGGAAGGGGCCGCCATGGACCATGGCATGCGTCACTTCGACGCCGGTGGGCCAGCCATTGGCGAGAACGCGGCCGACCTTGCGGGACAGCGTGGGCAACAGCTTGGCGGCATGGTCCGCATCGCTGGCTTCCATTTGGAGCGTCGCGGTGAGCTGGCCTTCCAGATCGGCGATGGTGGCGACCATATCTTCGATCGTCGCGCACTTCACCAGGATCGAGGATGCGCCGAACACTTCATGCGCCAGCGCCGGGTTGGCGCGGAACTGGTCGGACGCGGTGGCGAAGAAGGCCGACTGGCCGCGGTTGGCGCCTTCCGCTTCGGTGCCGCGGGCGATGGTGGTGACGCCATCGGCGCTGGCCAGCGCTTCGACGCCCTTTTCATAGGCGGCGTGGATGCCCGGCGTCAGCATGACCTGCGCCGTATTGGCTGACAGGGCGTTGGCGGCCGACGCGATGAAGGTGTCGAGATCGGGGCCGTCAAGTGCGATCACCAGGCCGGGGTTGGTGCAGAACTGGCCGGCGAACAGCGACATGGAGCCGACAAACGCTGTGCCCAAGGCTTCTGCACGAGCCGCGAGCGCGCCGGGCAGCAGGACGACCGGGTTGATGCTCGACATTTCCGAATAGACCGGGATCGGCTCGGCGCGCTTGGCCGCAATCTGCATCAGTGCAATGCCGCCGCCGCGCGATCCGGTGAAGCCTACCGCCTTGATGCGCGGATCGGCGACCAGCGCGCCGCCCAGATCATTGGTGGTGCCGGGCAGGTAGGAGAAGACGCCTTCGGGCAGGCCGCACGCCGCGACCGCCGCGATGATCGCGCGGGCGACCAGTTCGCCGGTGCCGGGATGGGCGGGATGGCCCTTCACCACGACCGGGCAACCGGCGGCGAAGGCCGACGCGGTGTCACCGCCCGCGACCGAGAAGGCGAGCGGGAAGTTGGACGCGCCGAACACGGCGACCGGGCCAATCGCCTGGTTGACGCGGCGCAGGTCGCTGCGGGGCAGGGGCGTCCGGTCGGGGAGCGCCTTGTCGATGGTGGCGTCGAGCCAGTCGCCCTGGCGGACATAGCTGGCGAACAGGCGCAACTGGCCGACGGTGCGGCCGCGTTCGCCCTCCAGACGACCACGGGGCAGGCCCGATTCGCTCATTGCGGTGGTGATGAGCAGATCGCCGATCGCCATGATCTGGTCGGCTGCGGTTTCCAGGAAGGTCGCGCGCGCGTCAGGGGTTAGGGTGGAGAAGGTTTCGAACGCGGCATCGGCCAGCGCAGTGGCGTCCGCGACGTCGGCGGTCGATGCGTTGGAAAAGGCCACGTCGCCCTTGGCGCCGGTGGTGGGATCGATGGCGTAGAAAGGCGCGCCGCCGGTGCGCTCGCTCGCGCCGATAAGGATGGATCCGTTGAACATGCTCGTTCTCCTGAAATGCAATAGGTTGGGCTGTTCCCCGGTACAGGCCGGGGTCCAGTTTTTACCGTGGGATCGGGCCGCAGCTTGTCGCTGCGGAACCGTCAGTGATTGTCGCGTGGCAGGCCCATGGTCTGGGCGATGCGCTGATATTTTTCCGCGCCTTCCAGGATCGCGCCGGTATTCAACTGGCCGACGACCGACCGCTGGATTTCCTGCCAGGGGGTCTGCGACGCGGGATATTGGAAGCCGCCCGCCGCCTCCAGCTTGGCCCGGCGTTCGGCCAGTTCCTCGTCGGAAATCAGGACGTTCACCGTGCCCGCTTTCAAATCCATGCGGACCCGGTCGCCGGTTTCCAGTAGCGCCAGGCCGCCCATTGCCGCCGCTTCGGGCGAGGCGTTGAGGATGGAAGGGCTTCCGCTCGTGCCGGACTGGCGACCATCGCCGATGCAGGGGAGGGCCGAAACGCCTTCGGTGATGAGATAGGAAGGCGGCCGCATGTTCACAACCTCGGCCGCGCCGGGATAGCCGATCGGGCCAGCCCCACGCATGAACAACAGCGTGTTGGCGGTGATGCCGGTCGCCGGATCGTCGATGCGGTGATGATAATCCTCCGGTCCGTCGAACACGACGGCCGGGCCTTCAAAGGCGTCGGGATCGTCCGGGTTGGACAGATAACGATCGCGGAACTCGGCGCTGATGACGCTGGTTTTCATGACGGCGGCGTCGAACAGATTGCCCGTCAGGACGAGGAAGCCCGCGTCCGTGACCAGCGGCTGGTCGAACGGGCGGATGACCTTTTCATCCTCAATCTCCACGCCCTTGCAATTTTCGCCCATGGTCTTGCCATTGACGGTCATTGCGCCTTCGCGGATCAGGCCCTGGTCGATCAACTGGCTGACGACGGCGGGGACGCCGCCGGCGCGATAATAATCCTCGCCCAGATATTCGCCGGCGGGCTGGAGGTTCACCATCAGCGGCACCTTGTGACCGACCGTCTCCCAATCCTTGAGCGGCAGTTCGACGCCCATATGGCGGGCGATGGCGGACAGATGGATCGGCGCATTGGTCGATCCGCCGATCGCCGAATTGACGACGATGGCGTTGTGGAAGGCGTCCAGCGTCAGAATGTCGGAGGGCTTGAGATCCTCGGCGACCATTTCGACGATGCGCTTGCCGGTCAGGTAAGCGACTTCCTGCCGATCGCGATAGGGGGCGGGAATCGCGGCGGAGCCGGGCAGCATCATGCCCAGCGCTTCGGCCAGCGAGTTCATGGTCGTCGCCGTGCCCATGGTGTTGCAATAGCCGGTCGAGGGCGCGGACGAGGCGACGAGCTTGATAAAGCCTTCGTCATCGATCTTGCCGGCGGCCAGCAACTGGCGGCCCTTCCACACGATCGTGCCCGACCCGGTACGCTCGCCCTTGAACCAGCCGTTCAGCATCGGGCCGACCGACAGGGCTATGGCGGGAATGTTGACGGTGGCGGCGGCCATCAGCAGCGCCGGCGTCGTCTTGTCGCAGCCAGTGGTCAGGATCACGCCGTCCAGCGGATAGCCATACATGGCCTCGACCAGGCCCAGATAGGCGAGGTTGCGGTCCAGGCCCGCAGTCGGCCGCTTGCCGGTTTCCTGAATCGGATGGACCGGAAATTCGAGCGCAATGCCGCCCATTTCGCGAATGCCTTCACGCATGCGTTCGGCCAGCACGATATGGTGGCGGTTGCATGGGCTGAGGTCGCTGCCGGTCTGGGCGATGCCGATGATCGGCTTGCCGCTGCGCAGTTCGTCCAGGCTCAGGCCGAAGTTCAGATAGCGCTCCAGATAGAGCGACGTCATATCGATATTGTCCGGGTTGTCGAACCAGGCGCGGCTGCGCAGCTTCGGAAAGGTCTTGGGCGAATCGCTCATCGGGGCATCCTGATTCAAGAAATGACTGACGCAAAAATGGGGCATGGCGCGTTGACGCGCTCCGCCTCCTGATATACTCAGACAAATAGAAATTCAAGCACCCGAAGCGGGATTATGTGAGCGCTACCATGAATGAAGGCGGCAAAGCGTGCCGATGAGCGGCTATGCCGTGATTGGCGACTGGGGGACGAGCCGGCTGCGGCTTTTCCGGGTTGAACAGAGCGCCGTGGCGGCGCGGCGCGACGGGCCGGGGATCGGCGCGGTGGGCGGTGCGGCGGAGGCCGCATTCGCCGAAACGATCGCCCCCTGGCTGGCCGATGGCACGCCCGAATCGATCACCCTGTGCGGCATGGCCGGCGCGCGCGATGGGTGGGTGGAGGCGCCCTATGCGGACTGTCCCGCCGACGCGGCGACCTGGCGGCAGGCGGCGAGGCGCTTCGACTGGCGCGGGATTCCGGTGGCCATCATGGCGGGTCTGGCCTGCGAAAGTGCGGACGGCATCCCCGATGTGATGCGCGGCGAGGAAACCCAGATCTTCGGGGCGATTGCCCGCGACCCGGCGCTGGGCACGGGTCGGCACATGATCGTCCTGCCTGGCACCCACAATAAATGGTCGCTGGTCGAGGATGGCCGCATCACCGCCTTCCGCACCATGCCCATCGGCGAATTGTTCGCGCTGCTGCGCGACCAGTCAACCCTGGGGCCGAAGGTTGAGGTAACCAATCCGGTCGAGGAAGCCACGGGCTTTGCCGAGGGGCTGGACCGCGCAGACGACGGGAAGCTGTTGCAGTCGTTGTTCGCAGCGCGCGCCATGCGCCTGCGCCAGGGGCGCTCGCCCGATTGGGCTTTGGGCTATCTGTCCGGCCTGCTGATCGGTTGCGAGGTTGCAGAGATGCGCGGCATGTTGGGCGCGACCGACAGCGTCATCCTGATCGGCGACTCCCGGCTGTCCGCCCGCTATGCACAGGCGCTGGACAGACGGGGCGTGGCGACGCACATGCTGGATGGCGACGCCTGCGCGCTCGCCGGCCTTGGCCTGACGGAGATTTGAGTAACATGACCCTGGACGACCTGCTGGCCGATGGCGCGCCGCCCATCTGTGCGATCCTGCGCGGCATCCGTCCCGATGAGGCGATCGCGGTCAGCGCCGCCTTGATCGACGCGGGCATCCGCATCCTGGAGGTGCCGTTCAATTCGCCCGACCCGCTGGCCAGCATCGCGGCGATGCGGGCGGCGTTCGGCGACCGGGCACTGATCGGCGGCGGCACGGTGCTGAGCGTCGAAGCGGTGGAAGCGCTGCATGGCGCGGGCGGGCGCATCATGGTCACGCCCAACACCAATCCGGCGGTAATCGCGCGCGGCGCGGAGCTGGGGCTGGATCTGCTGCCCGGCTTTATGACGCCCAGCGAAGCGTTCGCAGCGATCGCGGCGGGGGCGAAGCGGATCAAGCTGTTCCCGGCGGCCCGTCTGGGCGCGGCCTATGTGAAGGCGGTCAAGGACGTGCTGCCCAAGCATGTCGGCGTATGGGCCGTGGGCGGCACCGGCGCGGACACGATCGGCGAATGGCTGGCGGGCGGCTGCGAGGGCATTGGCGTGGGCGGCGCGCTCTACAAGCCGGGCGACGACGCGGCGACCGTGGGGCAGCGCGGGCGCGATCTGGTGGCGGCATGGCGGGCGACCCTGGGCTGATTTGTCCACCCTTGCTGCCCTTGCGACGGCTTGAAAAGGGGCGGGCATCGGCGCATGGACCGGGCATGACCGTGCCCTCCCTCCACCGCGCCGCTTCCGCTGGTCCCCGTCCTGCCGCTATCGCCCGCTGGCTGCTGATCGTGGCTGTTCTGGTCTTTTGCATGGTCGTGGTGGGCGGCATCACCCGGCTGACCGAATCCGGCCTGTCGATCACCCAGTGGAAGCCGATCACCGGCACCATTCCGCCGCTGACCCACGACCAGTGGATGGAGGCGTTCCGCCTCTATCAGCAGATCCCCGAATATCAGCAGATCAACCGGGGCATGAGCCTGTCCGAGTTCCAGTTCATCTTTTTCTGGGAATGGGCGCACCGGCTGCTCGGTCGCCTGATCGGCGTCGCCTTCGCTCTGCCACTGGTCTGGTTCGCTGTGCGACGGGCGATACCGGCGGGCTATGGCGGACGGCTGGTCGCCTTGCTGGCGCTGGGCGGGTTGCAGGGGGCGATCGGCTGGTGGATGGTGAAGTCGGGCCTGTCGGTGCGCACTGATGTCAGCCATTATCGGCTGGCGGTGCATCTGCTCACGGCCCTGTTCATCATGGGCGGCCTCATCTGGACGGCGCTTGACCTGCGCGCGCTGGCGCGGTCGCCACACGCCCGGCCTGCGCTGTTGCGGCCGTTCGCGTTGGTCGCGCTGCTGGTGTTGCTGGTGCAGTTGATGCTGGGCGCTTTTACCGCCGGGCTGGATGCGGGCTATGTGTCCAACACATGGCCGCTGATGAATGACCATATCGTGCCCGAAGGCATAGAGTGGCTGGGGTCGCTGTGGGGCACGGTGTCGAGCGATCCCTATCTCGTCCATTTCCTCCATCGCTGGTGGGCCTGGGTCGCTGCGGTGGCGCTGGTCCTGCTGGCGCGACGGGCGAAGCAGGCCGGGCAGCGGGGCGCGTCCATCGCGATCAATGCGACGGTCGGCACGCAAATCCTGCTCGGCATCGCCACCGTCGTCAGCGGTATCGCGCTGCCGATCGCCGTGCTGCACCAGGCGGTCGGCGCGCTGGTCGTGGCCGCCGCCGCCTGGGGTGCCCATGCCGTGGGCGCGCGCCGTTGAGGCGGCTGTTCGCCGTTACGCTTATCGTCTTCAGCCAGCCGGCCGTAGCGCAGGGCATCGCCATCCCTTTCGCGCCTCCCACCGACCGGGCGCTGGTCTACCGGATCGAGCAGCACCGCCCTGTCGAGGGAACGACGCGCCAGTTCAGCGCGACCCGCGACCTGCGGTTCGAGCGGGCGGGCGATGGCTATATCTTGCAGGCGACGCTGCGCGATATCGACAGCGATGCCCCGGCCGCCGGTGCCGAACCTTATCGCGCCGCCCTGACCCCGTTGGTTGGCGTGGTGCTGCGGTTCCAGCTGGACGGGCAGGGGCGGATCGTCGGTCTCGACGATATCGACGCGGTCTGGGGCAAGGTTCAGGCCGGGATCGACGCGATGTTGGCCCAATTCGCGCCCGATACGCCGCGCCACAAGGCGGCGGCCAATGTGAAGGCGCTGTTCGCCAGCCTTTCGCCCGACGGCCGGCTTGCGCTGTTGGCGGGCGAAGTCCAGCCGCTGTTCCTGTTCGCCAGCAGCAGTGTGGAGGGCGGCGAGGGGCGCGGTCTGCGCACCGTGGCGGGATCGCCGCTGGGCCGGCCGGTGCCGGTCGAAGGCACGCTGCGCGTCGTCGGGCAGCCGGCCGATGCGCTGGACCTGGAGGAGAAACTGGCGGGCGAGGGGGTGCAGGTCGGCATTCAGTATCGCCTGTCGCGCACTAGCGGTCTGGTCGAAAAACAGGATCGCAGCCTGGCTGTGGGATCGCTAGCGCTGACCGAAAGCCGGACGCTGAAGCCCGTCGATTAGCCGAAGGTATTATTTTACCCGTCAGCAAAGCGGCCGAATCTCTTGACTTGCTGGCCCTCACCCGTCATTAGCGCCCCACTTCCGGGTGTCGGCGACGGCCCCCGGTTTCATTTTATTCTGGAGTATTGGCACCATGAAGGCGCTGATGAAGACCACCAAGCCGGCGACCCCGGCAACGGTCGAAAAGAAGTGGATCCTGATCGACGCCGAAGGCGCCGTCGTGGGCCGTCTCGCATCGACCGTCGCGAATATCCTGCGTGGCAAGCACAAGACCAGCTTCACGCCCCATGTCGATTGTGGTGACAATGTCATCATCATCAACGCGGGCAAGGTCAAGTTCACCGGCAAGAAGCTGACGGACAAGGTCTATTACAAGCACACCGGCTATGCCGGCGGCATCAAGGAAACCACGCCCGCCAAGATCCTGGAAGGCCGTTTCCCCGAGCGCGTGCTGGAAAAGGCGATCGAGCGCATGATCCCCCGTGGCCCGCTGGGTCGCCAGCAGATGCGCAACCTGCGCGTCTTCGCCGGTGCCGAGCATCCGCATGAAGCCCAGAACCCCGAAGTGCTCGATTTCGCGTCGCGCAACCGCAAGAACAAGGTGGGTGCATAATGTCCGATAACCGCCAGTCCCTGTCCGACCTCGCGCAGATCGCGGCCGACGCCGCCGCCGCGCCGGTTGCTCCTGCCGCCGCCGCTGCGCCTGCTGCCGCGGTTGAAGGTGAAGAAACCGCCGCGCCCGTCGCGCCGCCGGTTTCGACCATGCCACTGCGCGAACAGGAAATCGACGCCCAGGGCCGCGCCTATGCGACCGGTCGTCGTAAGGATGCCGTCGCCCGCGTGTGGGTGAAGCCCGGCTCCGGCAAGATCACGGTCAATGGCCGCGACCAGGAAGTCTATTTCGCGCGTCCGACCCTGCGTCTGGTCATCAACCAGCCGTTCGGCGTCACCGACCGCAACGGTCAGTATGACGTGATCGCCACCGTCAAGGGCGGCGGTCTGTCCGGTCAGGCCGGCGCGGTCAAGCATGGCATCGCCCAGGCGCTGACCAAGTACGAACCGGCGCTGCGCAGTGCGGTCAAGGCCGAAGGCTTCCTGACCCGCGACAGCCGCGTCGTCGAGCGTAAGAAGTACGGCAAGGCGAAGGCGCGCAAGAGCTTCCAGTTCTCGAAGCGCTAAGTTTTCCGCATTGCAAACAGGAAAGGGGCCGGATTTCCGGTCCCTTTTTTGTTGTCTGTGATGTTGGGAGGTTTGTTATCCGAACATCGCAAGTTCCCCGGCGCAGGCCGGGGTCTGGGGCTTCGGGCACAGCGTTTGCAACTCGTGGCCCCCGGCCTGCGCCGGGGAACTATGAAGGAATGCGTGGCCGTTAGCTGTCCCCTGGCACCGCTACCTCGACGGCGCCGGGCGCGACCTTCACCGTTACAGGGGTGCTGGCCAGCACTTCGCCGTCGATGGAAATCTTCTGGCGCGGCTTGGTTTCGATCCTGAACGACTTTCCATGAAATTCTTCGGTATGCGAATCGCGATCGCGCAGCTTGAAGAATTTGGCGTACCAGTCCCAGGCGAGCCGCGGCTTGCTGCGTCCGACCACCGCCTGGATCACGATTTCGCCGGTGTCGACATCGGCATGGTCCGACAGTTCCACCCCGCCATGATAGGGGCCGTTGAGGATGCGAACCTCGGTCGACCACATGCGGCGCTGATGTTCGCCATCGTCGATCGTCAGGCGGAAGGCGCGGAAACCGACGGAGCATTTGACCGCCCACATCAGATAACCGATCCGGCCGAGATAGCGTTTGAGTTTGTGCGGCACCGTCTGGCCGATCTGCGGAGACAGGCCGAGCGCGGCGGCGTTGACGAAATAATCGCGCTCAACCATGCCCAGATCGACGCGGCGGCGCTTGCCGGTGGCGATCGCCTGCACCGCACCGTCCAGGTCAAGCGGCAGGCCGAGCGTGCGCGCAAAGCTGTTGGCGGTGCCCAATGGCAGCACGCCGAACACGCAATCCTTGCCCACCAATTCGTCCACCGTGCCGGACATCGACCCGTCGCCGCCGCCCACGATCACCATCGGCGCGCCCCTTGCGATGGCGTCGGCAACAGTTGTCGCCATCTTTTCGGGGTCTTCGACGGCATGGGCGGCGATCAGGTGTATGCCCGCCGCCTCCAGCTTTTCCTTTGCCTGCGCGAAATTATCCTGCCCGCGTCGGCTATGGGCGTTGACCACCAGGACGGCGTCTTTGGGGAGGGGTTTCGTTTCCATGCCGCAATAACTCCGCCAAATCGATTTCGGGTGCATCGGAAATCGCCAGGGAAACGATAGGCCATGGGTTCGTTACGATAACATGGCCCGCATCGCACATCTGTCCGACATTCATTTCGGCGCAAACGATCAGAAGATCGTTGACGCTGCCACCGCCTGGCTGGAGGAGCAGAGACCCGACCTGGTCGTCATCAGCGGCGACTTTACGCAAAGGGCGCGGGTGGAGCAGTTCAAGCAGGCAGCGGCCTGGCTGGGCCGCCTACAGGGCGCGGGGCTGAAGACCCTGGTTGTTCCCGGCAATCATGACGTCCCGCTTTATGACGTCGTGCGACGCTTCACCCGGCCGCTGGCGCGATACAAACGCTATATCAGCCGCGATCTCTGTCCCTTTTTTGAGGATGACGAGGTTGCGATATTAGGCATCAACACCGCCCGATCACTGACGATCAAAGATGGGCGGATCAACCATGACCAGATGGACATGTTACGCGAACGCTTCGCCGGGATCGCGCCGGACAAGACCCGCATCCTCGTCACCCATCATCCGCTCTTTTCCATGCCGATCGGTCGGGGTGGGGAATTGAGCGAGGCGGTGGGGCAGCATGACGACGCGATCAAGGCGGCGTGCGAGGCCGGCGTGCATCTGGCGCTGGCCGGCCATTTTCATCGCACCTATGCCGAGTCCGCGCGCAAGATGGTGGAGCATAGCGGCGGCGCGCTGGTGATCCAGGCCGGCACCGCGACCTCCACCCGGTTGCGCAACGCTGAACCGCAGAGCTTCAACTGGCTGCATGTGCGGCGGAACAACGAGATGGAATTGCAGGTGATCGTCTGGGACGGTGCTGCCTTCCGGCGCGCAAGCCATGTCGAATATCGGCACGACGGCGACACATGGGCGTCGCGGGACATGGCGGACGCGCCGGTTGTGGGTGAGGTGGCTGTGCGACAGGGGTTGGGGTTAGAAAGTTGATCAGGATTATTGTATAGATCTTTTTAGCGCTGCCTATCGATCCTTTGCACAGCTTGATCAGAGCAGTATCCTAAGGCTCCCACTTCGAAACTCAACTTTTCCTGCATGACGTTTAGAACTGCCTCGGTGAGATTATCGGTACTTAAAATCCTTTCTTCAGCCAATCTATCTTTCTCGGATAATTTAAGGTGTAGTTCTACCCGCTGAAGATCACTGAATAGTTCTGGATTTTTCAGCGCAAAATTCAAACGCTCTTTGGCATAGATGATTATACCAAACCCTGAATGGATATTGCTTAGAGCGTCAAGATAATGCCCTCTCTTACCCTCGATGTTAAGCCCCTCAGGTAGCCCGTCTCCCACCAAGACATTCGCTCCCATCGTTATTCTCGAAAGGGCGCTTCGCAAAAGTCGCAACTCATCATTGCGCTCCATCTTGCGGCGATAATGTTCAACGAAAATGGCACCTCCAATCGCTAAAATGGTACCGAGCAACGCACCGGCAAATCCGAGCCAATCTCCCGCGTTAGCTCCTGACGACCAAGCGTGCATCACAAGATATGCCGCTACGACCATCAAGCCAGATAACCCGCCGATGAGAAAAGATTCGATGCGTTCTTTGTGAGACATAGAACCTTACTTCCCCTTGAGTGCGGCGGCCAGCGATACGGTCGCGCTGCCGCGCCGGGCCGGTCCCGCCTGGCTGGGGTCGGGTTTCCAGCCGGACAGATAGACGAGCGCGATCTGTTCCGCGGTGCGCCCGTCCGGGTCCGCAGCATCGGCGAAGTGGCGCGCGGCGCGCATTAGCACGGCGCGCGTCAGGGCCGGTGCACGCATGTCCAATGCATTGCCTGCGCCCATAAAGCGCAGGTCGTGCATCAGGCGCACAATGTCGCCGTAGCGGATGGTCAGCGTCTCCCCGTCTGCGACCGGCATGGCGAATCCGGCGCGGCTGAGCAGATCACCGGCCGATCGCACATCGACCTGCGGATGGACATGCTGGCCGGGCCGGTCGCCCTCGGCGGCCAGCAGCGCGGATTTGAGGCGGGGCAGGCTGCCCGCGCCCGCAAAGGCCGCGAGCATCAATCCGTCGGGGCGCAGCACGCGCCGCATCAGGATCAGCGCGCCGGGCAGGTCGTTGACGCTATCGAGCGTGCCGCAGGCGACCACGAGGTCGAAACTGTCGTCGGCGAAGGGCAGGGCGTCCTCGTCCGCCTGCACGCCGCCCGCCGCTTTGGCCGCAAGGAAGCCGGGATCGGCGCAGGCGACACGCTTGCCCATCGCCTCCAGCGCCGCCTTCGCGCTGCCATCGGGGCAACCGATCACCAAGGCTTCGGGCAGGTCGCGCTGCACGTCTGTCAGCCGGTCGAGCAATTCGTCCAGCATCGCGCGATAAAGGAAATCATGATCGGCGAAAGCAGGCAGCATCCGGTCGCGCTGGCGCGCGCGGCGCGCGCGGTCGAAAATGTCGGGGCGGGATTCCATGGCAGGCCTTGTGCATCGGGCGCGAAGTGCGGACAAGGCAGATGATGTCGCTCCTCCCGCTTCTCAAGGGCGTTTTGCAGCCTGCGATCGATTATGCGCTGCCGCCGCGATGCCCCGGTTGCGGCGCGATCGTGGGGGAGGATTTCGCCTTCTGCCTGTCCTGCTGGAGCGGGATGGAACTGCTGGGCGAACCTTGCTGCGCCCGATGCGGTGCGCCTTTCCCGCATGACATGGGCGCGGGCGCGCAATGCGGCGCGTGCATGGCCAACCCGCCGCCTTGGGACAGCGCACGCGCGGTGTTGGCCTATGGTGATGTGGCTAAGACGGTGGCGCTGCGGCTCAAATATGGACGGCGCATCGGCCTCGCGCGCCTGATCGCGCGGCAGATGATGCGCCATGTGGGGAGCGTAGAGGCGCTGATCGTGCCGGTGCCGCTGCATCGCTGGCGGCTGTGGCATCGCGGGTTCAATCAGTCGGCGCTGATCGCGGATCATCTGGGGCGGCTGACCGGCTGGCCGGTGGATAAGATGGCGTTGCGCCGGATCAAGCGGACCGCGCCGCTACGGGGGATGAATCCGGCCCAGCGGGCTAAGGCGGTACGCGGGGCGTTTGCGCTGGCGGATGCGCCTGCGATCAGGGGGCGGCGCGTGCTGCTGATCGACGATGTCCATACCAGCGGGGCGACCGCCGCGGCCTGCGCGCGGGTGCTCAAACGCGGCGGGGCGGGTGAGGTGCGGCTGCTCTGCTGGGCGCGGGTGTTGCCGGATGCCGATGTCGAATGAGGCGCAGCGATTGACAAAGCGGCGCGTTCTCCCAATTTCATAGGAAAGGAGCTTCTCATCATCATGGCGAAAGTCGAAATCTATACCAAGGCCTGGTGCGGCTATTGCGCCCGCGCAAAGGCGCTGCTGACCGACAAGGGCGTCGCGTTCGAGGAATATGACATTACGATGGGCGGCCCCAAGCGCGACGAGATGCTGGAGCGCGCGCCCGGCCGGTCCACCGTGCCGCAAATCTTCATCGACGGGCAGCATGTCGGCGGTAGCGACGATCTTGGCGCGCTGAACCGCGACGGCAAGCTGGACGCATTGCTGGGCCTGTGAGCGACAATATGCGCGCCGCGCTGTTCCAGATGACCAGCGGGATCGATCCCGCCGCCAACGCCGCCGCCGTCGTGGACATGGTGAAGCGGGCCAAGGGTGAGGGTGCGGACATGTTGTTCACGCCCGAAATGGCCGGATATCTGGACCGCGACCGCCAACGCGCCGCGGATACGCTGCGCAGCGAGGCGGAGGATGTCGTGCTGGCCGCCGTGCGCGAGGCCGCAGCGCGTGAGGGGTTATGGGTGCATATCGGGTCGCTGCCGCTCAAGGGCGAGCGGGCCGACGGGCGCTGGGCCAATCGCAGCTTCCTGATCGACGACAGCGGCGATATCCGGGCGCGCTACGACAAGATCCATCTGTTCGACGTGGACCTCGCCACCGGCGAAAGCTGGCGGGAATCGTCTGTCTATGGGCCGGGCGAGCAGGTGGTGGCGGCCGATACGCCCTGGGGCCGGATGGGCTTCTCCATCTGCTACGACATGCGCTTTCCCGATCTCTATCGCGCGCTGACCAATGCGGGGGCGACGATCCTGCTCGCGCCCGCCGCCTTCACCGTGCCGACGGGCCAAGCGCACTGGCATGTGCTGCTGCGCGCGCGGGCGATCGAGGCGGGCTGCTATGTCATCGCGACCGCGCAGGTGGGGACGCATGAAGACGGGCGAACCACCTATGGCCACAGCGTGGTGATCGATCCTTGGGGCGAGGTATTGCTCGACATGAGCGACACGGCCGGGCTGGGGCTTGCGAACCTTGACCTGACGCGCATAGGGGATGTGCGCGGCCGCGTGCCCGCGCTCGCCAACCGCCGTGCTATACCGAAGGATGTAACAATTTCGTGATCGTGTTCGATCTCAAATGCGCTGGCCAGGGCCATGTGTTCGAAGCCTGGTTCGGGTCCAGCGCCGATTATGAGGATCAGAAGGCGCGGGGCCTGCTGGCCTGTCCGCTATGCGGCGATGGTGATGTGACCAAGGCGGTGATGGCGCCGGCCGTGGGCGCGAAGGGCAACAGCCGCGCGGTCGCAGTGCGGGAAGAGGCCACGGCGCCTGCGATGAGCGGCGCGGACCAGGCAAAGATGAAAGCGCTGGTTGAGGCGTTGGCTACAGCGCAGAGCAAGGCGCTGGAAGACAGTATCTGGGTCGGCCGCGGTTTCGCCGAGCAGGCGCGCGCCATGCACTATGGCGAAAAGGACCGCGCCAGCATCCATGGCGAGGTCGCTCCGGCGGAGGCCAAGGCGCTGATCGCCGAGGGCGTGGAGGTCGCGCCGCTGCCGTTCCCTGTGATCCCGCCACAGGCCAAGAATTAAACGTCGAAGAATTGACCAGGCGCGCCGCGCGCAATAGAGCCGTCGCCGGGCACCCGTAGCTCAGCAGGATAGAGCATTAGATTCCTAATCTGATGCGGTGCCAAATTCGCTGATACCATCCGATACCAAATGTGACCAATAAAATGGCTGATTTCCGTCATTCTATAGAGGTTGTCCGGTCTGGCAATGGTATCAGCGAGTCTCCCCGGCACCCCCGCAGTATGGACCTCTGACTACTTGTGGACTACTTGGCCTGCGAAGGGACACAGCTATGGCTGCGAAGAATTTGACGGACACGGCTGTGAAGGCCGCCAAGCCCACGCCCGGTGCGAAGTCGGCGGATGCGATCAAGGATGGGATGACTCCCGGCCTGTATCTGATGGTGCAGCCAACGGGTTCGAAATCGTGGGTGTATCAGTATCGCCGCCCCAGCGATCAGAAGCAGGCGAAAATGTCGCTGGGGTCATACCCGGCATTTTCCTTGACCATGGCCCGGTCGTGGGCGGGCGAACAGGAGGCGCTGCGGGCACGCGGGATCGACCCGAAATTGGAAAAGGTCCGTCTGGAGGAAGAGGCGAAGGCCGTCGAGGACGCCAAGGCAGCGAATGACACACAGACCCTTCAATGGTTCTGGGACACCTATTACCTGCCCGACCATGTGGAGACGTTGAAGCAGCCTCACGCTGAAAAGCTGTATTGGTCGCGATACCTGTCCGAAATCGCTGCAATGCCGCTTACCGAAATCGACCATAGGGTGCTGGATCGCCTGTTGGATAAGGCAAAGGCGCGGTCACCGCATCAGGGTTACAAATTCTGTGGCTTCGTCAAAACGTTGTGGAAGCGGATGGTCAGCGAGTATCGATACAAGGTCGTCAATCAGGATGATGCCGCAAGATACCTTGGGGCCAAGAACACGATCGGCACGGTCGAACGCTACCTTGACGAACGCGAACTGGGCTATGTCATCGCGGTCATCGACCGTTATGCGACTGCCGAAAAGCCAAGCAACCATCGGTCCTTCGCACTGGGCTTGCGTCTCATCCTAGCGACAGGCTGTCGGCTTGAAGAAGCGATGACTGCGACGTGGGATCAGTTCGATCTTGACGAAGGGAGTTGGACGCAACCGGGACCATCCACCAAGAATGGGCGGCCGAACTATCTGCTGCTTCAGCAGCCTATCGTGGACTGGCTGCGGGCGATGAGGGAGGCGAATCCAAAGGCGACCTTCGTGTTTCAGCAGGCGAAGGCAGATAAGGCGTTGAATGCCTTTTCCAAATCGACGCATCTGCTGTTTCGTGAAACCGAACATCTGGCAAAGGCGGACGGCTTCGCCATGGAAGGTTGGTCAGCGCACGATTTTCGGCGCACAATCACCACGACGTTCCAGCGGCTGCATCACCCCGGCACGATCAATCGGGTCGTGACCGATGAAGTGACCGAAGCCCTTCTGAACCATGTCGAACGAACCACCACGGTCGGCAGCAGGAAAAATTACAACAAGCACAACTATATGCACGAAAAGGCCTACGCGCTGCGCGTGTGGCAAGAGGTGCTGGATAAAGCCAAGGCGGATGAAGATGTCCGCGCCGCAAAACGTGGGCAGCTTGACCCTATCAAGCGCACGTCCAAGGCGCGGAAGGCGGCTAAAATTTCGGTCAGCCACCTTTGACCGGCATGGTCAGTGAGTGACTGAAAGCCGGGATTCCATCCATTGCCGCACCTCGCTTTCGCGCCATGCGACGCGGGTGCGGTTCTTGTTGAGATAAACAGGAGCGGGGAATTCTCCATCCTGACGCATCCGGTAGATGGTCATGCGCGACAAGCTGGTCTGTGCCAGCACTTCCTTCTGAGAAATGAGACGGTCGGTCATCGGTAGGGTCAATCTATTGGTTGAAGCCCAAAGCTGTCAATCGGCGTCCAAACGGGACCCCTTATCGGCGCGCAAAAGGGACCCCCTGTCAGGATTGCGCACGGTTGATGTGACGCGCTTCCTTGCGCTGCGCGCGGCGTAGGGAGGGCGTAGCCCGACCGGAGGCGCGCGCAGCGCAAAACATCTTCTAATTGATCGCTGCTGGGGCGGATCAGCTGCGGTTTTTGAAGCGCCAGCTGTCATTGCCGGTCTCGACAATGTCGCAATGATGGGTGACGCGATCGAGGAGCGCGGTTGTCATCTTGGGATCGCCGAACACGGTGGGCCACTCGCCAAAGGCGAGGTTGGTGGTGATGATGACACTGGTCTGCTCATAGAGTTTGCTGATCAGGTGGAACAGCAACTGGCCGCCCGATCGAGCGAACGGCAGATACCCCAGTTCATCGAGCACGATGAGATCGAGGCGGGATAGCTGGGCGGCGAGAGCGCCACTCTTGCCGATCCTGGCCTCCTCTTCGAGGCGGGTCACCAGATCGACCGTGTTGAAGTAGCGGCCTCGGGCGCCGGAGCGCACTACATTGGCGGTGATGGCGATGGCCAGATGGGTCTTTCCTGTGCCTGTGCCGCCGACCAGGACGATATTGCGCCGTGCGGGCAGGAACGCGCCGCTGTGCAATGAACGCACAAGCCCCTCGTTGATCGGGGTACCCTCGAACCGGAAGGCATCGATGTCCTTCACGACTGGCAGCTTGGCAGCGGCCATCCGGTATCGGATCGACGCGGCATGACGATGCGTCGCCTCCGCTCGCAGGAGATCGGTCAGTATCTCCATGGTGGTGCGCTGGCGCTGAAGGCCGGTGGTGACGGCATCGTCGAACGCGCCCGCCATGCCCTTGAGTCCAAGCCCGCGCATGGCCTCGATCATATCATGCCGCTGCATCGAAGGTCCTCAGCTGGTCGTAACGGGCACAGTCGGCGATCGGGGGATGGCGCAAGGCGCTATCCTCGGAGGTGATGATCGTCAGCGGACGCGGAGGCTCCCGGCGTCGTGCCAGGATGTTGAGGATCAGGTCGTCGCTCGCCGTGCCCGTCGCCAGTGCCTCACGCACAGCGGTTTCGACAGGCTCCAGGCCATCGGTCAGTACGGCCGACAGTACACGGACGAACCGGCGATCGGCATCGTCGCCATTACCCAGCTTGCGGCGCAGGCGGGCCAGCGCCGGTGGCAGATCCCAGTCCTGGAAGGGGGCACCGTTCCGCAACGCGCCAGGCTTGCGGGCCAGCACTGGCAGATAATGCCAGGGGTCATAGATCGTGCGGTTGCGCCCAAAGTAGCGAGGATGTTCAGCGACAACCTCTTCGCCGCAGCGAACGACGATGCGGTCGGCATAGGCGCGGACCTGCACGGTGCGTCGCGACACCGTCGAGAGGACTGAGTAGCGGTTGCGGTCGAAGCTGATCAGGCAGGTGCCGGTCACGGCATGCTCGCTCTCATTGAAGCCGTCGAACGGTCCCAGCATCGGCTGCAGCGCAGATCGTTCGATCTCCAGCATCTGCGCCACGGTCAGATCTCCCTGTTCAGGATGGGGCTGCCGTTCCGCCCAGCGCCGACACTCTGCCTCCAGCCAGCCATTGAGCTCTTCGAGACTGGCGAACCGCAACCGGGGCTGGAAGAAGCGACCCCGGATCGTCTGCACCTGGTTCTCGACCTGACCCTTCTCCCATCCCGCCGCAGGCGAGCAGGCCGTGGGCTCGACCATATAATGGTCGGTCATGATCAGGAACCGCCGGTTGAAGACGCGTTCCTTGCCGGTGAACACGCTCGTCACAGCCGTCTTCATATTATCGTAGATGCCGCGCCCTGGCACGCCGCCGAAGAAGGCAAAGCCGCGCGCATGCGCGTCGAACAGCATCTCCTGGCTCTCGCGAGGATAGGCCCGGACATAGACCCCACGTGACGCGCACAGGCGCATATGCGCGACCTTCACCCGCATCGGCGCTCCTGCGATCTCGACATCCTCATGGCTCCAGTCGAACTGGTAGGCCTCGCCTGGCCTGAACATCAGCGGGATGAAGGCGGTGACGCCATCGCCAGCATCCTTGCGCCGCTCGATCTTCCAGCGCGTCGCATAGCGCCGCACCGCATCGTAAGAACCCTCAAAGCCTTCTCGCACCAGCAGGTCATGGATCCGCGTCATCCGCAGCCGGTCACGCCTGCCGCGCAGCTCGTTCTCTTCCAGCAGCGTGTTCAGGCGCTCCTGGAACGGACCGATCCTGGGCAGCGGCTGAACCTTGCGCTGATAATCAAAGGCGCCCTCCGGCGCTCGGACCGCTTTGCGGATGACCTTCCGCGACACATGCAGATCCCGTGCGATCGCCTTGATCGCCTTGCCTCCGGCATACTCGCGCCGGATCCGTAAAACTGTCTCCAAAACCAACATCCCGATCTCGCCGCCTGAAAATCCAGCCGGCTGCTTAAACCATCGAAATGAGGGGTCCCTTTTAGACGCCGATCACCCCGCTAACGGGGTCCTTTTTGCACGCCGATCCACAATCTAAGCCAAAAAATCAGCTTTTTTGGAGGGTGTCGATCAGAAGGTCGGCTTCCACCATCATATCCATCGCGCTCGCTTCCATCCGCAGCCGTGAAGCTTCGCCACAATCACCATAGATTTCCGCAAGCTGGGCAGCCTGTCGGTAGGCCTGCGCGGCGAACCACCGCACGCGACTGAATGAGTCTTTGAAGTGAGGCTGGTCCAGATGCTCGGCTTCAGCGTCCGTGGTCTGCCATACTGGAGCGCGGCGTGGGACGTATCGGGGGAGGCGTGGGGACAGCCCTAGTTCGGCCCGCTCTTGGTCGGTGAGGCTGTCGAGATAGTCGGCTTGTTCATCGTCGGTCATGTCGACCGGGGACCAGTCAGCGCCTGTGCCGTGGAGCATAGGAATGGGATCATGGGTGTCCATGATCCTACTTAGTCTGGGGACGTGGAACCGGGGCGGGGGATGGTGGTTATCCAGCTATCGGACTTAGCTTCATCGCCCCCCGCATGACAGTCCGATGATCCATTCGACCCCGTCAGCATCCCCCCGACGCTGGCGGGGTCTCATGTCTTCATACAGAAAGGGTGGACGATCGGCAGGGCGGACGATATTGACCCAATCGAGTGGTCCCGTAACTCAGCCGGATAGAGTGCGAAATTCCTAATTTCGAAGCCGCGCGTTCGAATCGCGCCGGGACCACCACCTTCCCCCGATTGCCCGTCTGACTGCCCGGTGGCTACCTAGCCCAGTGGGAAAAAGCTGTGACTACTTGGCTGACTACTTGGTCGTTGACAATCTGGCGATCGTCCCATAAAAGACACGGTATTCCGCCATTTTTGGTGGGGCAGTCGTAGGTTTCCTAATCTAAGGGCCATGGGTTCGAATCCCGTCGGGTGCACCATTTCCCTTATCGCGAACGCCGCACCGGGCAGATAGTGATTGCGCCCAGCAGCGCGAAGCCGCAGCCGACCACGTACAACACCGCATAATCATCGCCGCGCGCGCTGCCGATCGCCAGGATGATCGGGGCGATGGCGGGGGCGAGGGATTGGGGCAGGCTGTTGGCGATCTGGAACACGCCCATATCCTTGGCGCTGTCCTCGGGCCGGGGCAGTATGGCGGCGAGCAGGGCCAGATCGACGGCGAAATACAGGCCCTTGCCGATCCCCGCCATCGCCACGCCGACCAGGAATTGCGGCACCGACGGGGCAAAGGCGATCGTCAGGAAACCCGCCGCCTCCAGGGTCGCGGCCAGGAATACCAGTGGCTTGCGGCGGCCGGTCCAGTCGGTGATGAAGCCGCCGACCAGCGAGATCGCAATGGTCGCGATCGCGATGATCGCCATCGACTTGACCATGACCTGCGTGGCTTCCCCGCGCGGCAGGGATAGCTGATCGGTCAGGAAGAAAAGCTGATAGGTCAGCAGGAACGACCAGGCCATCATGATCAGGAAGCGGCTGGTAAAGGCCCAACTGAAGTCCCAGTCGCGAAACGGCGCGCCGACCGCGCGCAGCAGGGCGACGGGGCCAAGGCGGCGTTGATCGTCGCCTGTCGCTGGACGATCCGGCAGGATCAGGCACAGCGCGCCGATCGCGACCACGGTGATGGCGAAAGGGGCGAGGAACATCAGCAGCGAGGATCTCTGCGTATATTGGGTGATCCAGCTGCCCGCGAAGGTGCCCATAGTCGATGTCATGCCCAGCATGCCCGCGACACGCCCCTGCCAGCGCACGGGGATGATGTCCGGCAGGATCGGCAGGCAACCCGCCTGCATCGCGTTGAACCCGGCCTGGCAGATGATCCAGCCCAGCCCAAGCAGCAGCAGATTGGGCGCTAGGCCCAGCAGCAGCAGGCCTGCGCCCGCGACCACCAGCCCGCCCAGCAGCCACGGCCGGCGACGGCCGAAGCGGCTGCGTGTCCGATCGGACAGCGCGCCGCAAACGGGCGTTGCCACCAGCGCGACGAAGCCGCCGATCGCCAGGATAATGCCCAGCCAGCGGCCCTTGTCCGCCTCGCTCGCAATGTCGCCGACGCGCAGCGCCAGCGTCATCACCACCGGCGTCAACAGCGCGACCCAGATGCCGAACTGCGCCAGCACATAGATGGCGATAAAGCCGATCGACACCGGCGGACGGGTGCCTTGCGGTGATGGCGAAGATGTCATCGGTGCGACCTTTCAAACGGGCGGTCAGGGGTGGTAGGTCTTGCCTTCGGCCTCAGCCTTCGCCTTGGCGGGGCTGTCGGCGAACAGGTCGTTCATCTTGGTCGGCAAATTGGGCTGGACATACCAGTCGGCCGGGAAGTCGGCGGCGTGCGGCCCATTGATATTGCGGTTCACCAGGCCCGAACTGGTTTTGCGTGTATAGGGGACGACATGGGCGCCCTTGCTGTTGCCCAACTGGTCGAACAGCGCCTTGCGCAGGGTGATCTTCGTTTCCAGCCATTGGGGATTGTCGATCAGATTGTGCATCTCGTCGGGATCGCTCTTGAGGTCGTACAGTTCCTCCAGATCCCATACGCCGTGATATTGGATATATTTCACCCGGTCGCGCTCGATCGCGAAGGTGGTAGGGGTCTGCGGAAAGCTCCATTCCCAATAATATTCATAGACGAAATCGCCCGGATTCCAGGTCTTTTCATCGATCTTGCCCTCCGCGACGGGCAGGAAGCTCTTGCCCTCCATCTGGGCGGGCTTGGCGACATGGGCGATGTCGAGGAAGGTGGGCGCAAGGTCGAGATTGCGCACCACCGCCGGGTTGGTCACGCCCTTGGGCACTAAGCCCGGTGCCCACACGATCATCGGCACCCGCACCGAGGGTTCGTAGGCGTTGCGTTTGTCGATCAGCCCATGTTCGCCGATCATGAAGCCATTGTCGGAATAGAAGACGACCATCGTATTCTTGTCGAGATGGTTCGTCTTCAGATAGGCCAGGATGCGACCCAGGCTCTCATCCACGGGGGACAGGGTGCGATAATAGTCGCGCACCTGCTCCGTCATGGGGTTGTTGGTGTGATAGGGGAAGTCCGCACCATGCCAGCTGTTGCGCTGGTTGCGCACCCATAAGGGCTTGCCGGCATTGTTTTCCGGCGTGTTCGCCATGCTGGCGGGCAGCTTGATGTGCAGATCGCTATATTGCGCCTTGTAGCGGTCCGGCGGCAGCGGGTCGCTATGGACCGCCTTGTGGCTGAGATACAGGAAGAAGGGTTGGGATCGGTCGCGCCCTTTCTCCAGCCAGTTCATCGCATAATCGGTCAGTTCGTCGGTGATATAGCCGGTGCGTTTGACCGCGGCGCCATCGACGTTGAGCATCTGGCGATCGCCCGCCGCGACTTTGGCGGGCGCGATATTCTCCGTCGGGAAATAGGTACCCTGCCCCTTGAAACTGACCCATTTGTCGAAACCGGGGCGGGGGGCGTCGGTGTCGAAACCCATATGCCATTTGCCGAAGAAGCCGGTCTGATAGCCCGCCTGTTGCAGATATTGGGGGAAGAAGGTCAGCCCTTCCTCCGAACTGTTGTTATTGTCCACTACGCCATGGTTGCGCGCGGTCTGGCCGGTCAGGATGGTCGCGCGGCTGGGCGAGCAGAGCGAGGAGGTGACGACGGCGTTAGGAAAATAAACCCCGTTTTTGGCCAGCGTATCAATATTGGGGGTCTGGAGGCCCGGCGTCAGGAAACCCATCGCATCGTAGCGCAGATCGTCCACCAGCACGAAGATCATGTTCGTCGCCTTCTGCGGCGCGTTAACCGGTTTGGCCAGCGCGCCCGGACCCAACAGGGTGCAGGCGGCGATCATGGCGGCGTTCAGCGCGCGACGGGCGTTCTTCATGGACGGCTTCCCTTCTTGTCCCGGATGATGCAGCGAAAGCCGATATGGCTGGTCGCACTCTCGACTGCCTGCGGATGACGCGCGGCAGGGCGATAGCGCTGGCAATAATTGGCAGCACATAGATGCGACCCGCCCTTCAGCACCTTGCGCGGGATGGGAATGTCGGGCGTGGCCGGGTCCAGGCTCTCACGCTTGGTGCCGCCGCGCGGATTGGCGGGGACGCAGCAACTGCCTTTGGCCTTACGCTCGATTCGGGGCTGGGCGAACCAGTCGGTCGTCCATTCCCAGACATTGCCGATCATGTCGAACAGGCCATGGCCGTTGGCGGCATAGGTGCGCACCGGCGAGGTGCGCTCATAACCGTCCGCCAGCGTGTTGCCATAGGGGAAGGCACCCTGCCAATAATTGGCCAACATCGCGCCGCCAGGGGCCAGTTCGTCGCCCCAGGCATAGTCTGCGTCGTCCAGGCCACCGCGCGCGGCATATTCCCACTCCGCCTCGGTCGGCAGCCCCTTGCCGGCCCATCGGGCATAGGCCTCCGCATCCTGATAGGCGACATGGACGACCGGATGATCCTCCAGCCCCTCGATCCGACTGTCCAGGCCATGGGGATGACGCCAGTCGGTGCCGACGCTAAACTGCCACCACTGACTATAGTCATCCAGCGACACCGGGCCGCCGGTGCGCTGAAACAGCAGCGATCCCGCCTGCGCCATCGCCGGGTCCATGCCCGGATAGTCTTTGGGGTCGGGCGCGATCTCGGCCAGCGTGACATGGCCGGTGGCTTCCACGAAGCGGGCGAAGTCGCGGTTGGTGACCAGGGTTTCATCGATCCAGAAGCCGTCCACCTGCACGCGGCGCGCTGGCGCTTCTTCGGGATAGAATCGATCCGATCCCATCAGGAAGGCGCCGCCGGGCAAGTGGATCATGCCTTCAGTCATGGCTGGGTGGTTTGGAGCAATATGCCGGCGCCGCGCGGATAAGCGGGCGGCGGGCCGTCATCGGGCAGGTCGGGGCTTTGCGCTTCGACATCGGCCATGGACTTGGGGAGGGAGAAGGGCAGTCGGCCCTTCGCCACGGCGCGGCCCGTGACCACGTCCAGCACCGCCGCGTCGCTGGCGCCGAAGGTGACGATCAGCGCGCGGACCATCGGCTCGATCGCGGTCAGGATCGCAGGCCGGTCTATTTCGATGGCGACGATTGTGGGGACATGGGCAGATGCGCGAGCAATCGCCTGCACATCCTTGTCGTCGGGACGGAAATCGAGGCGGCCTTCATGCTGGCGCGCGCCGAAAAAATGATGCGGGTGCAGCGTTTCGAACGGCGTGGCCGTGCGGACCAGCGCGATGTCGGCCTCTGAGGGGTCCTCGACCACGGTGAAACCCGCCAACCGCGCGGCGGCGGCATCGATATTGTGCAGCCAGAGGCGCTTGCCCGGTGCGACCGGCAGCGTGGCGCGGTCATTGCGCAACACAACCTGACTGGCGCGCTGAACGGCGTCGGCTTGCTGCTGCGCCTGCGGATTGCCGACGATCCGCGCGGCGGCGGCTTCATCGACATAGGGATTGTCGAACAGGCCCTGTTCGAATTTCAGGCGCAGAACGCGGCGGACGGACTCGTTGATCCGCTTCTCGCTGACCAAGCCCTTGGCCACGGCATCCAGGATCGGCGCAGGATCGTCCGCGCCGCCAAACTGGTCGATGCCAGCCTCGATACCCTTGGCAAAACGGGTCGCCTTGTCCGCCGTTTCCATGCCCCAGGGCGTTCCGATCGACGCGGGCGTCTGCGGATGGGCGGCGTCGGGAGCGATACAGGCCTGCGGGCAGTCGCGGGTGATTGACCAGTCGGACACGATCAGGCCGCTAAAGCCTTTTTCGCCGCGCAATAGTCCGGTCAGCATCTGCCTGTTGAAGCCGGCGGCGACCGGTTCGATCGCCTTGCCTGCGATCTTCGGGCCATGGACGATGACGTAGGTCGGCATGATCCCGGCGCTGCGGACGGCCAAGCTGTCGTCGAAGGCGCGGACATGCTGGGCGAAGGCGACGTCGCTCAGCTTGGCATTGCGGCCGTAGTAATTATGGCCATCGAAGCCCTCCGGTTCCGCCCCATAGCCGACCCAATGTTTGACCACCGTGGCGACGCCATCCGGCTTCACGCCGGTGCGGCCATGCTGGAACCCCTCGACATAGGCGCCCGCCAGGCGCGACACTTCGGCCGGATCGGACCCGAAGGTGGCGGCGAAGCGCGGCCAGCGCGGTTCGGTGGCCAGGTCGGCTTGGGGCGAGAGCGCCATATGAATGCCGACCGCGCGATATTCCTGCCGTGCGATGTCGCCAAAGCGGCGGACTGTGTCGGCATCGCCCAAGGCGGCAAAGCCCAACGTATCGGGCCAGAGCGAGAAGCCGCCGCCGGTGGTGCTGGCACCCAAGGTCGCCTGAAAATGATGGCGCGGATCGGTGCTGATCGTGGCGGGGATGCCTAGGCGGCTGCCTTCCGCGAGTTTCTGTACGGCGTTATTCTGCGCGGCCAGTTCTGAAGGGGACACGACGAGGCGGGTGATGAAGCTGCTGATATGGCGATCGTTCAATAGCCTCGCCGTGGCGTCAGAATCATAGCTGTTGCCGACGAAACCGATCGAGGAGCCGGGCGTCGGCAAAGTGCCGTGCAGCAGCATCCCGGCCTTTTCCGCCAGTGTCATCTGCCCCAGCAAATCCTCGACCCGCGCATCGATCGGCGCGCGGCGGTCCTCATAAAGGTCGAGCCGGCCATTATGGTTAAGGTCACGCCAGCCCTTATCCGGCGCCGCCGCGCCCCCCAGCGTCAGCACGACAAGCGACGCCGCTGCGATCTTGCGGTGGCTTACCATGTCAATTGTTCCTTCCCGCAAAAGGCGTCGACCGGGCTGACCCCGGTAAAGGGCGCATCGCCGACCAGCCGTTGCACCAGCGCAGCCTGCACATCCGGCAGGGACGCATAGGCGTTGATATAGGTCGCGAAATTCGGCGCGTCATACAGATAATAGGGCTGGCCGAAGGAGATGAGCAGGGTCGGGATTTCCCGGTTGAACTGGATCATCGCGTTGCGCGGACCCGCGTGCAGCTTGGCGAAATCGAGGAAGATATGGCTGAGCGAGGGCGTCGCCTCCTGCCCGATCAGATAGAGGATGAGGTCGGTATCGCCCGGGGTCGGCATCGCGTCGGCATCGAAGCTGCGAACGATAAAGCCCCGGCTTTCCAGACCGGCGATCAGCGGCGTGAAATCGCGTTCGGGCGCGCCGGAGAAGAAGCTGGACCCTTCGTCGGCGATGACGACGACGCGGCGATTTTGCTGCGGATCGATGGGCAGCAAGGCGGCGCGATCCTTGACCAGCGTGATGCTCCCGGCGCAGGCGCGCGCGGCCTGGTCGAGATGCTGCGGCTGGCGCAGCCTGTCGCGCACCTGCTCGACCGGGGCGATCCGCTCGTCCAGCGTCATGCGGTGCAACCCCAGCTTCGCCTTCAGCGACAGGAAGCGGGTGACAGCCTCGTTCAGGCGGCGCTCGGACAGCCGGCCGTCGCGCAGGCCTTGCAGCATCAACGCCATATCTTCGGCCGGGTCGCGGCTGAACAGGAAGACGTCGCAGCCATTTTCGATCACGGCCGGCACAGCTTCCGCCCGGTCCATCCAACTGGTGAGGCCGCCCATGACGGTAGCGTCTGACACAATGAGGCCCTTGAAGCCCAACTCCCCGCGCAGCAATTCTTCGTTGAGCAGGCAGGAGACGGACGCCGGCGCGAATGCCTGCGCGCCGGACTGCGCCAGTTTTTCGCGGATATAGGCGGGAAGCGCAATATGCGCCGACATGATCGTCATCACGCCATCATCGACCAATGTGCCGAAGATGCGGCCAAAGGTCGCCCGCCATTCGTCCATGTCCATGTCATTAACGCTGGTGACGAGATGCTGGTCGCGATCGTCCAGCCCGTCGCCTGGCCAATGCTTGGCGCAGGCGGCCACGCCCTGCGCCTGTAGCGCGCGGACATAGGCGCGCGCCTGCGCCAGGATACGGTCTGGGTCGGAGCCATAGGAGCGGGTGCCGACCACCGCATTGCGGAAGGCGCGGTTGATGTCGACGACAGGGGTGAAGGACCAGTTATAGCCCAGCGCCCGGCTTTCGCGCCCGACGATGGTGGCCAGGTCGGCGCTTAGGTCCAGGTCGTCGCACGCTGCGATGCCCATCTGGTTGGGAATGGCGGTGGTGAAGGGATAGCTGACGGTGCCGCCCTCGATATCGCCGGACAGGATCAGCGGAACGTCCGACCGTTCTATCGCGTGGCGGGTCGCGGCCCAGGCTGCGTCCAGATGATGGGTCGGGAAACGATGGATGCCGCCGGGCGCATGGGCCAACAACTCTGCATTTTCCGCCATGCTGTCGTGCCGCGCCGACAGGACGAACAGTTGCGCGATCTGCGCCTCTACGCTCATCGCGTCGCGGGTGTTTTCCACCCAGGCTATGTCCTCGCGGGAGAGGGCGAGAGGACCGGCGCCGGGTGAAAGCGAAGAAGTCGGATTGGGAATGACGTTGCTCATTTCGGATCGCTGAAGGCGTCGTCGTAGCAGGCGCGGCGACCGGAACCGCCGCGCCCGAAAGGATCAGAACTTCACGCCGAGCGTCGCGCCGAAATAGCGATCCGCATCCTTGTTGAAAGTGCCGACCAGATCATAATTGCCGCCCAGGAAGGACGTGTGGCCGATGCTGGTCAGGTAATTTTCATCGAACAAATTCTTGACGAACAGGGTCAGGCTGTAACGGCCGTCAATCTGCTTCACGCCGATGCTGGCGTCGACCAGCGTGTAGGCGGGCTGTTCCAACAGCGGGTCCTGCTCGACCGAGAAGTTCATCGCGCTCTGGAAGTTGACGCCCACCTGCGCGAAGCCGGCATAGTCGGTGCCGGGGATCTGCGCCTCATAGCGGGGCGCGATGCTGATCTTCCATTTCGGGCTGACAGGCAGGGTGGCGCCGCGCAGATTCTGCGTGGGGGTGACGCCCGCCGCCGTGCGGTAGCAGACATTGATCGGCGTGCCTGACATGATTGGCGCGGTGGCAGCGATCTGCTGCGGGCAGTTCAGGCCGTCGATATCGATCTTGGCATCCGAATAGGTGACCGCACCGGTCAGGCTGAAATGATCGTCGGGACGCACAGTCGCCTCGACTTCGAAGCCCTTGGTGCGCGATTTGCCCGCGTTGGTGGACACGAACTGGACCACGCCCGATGCGATGTCGGAACGGTTCGCCTGCACCTGAAGGTTGGTATAGTCCGCCAGGAAGAGGGCGGTGGTGACGCTCAGCACGCCATCAGCGGTGCGCCCCTTGAAACCGATTTCATAGGCGTTGACATGTTCCGGCTCCAGCACGGTCTGATTGGCCAGATCGGTGGAGATTTCCATGTCATAGCCCAGCCCCTTATAGCCGCGGGTATAGCTGCCATACAGTTGCGCATTACGGCTGAATTCATATTGCAGACCCGCCTTGCCGGTGACGGCAGTGTCGCTGGCGGTGATTGACCCGCTGGTCGATGCATTGCCGGGGAACACGACATCGCCCGCGACGATCGGCGCGGTGCGGGTGCCGCTGTTGGTGCCCTTTTCATGCTGGACGCGCAGGCCGCCGATCAGCTTCAGGCCGCCGGTGATGCGATAGTCGAACTGGCCGAACGCGGCGATGCTCTCCTGCTTCAGGCGGACGTCGCTGCTGGCCGACTGCCACACGATGTTGGCGGGCGCACAGGCTTGCCCGAACGTGCCGGCGGTGCAGCGGGCGCGGCGGCGGTCGAACGGGCGCTCGATGTCCGAATGCATATAGAAGACGCCGGCGACATAGTTCAGGTCGCTATTGCCATTATTGGCGATGCGCAGTTCCTGGCTGAAGGCGGACAGGTCGACAATGCCATGGTTCTGGCTGAAATAGGCGTAAGTGGCGCCCGCGCCGACGAACAAAGGCACATCGCTGTTGATGCGCTCGATCGGCTGGTTCACGTCCAGATGATATTTCTGATAGGCGGAAATGGACGTGATGGTCGCTGCGCCCAGATCCCAGCCGGCCTGCAAGGAATAGGTTTGCTGATCGCTGTTGGACCGGGTGACCGTCTCGTCATTCAGCGTCCGGTTGTTCCGGGTGGCGTTGATCGGGCCGACCAGCGTTTGCAGATTGGGGTTGGTGATCGCGATCCAGGTCGATGCGCAGCAATCCGCGTCGGTCTTGCGATATTCGGCCGCGAACAGCAGGTTCAGATTCTCGGTCGCATCCCATTCCAGCTTGCCGCGCACGCCCCAGCTCTTGGAGCCATTGTCCCAGCTGTCGGTCGCGATGTTGCGGGCGACGCCGCGCACGTCATTGTAAAAGCCGGTGACGCGGGCGCGTAGCGTGTCGCTGATCGGGCCGGACACGGTGCCGCGGGCACGATATTCGCCATGTTCGGCGATCGTAAATTCGCCGCGCCCCTCGAAATCGCGCGACGGCCGGGCGGTGGTGACGCTGATGACGCCGGCGGTCGCATTCTTGCCGAACAGCGTGCCCTGCGGGCCGCGCAGCACTTCGACGCGCTCGATGTCGGGCAGGTCGGTGAAGCCCTGGGTCTGGCGGACGGCGACGACGCCATCGACCACGGTCGAAACGGAGGATTCGACGCCCTGTCCGAACAGGGCGGTGCCGATGCCGCGAATACGGAAGCTGCTGTTGGTGGGGGTCGCGCCCTGCTGGAAGGTCAGCGACGGGACGGCCTGAACCAGCGAACTGCTGTCATTGATCTGGCGGTTGGTCAGCGTGTCGGCGCCCACCGCGGTCACGGCCAGCGGCACGTCCTGCAAACGCTCGGCGCGCTTTTGTGCGGTGACGACGATGTCGGTGCCGTCCATGACGGGCGTCTGCGGCGCGGCGTCCTGCGCCATCGCGGCGGCAGGGGCGATGGCGACGCCCAGGCTGAAAGCAGACACTGCAGCGCGGCGCATCATCATGGTCTTGGAAAAGCGCATATATCCTCCCCTGTCCGGCGCCTGTGTCGGCGCGCGGTCGTTGCAACATAATTCCCACCAGCGGTTATCCGCTCGTTGTAGCGCTAAATCTTCTCCAGCGCCGATGAAGTCAATATGGAAATTTTAGCGCTACATTTTTTGGAGATGATGCGGATTTTGTGTCACAGGGCATCGTCGGGGCATTTGCAACCTACCGGAATATAGCGTTAAACATGCGGCGGCGGCGCAGCCGCGTCCGTCCGTTCGCAAGGAGTTTTCGCATGGCCCGTTCGGGTCGCCGCGCCAGCCAGGCCATCACCATCCAGACCGTGGCGGAGCGGGCCGGCGTATCGGCGATGACCGTGTCGAACGTCCTCAACAACAGCCCGCGAGTGCGCGACAGCACGCGCGAGGCGGTGATGACAGCGGTGCGCGACCTCAACTACATTCCCAATATGGCCGCGCGTTCGCTCGCCAGCGCCAGCGCGACGCGGATCGGGCTGCTCTATCGCAATATCGAAAACGCCTTTCTCAGTTCCATCCTGGTGGGGGCGCTGGACGCGACCAGCCGGCTCGGCGCGCAATTATTGTTGCGCCCGCTGGAAAGCGGCGACCCCAGGGAAATCGCGCAGCAGATGCAGGGGCTGGTGGAAAATGGCGCGCATGCGATCCTGATCGTGCCGCCCTATTGCGAAGTGGCCAACCGCCATGGCCTGACCACCGATTTCCCGGTGCCGGTCGTGGCGATGTCGCCAGGCGACGACCTGCCGGGCGATCATTGCGTGCGGATCGACGATTATGGCGCGGCGCGGGACATGACCGCCTATCTGATCGGCTTGGGGCATCGGAACATCGGCTTCATCCGCGGCGGCACCGGCCACCTGATCCACCGCACCCGGTGCGAGGGCTATCAGGCGGCGCTGCGCGACGCTGGACTGCCCATCCGCCCCGACCTGATCGTCAGCGGCGACATGAGTTTCGAATCGGGGCTGGCGGCTGGCGCGATGTTGCTGGACCTGCCCGACCGGCCGACCGCCATCTTCGCCAGCAATGACGACATGGCCGCCGCGATCGTCTCGCTGGCGCACCGCCGCGGGCTGGACGTGCCGCGCGACCTGTCGGTGGCGGGGTTCGACGACACGCCGATCGCGGTGAAGATCTGGCCGTCGCTCACCACCGTCAAGCATCCCGGCAAGCAGATTTCAGCCCAGGCCGCCACCCTGGCCGTCGCCCTGGCGCGGGGCGGCGACGCCACCGCACGCGTGAACGACTATCTGGCGCATGAGTTGGTGGTGCGCGAATCCGTTGCTCCGCCTTCGGTTACAGCCATTTGAGCTTCTTGAACCGGCTGTAGAGCAGCGAGCACACGACCGCGATCACACCCAGCACCACGAAATAGCCGTATCGCGTCCGTAGTTCAGGCATATGTTCGAAATTCATGCCGTATATGCCCGCGATCGCCGTCGGCACGGCCAGGATCGCGGCCCAGGCAGCCAATTGCCGCGTAATCTCGCCGGTGCGCTGTTGCTCCAGCAAATTGCTTGATTCGAACACGCTGTTCAGGATTTCGCGCAGGTCATCGACCATCGTCTGCACCCGGCGGACATGGTCGCGCACGTCGCTGAAATAGGGGCGCGCTTCGGGGTCGATGCTGGGCAGGTCCATCTTCACGAATTTGGTCGCGACCTCCTGCATGGGCAGCAGGATGCGCTGGAATCGGATCAACTGGCGGCGCAGGCTGAAGATGCGGGTGATGTCTTCCCGGCGCAGGAAATGGTCGATCATCTGCTGCTCCATTTCCAGCACTTCCTCCTCGATCCCCTCGATGATCGGCAGATAGCCATCGACGATGAAGTCGAGGATGGCGTGCAGCACATAGTCCACGCCCTGGGCCAGCCGGGACGGCACCGCCTCCAGCTCCTCGCGCAACGCAAGATGGGCGCGCGCCGACCCGTGCCGGACGCTGATGAGATGGCTGTGGCCGACGAACAGCGCGGTTTCACCATAGCAGATGGAGTCGCCCTCGACATGGGCGGTCCGCGCGACCACGAACAACTGGTCGCCATAGATGTCGACCTTGGGCAGCTGGTTCGCCTTGAGCGCATCCTCGACAGCCAGCGGATGCAGGCCATGGGTGCGGGCCAACGTCCCCATCTCTTCCACGGTGGGATCCGAGACGCCGATCCAGATAAATTCCGACTTGTCGGGCGCGCAATCGACCCGCTCGTCGATCGACACCGGGCGAACCCGCTGGCCGTGGCGATAAAGATAGGCGGCGACGACGGTCATGACACAATGTTTCCCTTTGGTTTCCGTCCGCTAGCAGAAAATGGATACGGCGTCGCGGCTTTCGCCGCGTCCCTGCAGCTCATATGATTTTTGCTGATGGGGGTGGAGATTGACTTCGGCATGACATAGTTCGCGTCGAAAGGGGCGCATGAAAGAACGGGCGGCATAGGCTTGGAGGGGGCAGGCCGCACGACAATTTGGAGCTGTGCCTTGCACATCATGACTATCGATTTCGAGGCGTCCTGCCTGCCGCGCCACGGACGCTCCTTCCCGATCGAGGTCGGCATAGCGGATGGCGACATGGCGCGCAGCTGGCTGATTCGCCCGCATGCCGATTGGGAAGGCTGGGACTGGACGGCGGAAGCCGAGGCATTGCATGGCCTGAGCCGGGAGCGGATCGCATGTGAAGGGCAGCCCGCCGACGTCGTGTTGGCGGAACTGGCGGCCGCGACGCGGGGGCGTCTGGTGGTCGCCGATAGCCTGCTCGATCAACATTGGCTTGATACGCTGGCTGCGGCGGCCGGCGCGCCGGCACCCTTCACGATCGCGCATGTCGCGACCCTGTTCGATGACGAAGGCGTGGACGAGGAACGGATCGCCGCGGCCATCGCCTTTGCGGACGCGCGGGCGGTGATACGGCATCACGCGGCCGGCGACGCGCTCTGGCTGTCCGCGTTGATCGCACATGTGCGCGGGGCGACGATCGCTTCTTCCGCATCGGTGCTGCTGGCCGCCCAATAAGCGGCGCATAATTGCACTGGCAATGATTTGTTACATCCGGCAAACTACGGAGACATTCGCCAATCCTAATCTTTCCGCCATATGCGATCTTGCGGCTGAAAATGCCGCGGATTGCCGCTGCTGCGGAGGAGACGTCCATGTCATTGAGGCCCATGATCGTGGCGGCCCTGTTCGCCATAGCCATTGACGCGCCGGGCGCCGTGCAGGGCGGATGAGTCCACCGCTCATACTCATCGCCGAAACGCGCCAGGATTTGCGGCAGGAGGTCCGCGAATATCTGGAACAGAGCGGATTTCGCGCCCTGCCCGCAGCGTCGGGGTCGGATATTTTCAGCGCGCTGACCAGCACGCCGGTCGGTGCCGTCGTGCTTGACTCGGCATTGCGCGGGCCGGACGGGCTGGACCTGTGCCGCGATATCCGCGAACGCAGCGACGTGCCCATCATCCTGGTCGGATCGAACAGTTCGGAGGTCGATCGTGTGGTCGGGCTGGAGCTGGGCGCCGACGATTATATGGCCAAGCCTTATGCGATGCGCGAACTCGCCGCGCGTTTGCGCGCCGTGCTGCGGCGTGGCCGGGGCGAGCGCGCGCTGGGCCTGCGCCGCCAGACCGAGGCTATTTTCGACGGCTGGATCGTGGATTTCGCCCGGCGCGAAGTCACCGACCCGCAGAGCCGACTGGTCGAATTAACCGCCGCCGAATTTGCTTTGTTGTCGGTGTTTCTGGATCACGCGCAGACGGTGATCGCACGTGCGCGCCTGATGGAACTGGCGGGCGTGCGCGAAGCGCCCTCGTCGGATCGCAGCATCGACGTGCTGGTCAGCCGGTTGCGGCGCAAGCTGAGCGCAGGCGGGCAATCTGCGCCAATTGTTACCGTTCGCGGCGTCGGCTATATGTTCAGCGCCGTGGTGGATCGGCGCTGAACGGCGGGTTCCTGCGCTCAAGCACGGATTTATGCGGCTTGGCGCGGCAATCGCACAGGTCATTACGCAGACATAGTTTTTAACAAAGCCGCTGCGTTGCAGCAAAGTGGCATCCCTATCGTCTCTGTTAAGCCCGTCCGTCCCCTGACCGGCGTATATAGAAGAGGATAGACTCCATGAACGAGCTACTCGGTCGCGTATTCAGCTTCGAAACCAAGGTTTTCCCGAACGAAAGCGCGCTTTACAACCAGTTGGCGAGCCATGGCCAAAGCCCCAAGGCGCTGATGATTTCCTGCGCCGATTCGCGCATCGTTCCCGAACATATCATGCAGGCCGCGCCCGGCGACCTGTTCGTCTGCCGTAACGCCGGCAACATCGTGCCGCCCCACGCAACCCAGAATGGCGGCGTCACATCCACCGTCGAATATGCGGTGATGGTGTTGGGCGTGCGCGATATCATCGTGTGCGGCCACAGCGATTGCGGCGCGATGAAGGCGCTATCGACGGAGGCTGACCTTACGACGATGCCCAATGTCGCCGCCTGGTTACGTCACAGCCACGCCGCGCAGCAGGTTTGCCGCGAAAACTATTCGCAGGATCTGAGCGACGCGGAGAAGCTGCGCAACATGGCGCTGGAAAATGTTGTGGTGCAACTGGCGCATTTGCGCACGCATCCTTCCGTGGCATCCGGCATCGCGCGCGGTGAAATCGCGCTGCACGGCTGGTATGTCGATATCCATGCCGGCCAGGTGCTGGGCCTGGACGGCGAAACCGGCCGCTTCTCGCCATTGCGCGAAGGAGAGCCGATGCCGATCGCACTTCCCCATGGCCGTCGCCTCGCAGGCGAAACGGTCTTTGCCCAAGCTGCGGAGTAAATCATGCTGAAGGCTCTTTCCGGCGGCACGCTCGGCCGCGACTTTACGGCGTCTATCGTCGTTTTCCTGGTGGCGATGCCGCTGTGCATGGGCATCGCCATTGCATCCGGCGTGCCGCCGGAAAAGGGTCTCATCACCGGCATCATCGGCGGTATCGTCGTTGGCATGCTGGCGGGTTCGCCGTTGCAGGTCAGCGGTCCTGCCGCCGGCCTTGCGGTCATCGTCTTTGAAATCGTGCGCGAACAGGGTCTGTCTGCGCTTGGCCCCATCCTCATCCTGGCGGGCGCGATCCAGGTCGTCGCCGGCCTGCTGCGGGTTGGCGGCTGGTTCCGCGCTATTTCGCCCGCCGTCGTGCATGGCATGCTCGCGGGGATCGGCGTATTGATCGTGGTCGGTCAGTTCCACGTGCTGTTCGACGACAAACCGCTGTCCAGCGGCCTGCATAACCTGATCGCCATGCCGGGCCAGATTCTGGGCCTGACGACCGGTGATACGGTCACGGCCTTCGCCGTCGGCCTCGTCACCATCTTCAGCATGCTGGGTTGGGAAAAATTCCGTCCTGCATCGTTGAAACTGGTGCCGGGCGCGTTGGTCGGCGTGGTTGCGGCAACGCTCGTCGCCTTCATTCTGGGTCTGCCGGTCGCGCGCGTCGTGGTGCCAGAATCGATCGTCGCGGCGGTCGCTCTGCCCGAAGCGGGCCTGCTGGCGCAGTTGATGAACCCGGCGATCTTCACCACCGCCATCGCCATCGCCTTCATCGCCAGCGCCGAAACCCTGCTGTCGGCCGCCGCGGTCGATCGCATGCATGATGGCGTGCGCACCAATTACAACCGCGAACTCAGCGCGCAGGGCGTCGGCAATCTGCTGTGCGGCTTCGCCGGCGCGCTGCCGATGACCGGCGTTATCGTCCGCAGCTCTGCCAACGTGCAGGCTGGCGCCAAGACCCGCCTGTCGGCGATCCTGCACGGCATCTGGATTTTGGGCTTCGTCGCGCTGCTGCCCTGGCTGCTGCGCGAAATCCCGATGGCCGCGCTGGCCGGCATCCTCGTCATCACCGGCGTCCGTCTGGTGAGCGTCGCGCATGTGAAGCATCTTTTCCACCTCTACGGTCCGCTGCCCGCAATCGTCTGGGCCGCGACGTTGATCTGCGTCGTGGCGACCGACCTGCTGACCGGCGTGCTGGTGGGCATCGGCCTGTCGCTGATCGAACTGCTGCCACACGCCACAAAACTGCGGCTCAAGATGGACGAGGAAAGCCGGGGCGAAGCGCATGAAGTGGCGCTGCGCGGCACCGCCACGTTCCTCAGCCTGCCCAAATTGTCCGCGAAGCTCGAATCGCTGCCGACCGCTGGACTGATTATCCTCAACGTCGAACGCCTTGGCCATATCGATCATACGTGCGCGGAAATGCTGCGCGAGTGGGTCGATCGCCGCCGGGGCGCTGGCGGCCCGGTCGAACTGTTCGGCGCCACAGGACGCATGCGTCAACTCGTCGCCTGACCCCCCACAAAAATCGGGCGATGTTTGGAGCCGCCGCGCCTGCCCCCTCAGGCGCGGCGGCTTTTTCCGTTACGGCAAGCTATTTAGAAACATAATGGCAATATATTGTTACCAATATAGCAAAGAACCGTGCCCGGCATATCACAGCGCGCTCGATCCTTTCGCAGGTGCAGTAAAAGCGGTTTATGCCGTCGTCAGGACAGAATAGGGGAAGGGCATCCGCCGGTATCGAAGACGATCACCAACAGATCTTCGGGCCAGAGCGGATGCAGGACGGAACATTCCAACGTAAAGGGGAATGTTCATGAAGTATCAAATCGCCTGTGCCGCCCTCGCGCTTATGTCCAGCGTGCCGGCTTTCGCGCAGGAAGCACCCGCCAGCCCCGTCACCGTTACCGGCAGCGTTGCTCTGGTGTCGGACTATCGTTATCGCGGCGTTTCGCAGAGCGATCGCGGCATGGCTGTTCAAGGCGGCATTACCGCTACCCATGAAAGCGGCTTCTACGTCGGCGCCTGGGGTTCGAACCTGGGCGGCTGGGGCCGTTTCGGCGGCGCGAACATGGAATTGGACCTGATTGCCGGCTACTCCAAGTCGCTTGGCGAAGGCACTACCGTCGATGTCGGCCTGACCTGGTATATGTATCCGTCGGGCGCGGATGAAACCGATTTCGCCGAACCCTATATCAAGCTGTCGCATCAGATCGGCCCAGTGAAGGCCCTGGTCGGCGTCGCCTATGCGCCCAAGCAGGAAGCGCTGGGCAAATGGTGCAGCGACGCGGCGTGCACCGTCTTCGATCCGGGTGACAAGGAAGACAATCTCTACCTGTGGGGCGACATCAGCGGTGCGGTGCCCAACACCCCCGTCACGCTGAAGGCCCATCTTGGTTGGTCGAACGGCAATAGCGGCCTTGGCCCGAACGGCACGTCGATCGCGCCCACCGGCAAGTATCTGGACTGGTTGGTCGGTGCCGATGCCGCCATTCCCGGCACGCCGCTGACCGTCGGCGTCGCCTATGTCGATACCGACATTGCGCGCGTTGAGGAAAACTATCTGCGTCCCAACTTCATGGTCAATGATAGCAAGGACTTCGGCAAGTCGATCGCGCGCAGCCAGGTCGTCTTCTCGCTGACCGCGGCTTTCTGATCTTCAATACCGGGCCTGGTTCGCCAGGCCCGGACATTCTCCCTGCCGTGACAAATTGTTGCTGCAGTCGCGTTTCGGGCCGTCCCGCCGACCGCGCGGTTGACCCCCGATCCGCCTACCCCTATTTCCCGACCATGACATTTTGTGCGCTGACGCCTTCATGACCGCCCCTTCGATCATCCTTGTCGAAGACGATCCGCCGCTCCGCACGCTGACTGCGCGCGCGCTCCAGGAACATGGCTATCAGGTGCGCCCGGCGTCTTCCGGTCCCGAAATGTGGGTGGCCTTCGACGCCGGCCCGGTCGACCTGGTCGTTCTCGACGTCATGCTGCCCGGCACCAACGGCATCGACCTGTGCCGCCAGATACGTCGCAAGAGCGACGTCCCCATCATCTTCATCAGCGCCAAGGGCAGCGAGACCGACCGTATCGTGGGCCTTGAACTGGGCGCGGACGATTACCTCCCCAAGCCCTTTGGCACGCGCGAACTGATCGCCCGTATCCGCGCCATCCTACGCCGCGTCGGCGTGGAACGCGGCCCGGACGAGCATCGGGAGAGCGAGGCCCATTTCGACGGCTGGAACGTCAACTTCCCCCGCCGCGAACTGCGCTCCCCTACGGGCGCGATCGTCGAACTGACCGGAGCGGAATTCGATCTGCTCGGCTCCTTCCTCAGCCACCCCCAGCGGGTCATCGCGCGCGAACGGCTGATCGAATTGTCGCGCACCCGCATGGGCGACAGCAGCGACCGCAGCATCGACGTGCTCGTCAGCCGCCTGCGCCGCAAGCTGTCCACCGCCGACAAGGGCGCGCCGATCACCACCGTCCGCGGCGTCGGCTATATGTTCAATGCAGAGGTCAGCCGCGCTTGAAACGGCATGTCAGGGGATCGCTGGGGCTGCTGGGCCGCCTGTCCGTGATCCTGCTGCTGACGGTGATGCTGGAATTTGCGGTCGGCACGCTCATATATGAGCGCACCAGTCAGATATCGTTACAGGATGATGAGGCGCGGCGCCTGGCCGAACATCTCGTCATCGCCCGCAAGCTGCTGACCGAGCAGCCGCCCGCGGAACGACCCGCGCTCGGCCTGCAACTGACCACCGATCGCTACGACGTCCATTGGTCCCCCGCCGCCCCGCCGCCGCCGCCATTGTCGCCTGAACTGGAGCGGATGCGCCAGCAGATCGTCGCCTGGGAGCCCAGCCTGGAACGGTCGCGCCTCTGGCTGCGGCTCGCTTCGCCCAGCCGCCATTCGGAAATCAACGGCGGCCTGCAACTGCCCGATCGCAGCTGGCTCTATTTCGGCATGCACCATAGCGGTGCCAAATGGCCCTTCACCCTGGGTCGACTAGGGCTGGCGCTTATCCCCGTCGTCGCCCTGCTGATCGCGGGCTGGTTGCTCATCCGCCGCACGCTCGCCCCCTTACGCGACCTGACCCATGCGACCCACCGGATCGGGCTGGGATCGGCGGTGATGGTGCCCGAAGCCGGCAGCAGCGATGTGCGCAACCTGATCGCCGCGTTCAACGCGATGCAATCGCGTCTGCACAGGCTCATCAACGAACGGACCGAAACGCTGGCGGCGGTCGGCCATGACCTGCGCACGCCGCTGTCCCGTCTGCAATTGCGGCTGGAGGCGGTCAAGGATGACGATATCCAAAAGGCGATGGCCGGCGACCTGGAGGAGATGGAGGCGATGCTGGAATCGCTGCTCGCTTTTCTGGGCGGCGAAAAAGACCCGGAGCCGCCGGTGCGCACCGATGTCGCCGTCACCATCGCCACCATCGTCGATGCGTTTCAGGACCATGGCGACGATGTCGTCTATGACGGCCCGGATCATCTGGAGATGGCGGTGCGCGCCTTGTCGCTGCGCCGCGCGGTGCGCAACCTGATCGAAAATGCGCTGCACTATGGCGATCGCGCCCGCGTTTCGCTGGAGCGGGTCGGGACGGAGATATTGATCCGCGTCGATGATGACGGCCCCGGCATCCCGCGCGAACGGCTGGAGGAGGTATTGCGGCCCTTCGCCCGACTGGACGACGCGCGCCAGCGCAATACCCGCGGCCTGGGCCTGGGCTTGGCCATCGTCGAAAAGGCGGTGCGGGCCGAAGGCGGTCAGCTGACGCTCGCGAACCGCCCCGAAGGCGGCTTGCGCGCGGAAATCTGCCTGCATCTGCCCAGGTCGGCCGCCCGCAGCGAGCCGCGCAACTAAAAGAGAAACTGTCCGACCCCAAGCAAAACTCGTTTATCGCTGCGCCTGTTGCCACGCTATGTCCGCGGCAACAGGTGCATGAGGCGGATATGATGGCACACGGACAGGACGATGACGGAATCGTCGAGGGCTATTGGGACATAGATGCGCTGACGGCGGCGCTGGGTGCGGCGCGCAGCCGCTGGCGACAGGCGCAGCAGCATCATGCCGAATATGGCGCGGAGGGTTTCCCGTCACGCGACAATCTGACCAAGATCATGCAGTCGCTCTGCGGCGCGCTGTTCCCCCTACGCCTTGGCCCCAGCTTCGTGCGCCTCCATAACGAGGATGCCTATGTCGCCGAAACGCTGCAAACGGTGCTCAGCCGCCTTTACGGCCAGATTCGCCTGGAACTCATCTATGCGTTGAAAGGCGAGCCGGCGGACGCGGTGGATCGGGAGGCAGCGCGCATCATCGCCGCCTTCGCCCGGAGTCTTCCTGCCTTGCGCACACTGCTCGATACCGATGTGGAAGCTGCGTTCCTGGGCGATCCCGCCGCGCGCAGCGTGGACGAGGTGCTGATCTGCTACCCCTCCATGCTGGCGATCATTCATCACCGGCTGGCGCATCGCCTGCATGAACTGGGCGCTCCGCTGGTCGCGCGGATCATGTCGGAAATCGCCCATGGCAAGACCGGGATCGACATCCATCCCGGCGCGACCATCGGCCAGTCCTTCTTCATCGACCATGGCACCGGCGTCGTCATCGGCGAAACCGCGATCGTGGGCGACCGGGTACGGCTGTATCAGGGCGTGACGCTGGGCGCGCGCAGCTTTCCGGCCGATGAGAAGGGCGCGCTGGAAAAGGCCCTCCCGCGTCATCCGATCATCGAGGATGACGTGGTCATCTATGCCGGGGCGACGATATTGGGCCGGATTATCGTCGGCAGCCGCTCGGTCATCGGCGGCAATGTCTGGCTGACTGACAGCGTGCCGGCCGACAGCAATGTGCGCCAGGCCAAGGCGCAATATGAGGTCACGAGCCGCGCCCATGTCTCCGCCCCGCACCGCGTGCATGCGATGCTGGAAAGCACGGATGGGGTGGGGGAGAATATTTAGCCAACATCCGTTCGTTTCGAGGGAACAAGATTGCTTACAGCATGATGACACTGATCTGACCCACCCCGTTCGTGCTGAGTAGGGGCTGAGCCCTTCGACTGCCTACTTGCAGCAGGCGCTCAGGATAAACTTCACCATAGGTGAAGTCGAAGACCCGTAGCGAAGCATCATGCGCCGCGCGCAATCCTTCGATACGCCATTTCGACTGCGCTCAATGGCTACTCAGGACGAACGGATTAAAGCAAGTTCATCCTTATCGTCCCGCGCAGCTATCCCCGTCGCCCGCCACCAGATCCAGGCAACGCCCGTCAATCTCGCTCTTCGCCACCGGTAGCCCGATCAGCGCCGCCAGCGACGGCATGATGTCCACCGTCTCCACGCCCAGCGGCTGCTCGAAATGCTGCATCCCCTTGCGCCAGAACAGGATCGGCACGCGGCGATCGGTATCCCAGGGCGACCCATGGGTGGCGACCGATCCCATCGTCGCCTGTTCCGGGATCGACATGACGCGCGGCTTCAACAACAGCAGCAGATCGCCCGACCGCTCCGCATAGAAGCTGGCGCGCGCCTCCTGGATCAGGCTCCAGCTTTCGGGCGGGCCGGAGGGGGAGGGGGTGGCGGCAATCTGCGCCTTGGTGAACACCGTCTCGACCTGCGGGTGCGCGCGCAGCAGCTTGAGCGCTTCGGCCTCGACGCGCGCGCGCTGAGGCGCAGTCAGCCCCTTGTCGAAATAGAGGTCGCCCGACGGCCCGTCGCCCCACAGCACTTTCTTGCCCGGCAACCCCGCCTTGTCGGCGATGGCGGCATTCAATGCCTTGGGCGTCAGCGCCATGTCGACGCGCTGCTCCATCGGCATGGCGTTCAGGCGATGACGTTCGGGCAGGTCATGGCCGCCATGGTCCGCGGTCAGCACAACCACATAATCGATGCCGTCTTTGTCGAGCCGATCGAAGAAGGCACCCAGTTCCCGATCGAGCCGATCGACCTGGATACAGCTTTCCGTGCCTTCGGTGCCGTATGTGTGGCCGATATAGTCGGTCGCCGACAGGCCGATCGAGATGATATCGGTCTGCGCCTGCTTGCCCAGGTCCATAGTCTCGATCGCGGCGGCGGCAAAGGCCAGTGTCATCGCGTCCTGTTCGGGCGAGATGCGGAACGCCTTATAATCGCCCGCCGCACGCGCGAAACGGCCGGTGCCGACGGTCCTGTCGCCCGCCCGCACCGGGAAATCCTTCGACACGCACTGGGCGGGCAGTTCGAAGCCTGGATTGGCTTGCGCCAGACGCTGCGCCATGGCCGCGTTCACCTTGGCGACCAGCGGCGGGGTGGCGATCCCCTTATAGCTGACATAGCCCTGCGGCCCGCCCAGCCACCACACATGGTCGGCAGTCGGCCCGCCCATCATGATCGCGGCGCGATCCTTGCCCGCGACCGATACGACGCGGGTGGCGGGGTTGGCGATCTTCATCCGGCCGCCCAGCGTCGGCACCTTCAGGTGGATTGGGGACGCTTCATATTTGTCGCTGCTGCTGCCGGACACGCTCTCGTCCTCGGCGCAATAGATGGTCTTGTCTTCGCGCGCAGTGCCGAGGTCGAACCAGTTGTTGGCGATGATGCCGGTGCGCGACGGGCGGCTGCCGGTCAGGATGGTCGAGTGGCCGGGGCAGGTTTCGGTCGCGGCATGGCTTTGATAGCCGCGAGGAAAGACGGCGCCATCGCTCGTCAGGCGCTTGAGGCCGCCGCTATAATATTGGCGATATTCGCTGAACAGATCGGCGGAAAACTGGTCGATGCTGATCGCGACGATCAGCTTTGGCGGAGTAGCGGGCGCGGCGGCCGGAGTCGGAGTAGGCTGCTGAGCCGCCAGCGGCATGGCGGTGGCGATCAACAGGGCGGCGGCGACTGTCTTCAACATCTACTGTACCTTCTCCAGCCTTGACGGCGAACGCCCCCGGACCTAGCCCGCTCACACTCACCAGACCAGAGGCCCGATGCGGATTTTTCAAGTCATATTGATGACGCTGGCATGGCTGGCTGCTCTTTCCCCAGCGCATGGGCAGGGGGCGTTCGGCGGCGGCCCGGCACATATCGCCGCGCAACTGGTCGCCGAAAGCGCAGCGCCCCGGCCGGGCGAAGGCACGACCATCGCCTTCGCCATGATCCCGCAACCCGGCTGGCACGGCTATTGGGAAAATCCCGGCGACGCGGGTCTGGGCATGACCGTGGACTGGACATTGCCCAGGGGCGTCAGCGTCGGCCCGCTGCGCTATCCCGTGCCCGAAACGCTGTTGATCTCCGGCCTGATGAACCATGTCTATGAAGGCCCCTATGGCGTGCTGGCGAGCCTAAAGGTCGCGCCCGATGTCGCGCCCGGCACCCGCTTGGCCGTGCGGGCGAAGGCGCAATGGCTGGCCTGCACCGACAAGGTGTGCGTGCCCGAAAGCGGCGATCTGACGCTGGAATTGGTCGCGGGCGACGGTGCCGTGTCGGCGGCCGACCGGACACGCTTCGACGCCTGGCGCACCCATCTGCCCCGGCCGCTGGGATCGCAAGCGAGCTACGCGATCAAGGACGGCAAGCTGCGCCTGTCGGTGCCATTCCCGGCCAGTGCGCAGGCGCGCGACATCCACCTCTTCCCGCTGGCCGAGGGGCTGGCCCGCTATGCCGCGCCGCAAACGGTAACGCGCGATGGCGACACGCTGCTGATCGAGACGGACGCGACCGAGGGCGGCAAGGGCAGTAGGCTACAGGCCGTACTGCGAACCGGCGACCATGTCGGCTTCCTGCTGACTGCGACGCCCGGCGAGGTCGCAGTCGCATCGGGTAGCGACCAGTGGGGCGCCATTTTCGCCGCACTGGGCGGCGCGCTGCTGGGCGGGCTGCTGCTCAACATCATGCCCTGTGTCTTCCCGATATTGGGCCTTAAAGCGATGAAGCTAGCGAAGGCCGGCGGCGATGAGCGGACCGTGCGACGGGAGGCGCTGGCCTATACGCTGGGCGTGATCCTCACCTGTCTGGCGCTGGGCGGCGGGCTGCTCCTTTTGCGTGCGGCGGGCGGCGCGGTCGGCTGGGCGTTCCAGTTGCAGGACCCGCGCATCATCCTGGCGTTGCTGCTGCTGGTGACCGGCATTGCCTTCAACCTCGCCGGCCTGTTCGATCTCAGCGCCTATGGCGGCGGCGAGGGGCTGGCGGGGAAGGGCGGCGTCGCGGGTTCCTTCTGGACAGGCGCGCTGGTCGCCTTCGTTGCGACACCTTGCACCGGGCCGTTCATGGCCGCGGCGATGGGCGCGGCGCTGCTGCTGCCCCTGGCGGCCGCGCTCGCGGTCTTCGCCGGACTGGGGCTGGGACTGGCGCTGCCATTCCTGCTGCTCGCCTATGTGCCGGCGCTGCGCAAAGGATTGCCTAAGCCCGGTGGCTGGATGGGGCGTTTCCAGAAGATCCTCGCCATCCCGATGTTCCTGACCGCGCTCGGCCTCGCATGGTTGCTGGGCCAGCAACGCGGCGTGTCGGGCATGACGATCGGCTTGGCTGCGGCGCTGTCGCTGGCGCTCATCCTCTGGTGGTTAGGCGGTCGCCAGCGGCTGGGCAAAGGCGGCGGCTGGATCGCCGCGATTGCGGGCCTCGCCCTGCTGGCTGGCGCGGCTTACGCCCTGCCGACCAGCGCGGCCGCGGCGATCGAAAAAGGCGATTCAACTGTCCATTTCGATGTCGCAAAACTCGCCGAACTGCGCGCCGCCAACAAGCCGGTGTTCCTCTATTTCACCGCCGACTGGTGCCTGACCTGCAAGGCGAACGAGGCTGCCGCCATCGACCGCGCCGAAACCCGCGCCGCCTTCGACAAGGGCGGCGTCACCGTCATGGTCGGCGACTGGACCAATGCCGATCCCGCCATTACCCGCTTCCTCGAAGGGCAGGGCCGGTCCGGCGTCCCCCTCTACCTCTTCTACGCGCCGGGCAAGGACGCGCAAACCCTGCCGCAACTCCTCACCCCCGCCACGCTGACGGCGCTGGTGCGCTGATGGCCAAGATTCGCGCCGACCAGTTGCTCGTCGACAGCGGTCTTGCTGAAAGCCGCGCCCGCGCGCAGGCGCTGATCCTTGCCGGCCTCGTCTTCCTGGGCGACCGCAAGGTGGAGAAGGCGGGCCAGCAGGTGCCCGAAGGCACGGAACTGGACGTGCGCGGCCGCGACCATCCTTGGGTGTCGCGCGGCGGCGTCAAGCTGGCCCATGCGTTGGAGGAATTTGCCATCGACGTCACCGGCTTCGTCGCCATCGACGTCGGCTCCTCCACCGGCGGCTTTACCGACGTGCTGCTGACCAAGGGCGCGGCGAAGGTCTATGCGGTCGACAGCGGCACCAACCAGCTCGCCTGGAAAATCCGCTCTGACGATCGCGTCATCGTCCATGAACAGACCAGCGCCCGCATCCTGACTGATGCGCATATCCCCGAAGCCGTCGACATCATCGTTTGCGACGCCAGCTTCATCAGCCTCGCCAAAGTGCTGGAAAAGCCGATCACATTCGCGAAACCCGGCACCCAGATGATCGCCCTCATCAAGCCCCAGTTCGAAGCGCGGCGGGAAGAAGTGGGCAAGAATGGCGTGGTGCGGGATACCCTCGTCCACCAGCGCGTTTGCGCAGAGGTTCAGGACTGGGCGCAGGCGCAGGGCTGGACCGTCGCCGGCCTGACGCAAAGCCCCATTACCGGCCCGCAGGGCAATGTCGAATTTCTCCTCTACGCCCGTCTTGGTGGATAATGGACGTATGTTCGTTCCAAACCCTACTGTCATAAGGTGCAGCCCAAGTCCGATTGTGCCGCTAGCAAAGGCTCGTTACCCCCTCATCATGCGCCCTATCGTCCCCGTCCTCCTGCTCGCCATGTCCCTGTCCGCTTGCGGTGGGGAGAAGGAAAAAAAGCCCCGCGCCGTGCCCTTGGTGGAGGTGCAGCCGATCGCGTCGGACAGCTTCACTGACAATCTGGAAGCGGTCGGCACTGCGCTCGCCAATGAACAGGTGGTGCTGTCCGCGCCAGTGACCGAACGGATCGAGGCGCTGAATTTCGCCGATGGCGGCTATGTCGCCAAGGGACAGGTGATCGCCCGGCTGGCGGTGGGCCAGGAACAGGCCGAACTCGCGTCGGCGGAGGCCACCGCCTTGCAGGCGACCCAGCAGCTCCAGCGCATCCAGGCGCTCAAGTCGCGCGGCTTCGCCACCGGCGCGACGCTGGAACAACAGGTCGCGCTCGCCAACGCGGCCCGCGCCAATGCGCAACTGGCCCGCGCCTCGATCGGCGACCGGGTGATCCGCGCGCCCTTTTCCGGCTGGGTTTCCCTGCGCACCGTATCCCCCGGCGCGATCGTGACGGCCGGCACCGCGATCGCCACCGTCAGCGACATCAGCCGCATCAAGCTGGACTTCACCATTCCCGAAACCCGGCTGGCGATGATCCGTGAAGGGATGACGATAAGGGCTGTTTCCGCCGCCTGGCCCGACCGGCCGTTCAACGGCACGATCGCCACCATCGATCCCGTGATCGATCCCGCTACCCGCGCAGTGCGGGTGCGCGCACTCCTGCCCAACCCCGACAAGGCGCTGAAACCCGGCATGTTGCTGACCGTCAGCGTGCTGGCGCGGCAGCGCCAGTCGCTGTCCGTGCCGGAACTGGCGCTGGTGGGCGATGGCGATGATCGCTTCGTCTTCGTGGTCGAGGATCGCAAAGCGAAGCGGGTCAAGGTCGATACCGGCATCCGGCAGGATGGCCGGGTCGAGATATTGGGCGGGCTCAAGGCGGGGCAGCACGTCGTGACCGAAGGCGTGGTCAAGCTGACCGACGGGGCGACCGTGCGGTTGCCCGGCGACAAGCCAGAACCGCGGCCCAGGGACGGTTCCGGCAAGGCTGCTCGCTGATGCAGCTATCTGATCTTTCAGTCCGCCGCCCGGTCTTCGCCGCGGTCGTCGCGGTGCTGATGTGCATCGTCGGCGTCGTCGGCTGGATGAGCCTGTCGGTGCGCGAATATCCCGATACCGACCCGCCGATCGTATCGGTCGAAACCAGCTACACCGGCGCGGCCGCATCGGTGGTCGAAACCCGCATCACCCAGCTGATCGAGGATGCGGTTGCCGGCGTGCAGGGCATCCAGACGATCACGTCCACGTCGCAGGACGGCACGTCCAACATCAATATCGAATTTGATCCCTCGCGCGACATCGACACCGCCGCCAACGACGTGCGCGATCGCGTGGGATCGGTGGTGGAGGATCTGCCCGAAGACGCGCTGGCGCCGGAAATCCGCAAGGTCGATTCGGACGCGCGCGCTATCCTGTTCCTCGCCTTCTCGCGCCCCGGCTGGACGCCGATCCAGATCAGCGACTATCTCGACCGCAATGTGGCCGACCGGTTCGCCGCGATCGATGGCGTCGCCCGCGCCAATATCAGCGGCGAGGCGCGCCCTTCGACCCGCATCTGGTTCAACGCCGAAAGGCTGGCCGCATTTGGCCTGACTCCGGCGGACGTCGAAGCGGCGCTGCGCAGCCAGAATGTTGAGTTGCCCGCCGGCCGTTTCGAATCGCGGGACCAGAACCAGACGCTTCGGGTGGAAAGGCCTTTCGCCACGCCGGACCAGTTCGCGCAGCTCGTCGTGGGTCGGGGGACGGATGGCTATCAGGTGAAGCTGGGCGACGTTGCCCGGATCGAGGAAGGCGCCGAAAACCCCTATAGCAGCTTCCGTTCCAACCAGGGGACGGCGATCGGCATCGGCATTATCCGTCAGTCCGGCGCCAACACGCTGGAGGTCGCGCAAAAGGCCAAGGCGCTTATCAAGGAATTGCAGCCGACCCTGCCGCAGGGGATGCGGGTCGCCATCGGCACCGACGAATCGCTGTTCATCGAGCGCGCCATCGCCAATGTCTATGACACGCTGATCGAGGCGGCGCTTCTGGTCATACTCGTCATCTTCCTGTTCCTGGGGTCGGTGCGCGCGACGATTATCCCGGCGATCACCGTGCCGATCTGCCTGCTCGCGACGTGCGCGGTGATGTGGCTGCTGGGCCTGTCGATCAACCTGCTGACCCTGCTCGCCTTTGTGCTCGCCATCGGTCTGGTCGTCGATGACGCGATCGTCGTGCTGGAAAATGTCTATCACCGCATCGAACAGGGGGAAGACCCGCTGGTCGCCGCCTATCTTGGCACGCGGCAGGTCGGCTTCGCCATCATCTCGACTACGCTCGTCGTCTGCGCCGTCTTCGTGCCGGTCATGTTCCTGGCCGGGCAAACCGGCCTCCTGTTCCGCGAACTCGCCATCGCCATGATCGCTGCGATCGCCTTTTCCGGCTTCATCTCCTTGAGCCTCGCGCCGATGCTCTGTTCCAAGCTGCTGAAAAATGCCGAACGCGGCCGCCTCGCGCGCTGGATCGACGATCGGTTCCAGCGGCTGGAACATGGCTATGCCCGCTGGCTCGACCGCGCGATCGGAAAGCCGTTGCTGCCGCTGCTGGGCGTCCTGCTGTTCCTGGGCGTCGCTGGCTTCTTCTTCACCCGTCTGCCAAGCGAACTGGCCCCGGCCGAGGATACCGGCGTGGTCGAAGCGCAGATCACAGCGCCCGAAGGCACCGGCTTTCCCCGGATGATGGCCTATATGAAGAAGATCGAAGACGATCTCGCCTTCCTGCGCAAGGACGGAACGCTCCAGAATCTGGTGATCCGCACACCGGCCGGGTTCGGTTCGACCGACGACTATAACGGCGGCAACGTCATCGCCTTCCTGCGGCCATGGGAAGACCGGACCATCACCACGGCCGAGGTCGCGACCATCGTCAACAAGGTGATCGCCGACCAGCCCGGCGTGCGCGGTAATGCCGCGCCGCGATCGGGGCTGGGGCGTGGGCGCGGGCTGCCGGTCAACATCGTGCTGGCTGGCTCCACCTATGAAGGGCTGGTCGCCGCGCGCGACCGGATCATGGCCGCCGCCGCGGATTATCCCGGCCTCATCAACGTCGATAGCGATTATAAGGAAACCAAGCCGCAGATGCGGATCGAAACGAACCTCGCCCGCGCAGGCGATCTGGGCGTGTCGGTCAACGACATCAGCCAGGCGCTGCAAAGCCTGCTCGGATCACGGCGCGTCGGCACCTATGTCGACCGGGGCGAGGAATATCGCGTGCTGGTGCAGGCGGAGGAGGAAGGGCGCCAGACCGCGGCGGATCTCGACCGCATCAACGTCCGCTCCCGCAGCGGCGCGCTGGTCCCGCTGTCGACGCTGGTGACGCTGCGCGAAGTCGCCGGGCCGCGCCAGCTCAACCGCTACAACAAGCTGCGCGCCATCACCCTGACCGCGGCCCTCGCCCCTGGCACCTCGCTGGGGCAGGGCCTTGCCTTCCTGGAGGATCAGGCGCGCCAGTCGCCCGAAGTGCTGGCGATCGGCTATCGCGGCGAAAGCCAGTCGCTGCGCGAAACCGGCGGGTCGATCTGGCTGGTCTTCGGCCTCACCATCCTGATCGTCTATCTGCTGCTCGCCGCCCAGTTCGAAAGCTTCATCCACCCCGGCGTCATCATCGCCACGGTGCCGCTGGCCGTGGCCGGCGGCGCGCTGGGGCTGGCGATCACCGGCGGGTCGATCAACCTCTACAGCCAGATCGGCATCGTCATGCTGGTGGGTCTGGCGGCCAAGAACGGCATCCTGATCGTGGAGTTCGCCAACCAGTTGCGCGATGAGGGGATGGAAATCCCCCCAGGCCATTCGCGAAGCCGCCAAGCGCCGCCTCCGCCCGATCCTGATGACATCGATCGCGACCGTGATTGGCGCGGTGCCGCTGGTCATTCGCGGCGGCGCGGGGGCGGCGGCGCGGCATTCGATCGGGACGGTTGTGGTGTTCGGCGTCAGCCTTGCGACCCTCATCACCCTGTTCCTGATCCCGATCTTCTATTCCCGCGTTGCCAAGCGGACACTTTCTCCGCAAACCGTTGGCCGCAAGCTGGATTCGGCGCTCAAGGATTCGCCCGATCCCGCCGAATAACAGGCTTTTTGGAGCTGCGTTGCCGATGAACGAGATTGCGTCCCCCGGTCAGTTGCGTCTTGCCTATCTGCGCTGGGCGCTGGTGACGGTGCCGGCGATCGTGGGTTTAGGATTCCTGTCGGGCCGCCTCGCCAATAGCGGCTATGGCAATCGCTGGTTCGACGCGCTCGAAAAGCCCGCGCTGATGCCGCCGGGCTGGGCATTCGGTGTCGCCTGGACGATTCTCTACGTCATGATGGCGCTGGCCTTGGCGATCGTGCTGCACGCCCGCGGGGCGAAGGGGCGGGGCGGGGCGATCGCCCTGTTCCTGGTCCAGTTGCTGCTTAACCTGTGCTGGTCGCCGCTTTTCTTTCGCGCGCATCAGGTCGGGAGCGCGCTGGCGCTGATCCTCATCCTGGTCGTGCTGGTGGCCGTAACGACCGCGCTTTTCTGGCGCATTCGCCGTTTCGCCGGGGTGCTGTTGCTGCCTTATCTGGCGTGGCTGGCCTTCGCTTCCTTCCTTAACTATGAGATCGGCCGCCTGAACCCCGACGCGGCGACCCTTGTCGCTCCCGCGCTCAAGACCCAGATATAATTTACAGGCGCGCCGATCGCGCCGCACAGAGGATGAAGCCAATGCAGAGCGAAAACCGCTTTTTCGACGATCTCGCCAAGCTGGTGAATGGTGCCGCCGGCACCGTGGCGGGCATGGGCCGCGAATTCGAAACCAACGCGCGCGAGCGGGCGAAGGAATGGATCGGCGGCATGGAATTCGTGTCGCGTGAGGAATTTGATGCGGTCAAGGCGATGGCCGCCACAGCGCGGGAGGAAGTTGAACTGCTCAAGGCGCGGCTCGACGCGCTGGAAGGCAAAGCCGGCGAACCCGTCACCAAAACCGTCAAGGCGACCAAGCCCAAGCCGACGGACCCGGTCTGATCCTGCTCCATCCTAGCGTCTGTCTTTTCACGGTGGGCGGTGATAAGGCGCGCCGATGATGGATAGTGACGAATTTGAACATGGCGGCGGGGAAGCCGCGCCGATCGACATGCTGGCGGCCTATTTCGAAGCGCATGGATGGACGTTCGAGCAGGTGGGCGAGGACGAGATCGTTGCGAACACGCAGGGTTCGTGGGCGCAATATGAGCTGCGCGGCATCTGGCGCGACGAGGATCAGGTGCTCCAACTGCTGGCGCTGCCCGATATCCGCGTGACGGAGGAAAAGCGCGGCACCATCTACGAAACGCTGGGCCTCATCAACGAGCAGCTGTGGCTCGGCCATTTCGAACTTTGGTCGTCAAGCGGCATCATCCTGTTTCGCCACGGCGCGCTGTTGGGCGCGGGCGGCACCCTGACGCTCGATCAGGCGCAGTTGCTGGTCGAAACCGCGATCGATGAATGCGAGCGTTTCTATCCGGTGTTCCAGTTCGTGCTATGGGGCGGCAAGTCGCCGGCGGAGGCGATCTCCGCCAGCCTGATCGAAACCCGAGGCGAGGCCTAAGGCGGTGACGCAGCCCGCTGCCAATCATCCTTTCCCCGATCATCTCTTTTTGGTCGGCTGCGGCAATATGGCGGGGCAGATGCTGTCTCGCTGGCTCGACTGCGGCCTCGATCCGGCGGGCGTGACGGTGCTGCGCCCCAGCGGCCGGCCAGTGGCCAATGGCGTGGCGGTTATGACCGACTATCCGGCCGCGCTGCCCGCCGGAACGACCGTGTTGTTGGGGATGAAACCCTATCAGATCGCCGATGTCGCTAAGGCGTTGGCGCCGCTTTGCGCGGCCGACACGCGCATCGTCTCGATCCTGGCCGGTACGACGCTGGCCGATCTGCGCGCCCGTTTTCCCGTTGCCCATGACATCGTGCGCGCGATGCCCAATTTGCCGGTCGGGCTGGGCGAGGGCGTCACGGCGCTGTTCACCGACGCGGCGACCACGGCGCAGGCCAAGGCGGACGTCGCTGCGTTGATCGAACCGCTGGGCCTTGTCGAATGGATCGCCGACGAAGCCCTTTTCAATCAGGTCACGGCGTTATCGGGCTGCGGCCCCGCTTTCCTCTTCCGCTTCATCGACGCGCTGGCGCGGGCGGGCGAAGCGATCGGCATTCCCGCCGATCAGGCCGCGCGCATGGCGCTGGCGACGGTGCGGGGGGCAGCCAATATGGCGGCCCATGCTGATGTCAGTCCTGGCGCGCTGGCCGATCGCGTCGCCAGCCCCGGCGGCATGACGCGGGAGGGGTTGAATGTCCTTGACGCCGACGACCGGTTGCTGGTGCTCCTCACCGATACACTGGTTGCCGCCCGCGACCGCGGCGAAGCGATGGCGCGCGGCGCATAACGGCGTTTCGAGGTGGCGGCTTTTGCGCTAAGGCGCGCACTAACCGACCCCGGAGTCCTTTATGCTGTCCCCCGATACCCCCATCCTGCTACTTACGACCGGCGGCACGATCGACAAAATCTATTTCGACGCCCTGTCCGACTATCAGGTCGGCGAAACCGTGATGGCCAAGCTGTTGGAGGTCGCGCGGGTCAAGCGCCCCTTCCGCATTGAGGAAGTCACGCGCAAGGACAGTCTGGAACTGGACGACACGGATCGGGCGCTGATCTACGCCCGCGTCGCCGCGGCGGCGGAACATCACATCGTGATAACCCATGGCACTGACACCATGACAGAAACGGCCACGCAACTGGCCGGGATCGAAGGCAAGACCATCGTGCTGGTCGGCGCGCTCGCCCCCGCGCGCTTCGGGGAGAGCGACGCCAGTTTCAACCTAGGCATGGCCTTCGCCACGGCGCAGGTGGCGGAACCGGGCGTCTATATCACCATGAGTGGGTCGGTCTTCCGCGCCGACAAGGTGGTCAAGGACCGGGCCAAGGGCGCCTTCGTGCCACTATAATCAGGCGATGCTATAAAATGAGGCACGTCGTCCCTGGGCGATGTCCGGCAATCGCAGGAGAGGAATAGATGAAAGCCATGGTTCAATGGCGCACACTAGGTTCGTTGCTGTCGCTCGTCGGACTGGCAGGCTGTGCCGCCGCGCCCGGACCGTCCGACTTTTCGACCGCGCCGTCCGCCCGCTATGTCGCCATGGGCAGTTTTTTCGCCGCCGGGCCGGGCGTCACCGTTTCGGCGGATAGCCCCGCCACGCGCTGCACCCGGTCGCGCGATAATTATGCGCACCAACTCGCGCGGCTACGCCATCTCGATCTGGTCGACGTCAGTTGTGGCGGTGCCACGACCGCACACCTGCTTGGATCCTGGAAGGAACTGGCGCCGCAACTGGACGCGCTGACACCGGACACGGCATTGGCCACAATCACTATCGGCGGTAATGACGTCAGCTATGTCGGCTATCTGTTCGCGGAAGAGTGCAAGGGAACAGAGGGCCGAACCGATCTTACAAAAGCGGCCGCCATGTGCAAAGCGATGGCGGCGCAGCAATCATCCGGTTCGGTTCCGACTGCCCCCACGGATGCGGCTTGGGCGAAACTGGCTGACGATATGGACCGGATCGCGGTAGAGGTTCGCCGGCGTGCGCCACGGGCGCGGCTCATTTTCGTCGACTATGTGACCTTGGTGCGGTCGCGCGCGCTATGTCCGTAGGTGCCCCTGTCGGCGCAAGCGGTCGCCACCGCGCGGATGACGGCAGACCGTCTGGCGCAGCTAACTACGGAAGTGGCGAAGCGCAATGGCGCGGATGTGCTGCGCGCGTCGACATTGTCGCGCGCGCATGATGCCTGCGCCAACCAACCCTGGTCGAACGGCTTCGTCGCGCGTCCGGGCGTTGATCCTTTCACGCCCTATCATCCCAATCTGACGGGCATGACGGCGATTGCAGGGGCACTGGATCGTCAATTGGAACGCTGACTTGCCGACCGTTTGCGCCCGTTAATGGCGCCATGACAGGCCAAAAAAAGGGGGCGTTCCAATCGATCGGAACGCCCCCTTTTATTTACCGTTCAACCGTGGGCCTGATCAGCCTTCGACCTTGGCATATTTGGGCGCTGCTTCGTTCAGGATGCGCAGGATTTTCTTGAGTGCGGTCGGCTCGTCCGTCTCTTCCATCGCGGCCAGTTCGCGGGCCAGGCGGCTGGACGCCGCTTCGAAGATCTGGCGTTCGGAATAGCTCTGTTCGGGCTGGTCGTCGGCGCGGAACAAGTCGCGGGTCACTTCGGCGATCGATACCAGGTCGCCCGAATTGATCTTCGCTTCATATTCCTGGGCGCGGCGCGACCACATGGTCCGCTTGACCTTGGGCTTGCCCTTCAATGTTTCCATCGATTCCTCCAGCGTCTTGTTGGAGGACAGCTTGCGCATCCCCACGCCTTCGGCTTTATTGGTGGGCACGCGCAGCGTCATGCGCTCTTTTTCGAAACGGAGCACATACAGCTCCAACTCCATGCCCGCGATCTGCTCCTTTTGCAGTTCGATCACACGGCCAACGCCATGCTTGGGGTAAACGACATAATCACCAACGTCAAAGGACAGCGCTTTGGCAGCCATTTGATACCTTTCCAATTCGACCGGGGGACGGGCCGTCGCGGGGGCAGATGTGCAAGAGACATAAGCCGGAAAGTCCACGGCGCCACCGTCAAGACATGAAGCGTATTCTCCAAGGACGGACAGGGGGATGTCCGACCGTTGGAGTGCTATTTAGCAGATTCGTAACAAAATTACCACCCCCGGACATAGTGGCCGGGAGTGTGGGGCGAAACGGGGCGTTGGGTGGACGGCGAGGGCCGCCCGGATCAGTTGCCGGAGCCAGGCTCGGGCGAGAAAAATTTCTCCAGCTTGCCTTCCACGCCGTTCATCTCTTCGGCGTCGGCGGGCGCTTCGCCCTTAACCGTGATATTGGGCCATTCGGCGGAGAATTTCGTATTCAGCTCCAGCCATTTTTCCAGGCCGTTCTCGGTATCGGGCAGGATCGCCTCGGCCGGACATTCCGGCTCGCACACGCCGCAATCGATGCACTCGCTGGGGTTGATGACCAGCATATTCTCGCCCTCGTAGAAACAATCGACAGGGCAGACCTCGACGCAATCCATGAATTTGCAGCGGATGCAGTTGTCGGTCACGACATAGGTCATTGTCAGGGCACTCTTGGCTTGGAAAAACGCCGTCCTGCTATGCTCAGCCACGCCGAAGGTCAATGAGGATATTGTTGTCCGGTGTTTAGGGCCGGTTTGGCCGGGCGAATGACCGAAGTTCACACCGTCGCAGGGGGACATCGTCCGCGGGTTTCGGGCCACCGCGTGACGCTATCCCTGATGGTGTGCGCTCACTCCCCTACGGTCAGCTCGTCATAGCAGCTCTGCGCTTCGGGCGCCGGTCCGCGGCGGGTGGGAAGCTGGATCACCCGCACCACGCGCACGCCTTCTTCGCCATGGGGGAAGGTGATGAGGTCGCCGGCGCGCACCGGCGCGTGGGCGCGTTCGATGCGGCGGCCGTTCAGACGGATATGGCCGGTTTCCGCCAGCTTTTGTGCGTTCGACCGGCTGGAACATAGCCGGACGAACCACAGATATTTATCGATGCGCAGGCTCGGCCCATGACCGATGCCGGTCATCGGATCAGCCATTGCGGCCGAGCAGGTCGGCTAGCCCCGCAAAGGCGTTGTTGGCCGGGGCCGGGCTGCTGCGATGCGCAGGCGCGCCGGCGCGGTCGCGTTGCTGGCGCTCTCCGCTGGACTTGGCGCCAGCGGGTTTTCCGCCACCGCGCTTGCCCTCATTGGGCTGGCCATCGCCCTGCTTGTCGACGCGGCGGGGGCCGCGCGCTTGTTGCGCGCGTTCGGGCCGCGGCTTCTGTCGGCCCTTGAACACCCAGTTCGCCGCGCTGACGGCGGGCGCGTCGGCGCTCTCGGCTGGCTCTTCGCCTTCGGTCGCTTCGACGGCTTCGATGACCTCTACAGGTGCCGGGGCGGGGGACTCCACAGGGCGGAAGCCCGCCAGACGCATCAGTTGCAGGAAGGACGGTTCGGACAGGCCCAGCGACACGATCTGCGGGCTGACATGGGTGAAGGCTTCGTTCTTCGCGATGGCTTCATGCGCGGTGCGGGCCATGCGTTCGGCCATGTCGATGCGCAGCATCTGCTCGCCAAAGCCGCGGAAGCCGGCGATGCGCGCGCCCATCTGTTCGAATTTCTCGCCCGCCGGAATCAGGGTGAGGCCGGGGCCGGGCAGCGGCAGGCAGGGCTTGCCGATGCGCGCGGCCAGCAGGGCGGAGCGCCAGCGCGCCGCGCCAGGCTTCAACAGGCCGGGATGATAGATGTCGAGCACGCCGATATCTATGCCCGCCTTGCGCAGCAGATGGCGCTGATCCTTGTCGAGATGGCCGAGCGCCGAATCGAGGTCGATGCGCGCGATCACACCGCCCGCATCGCCCAGTTGCGCGAATACGGCGCGGACAACGGCGGGCGTTTCGGGATCGGCGGCGCTTTCGCTCATCTTGACCAGGGGGAGGAGATGCTTCTGCTTCTGCGCTTCGACCCAGGCGGCCAGGCGCGTGGCGACCTGCTTCTGCACATCCTGATCCAGGTCGAGAATGGCTCGATCCAGCCGAATTTCGGGCGCAAGCAGGGTCGGTCCCGCCAGCAGCGACGCCACCGGCGTTTCGCCCCAGGCGATGCGTGGGGCCTGTCCCGCTTCGTCCATGAGCGCGAAATCCGTATCCACAGCGCTCACCAGTTCGTCTGCCTTCACTCGCAATACCTTTCCAAGCCGCCGTTCCGCGGCCGCCAGCAACATCTTTCGATCCTGATGTCGCGTAGCGGGATCGACCGAGAATCGGAAGCCGTCAAGTTTTCCGATCGTCTCGCCATCGACACAGACGCTCCCGTCCGGCTCCACGATGACCGGCAGGTTGCTGGCATTCTGCCCGATGTCGCGCAGCAGGACGGAGGTGCGCCGGTCCACGAAACGCTGCGTCAACGCAGCGTGGAGGGCGTCGGACAGCTTTTCTTCCAGTGCGCGTGTGCGCTCCGCCATCTCTGCCGGATATTCCAGCCAGTCGGGGCGATGGGCGATATAGGACCAGGTCCGCGCCGCCGCGATCCGGCCCGAAATCGTGTCGATGTCACCTTGCACCGAATCGAGTCGCGCGAGATTCTGGGCGAACCAGTCGCGGGGAATGTAGCCATTGCCTTCCGATAAAAAGCGCCAGATGCGGCTGACGGCGCGGGCATGATGGTCCGCGCCCAGCTTCTGGAAATCGGGCAGGCTGCATGCAGCCCAGAGCCGCTCGACCTGGCGCTTGGTCCGCACCCGCTCGATCACCAGCGGGTCTTCGGCCAGCCGCTTGAGCACGGCCAGGTCCACCGCCTGAGGCGCGGCGCGCAATTGGGGGCGGTCGGGGCGCTCCTCCAGGTCGGCGATCAGCAGGTCGAGCCGGTCGGTGCGCGGCGTGCCGTCGCGCCAGAAGAGTTGTTCGATCGGCGGGAAACGATGCGCCTCGATCGCTTCGATCTCTTCGGGGGTAAAGGCGGCGTCGCCATCTTCGCCGCCCAGGCTGCCGAAGGTGCCGTCCTTATGATGGCGGCCCGCGCGCCCGGCGATCTGCGCCATTTCGCTGACGGTCAGGCGGCGGGTGCGGCGGCCGTCGAACTTGCGCAGCGAGGCAAAGGCGACATGGGCGACGTCGAGGTTAAGCCCCATGCCGATCGCGTCGGTCGCGACCAGATAGTCGACATCGCCGTTCAGGAACATCTGCACCTGCGCGTTGCGGGTGCGCGGGGAGAGGGCGCCCATCACCACCGCCGCGCCGCCGCGAAAGCGCCGCAGCATTTCGGCGACGGCATAGACTTCCTCAGCGGAGAAGGCGACGATGGCGGAGCGTTTGGGCAGGCGCGAGAGCTTCTTCGCCCCGGCATAGGAGAGGGTGGAGAAGCGCGGGCGGCCGATGATGTCGATATCGGGGACGAGCGATTTGACGACCCGGCTGATGCTGGCGGACCCCAGGATCATCGTTTCCTCCCGGCCGCGGGCGCGCAGCAGCCGATCGGTGAAGATATGGCCGCGTTCCGGGTCCGCACCCAGTTGCGCTTCGTCCAGCGCGACGAAGGCGAAATCCTTCAGGCCGTTTGTGGTAACGTCCGTGTTCCCTGGGCCTTGGCTGATCGGCATCGATTCGGCGGTGCAAAGAAAGTAGCGTGCGCCCGCCGGCACGATTTTTTCCTCGCCGGTAATGAGCGCCACCTGCGCCGGTCCCTTAATCGCGACCACCCGATCATAGACTTCGCGCGCCAGCAACCGTAGCGGAAAGCCCATCATGCCGCTCGAATGGCCGCACATGCGTTCGACGGCGAGGTGAGTCTTGCCGGTATTGGTTGGACCCAGGACGGCGGTGAGGGAAGAACGGGCGAACTGGGCCATGGCCGCCTATGTCGGGCAGGCGGGGGCGATGGGCAAGGGGATTTGCAAGTTCCGCTGGTTATCGCGCGCCCATCGGGTCGCTGGCACGGTTCGCCGCACCTTCGGCCTTCATGCGAAGGTCTTTATTTGACTTTAACCCTGTGCGTTCACAACAGTCCCGCCCACGCATGGCGCGGGGGACGTTGCCAATGCAGCAATGCTGACGCAGCAACGACAAAAAGCCTTTGGGGTCGCGGGTTTGTTTCAGGAAAGCCAGTTCGGGTCGCAGCAGGGCGGCGCATCCATGTCGCTATGGATGGCCGATGCGCTGGGCCATGCGCCCGTGGCGGCACCCAAGCACTGGCGCGCCCGCGTGCGCGACTGGGCCGACGAGGTCGATCTGGTCCCGGACCTTGCCGAACGGGTCGGCAGCCGCACGTGGTTCCGCGGCTTATTCACCTGTTTCGGCCTGTGCGCCACCGCCCTCTATCTTTCCCCCGGTTTCCAGCCGATTCCCGGCCTGCCCGGCGCGCGGCTAAGCGACGGGCATTATGACGAAGTGCGCAGCCAGATGATCACGCCGCTGGCGCTGGGCGCGGACAGCGGCCGGCATATGGGCGCGACCGACGCGGTGCAGCCGCTGCGCGAGACGCCGGAGCGCCCGCAGATTGAACTGAGCGCCCAGATCGGCAGCAGCGACACGCTCCCCCGCGCCCTGTCGCGGGCCGGGGTCAGCAGCGGCGACGTGGCGACCATCACGTCCATGGTCGGCGGCGACATCAGTGGGGGCGTGAAGCCCGGCACCCGGCTCGACATCATCCTGGGCCGTCGCGCCAGCCGCGATCGGCCCCGTCCGCTCGACAAGCTGGCCTTCCGCGCGCGGCTTGATCTGGCGCTGGAACTGGCGCGCGCGGGCGGCGTGCTGTCGGTCAAGCGCATCCCCATCCGCGTCGACAACACCCCGCTGCGCATCCAGGGCGTGGTCGGCGACAGCATCTACCGCTCGGCCCGCGCGTCCGGTGCGCCGCCCAAGGCGGTGCAGGCCTTCCTGCGCGTGATCGCGGGGCAAGTCGACCTGGGTGGTATCGGCGCTGGCGACCGTTACGACATCGTCACTGAATACCGCCGCGCCGAAACCGGCGATGTGGAGGTGGGCGACCTGCTCTATGCCGGGCTGAAGCGCGCGCGCGGCAAGTCGGTCGATATGCTCAAATGGACCAGGGACGGCCGCACCGAATGGTTCGAGGCGTCGGGCGTGGGCGAGCGGCGCGGCGTGCTGTCCGCCCCGGTCGCGGGACGCATGTCATCGGGCTATGGCGCGCGGCGTCACCCGATATTGGGCTATACGCGGATGCACGCGGGCATTGATTTCGCGGCCCGTTATGGATCGCCCATCTATGCCGTGACCGATGGCATCGTCGCCTATGCCGGGCGGCATGGCGGCCATGGCAATTATGTCCGCATTCAGCATGGCGGCGGCCTCGCCACCGGATACGCCCATATGAGCCGGATCGCCGCGGCGCCGGGCCAGCGGGTGCGGCGCGGCCAGGTGATCGGCTATGTCGGGTCCACCGGCCTATCGACCGGGCCGCATCTCCATTACGAACTCTATCGCAACGGCGCGACCGTCAATCCGCTGTCGGTGAAGTTCACCACCACCGCGCAGCTGGCGGGGGCGGAACTGGCGGCGTTCCGGGCGCGGCTGGCGCAATATCAGGGACTGCGCGTGGGCATGCATGAGGCGTTCGCGCAGAAGGCGGCGGCGACTCCGGCGGCAAGCGGAAAATAAGCGGCTTTTCGCGCATCGTCCGCTCGGCTAACGCGCGGCGATGACTGGTTCCATCACCGCCATCCTGCTTGCGGGCGCGCGCCCGATCGCCGATCCGCTCGCCACAGCCGCCGGGGTGCCGGTCAAGCCGCTGGTCCCGGTCGCGGGCGAGCCGATGATCAACCGCCCCGCGCGCGCACTGCTTGGTCACCCCGCGATCGGGCAGGTGATCGTGCTGACGCAGCGGCCCGACGTCTTTGCCGCCGATCCCGCCACCGCTTGGCTGGCGGATCATCCGCGCGTGCAGTTCGAAACGGGGGGGCAGGGGATCGCCTCCTCGCTGCTGGCGCTACTGGAAGGGGGCGAGGTGCCGTTCCCAATCCTGCTGACCACGGCGGACCATGTGCTGCTCGACCAGGCGATGCTCGACCAATTTGTGGGCGAGGCAACCGGCGCGGACATCGCCGTCGCCATGGTGGAGCGCGCGACATTGCTGGCGCGCTATCCCGATTCGCGGCGTACCTGGCTCAAATTCCGCGACGGCTGGTGGTCGGGCGCGAATATCTTCTGGTTCGGCAGCGACAAGGCGCGCCCCGTCATCGCGCTGTGGCAGGAGGTGGAGCAGGACCGCAAAAAGGGCTGGAAGATATTGGCCGCATTCGGACCGTTCGCCTTGGTGGGTGCGCTGCTGCGCATCCTGACCCTGCGGGGCGGCATCGCGCGGATCGGGCGGAAATTCGGTGTCGTCGCGCGGCTGGTGGCGATGGACAGCCCGGAAGCGTGCATCGACGCGGACAAGCCGGCGGATGTGACGCTGATCGAGGCGATTTTGCGGGGTAAAAGTAATTCCCTCGTCCGTTCGGGTTGAGCCTGTCGAAGCCCTGTACTTTTTTGAACGGAAAAACAGCGGTCGTCGACTGCCTGCTTGGGCAGGCATCAGGAGAGCCCTTCGACAGGCTCAGGGCGAACGGTCCTTTGCGTTCGGTTTACTTCCGAAAACTCTCCGCCGCGGCGCAGGCGAGCGCGTCGGCGCGTTCGTTTTCCGGGTGACCCGCATGGCCCTTGACCCATTGCCAGGTCACCTGATGGGGGGCGATCGCCTTGACCAGCAATTGCCAGATTTCGACATTCTTGACGGGCTTGTTGTCCGCCGTGCGCCAGCCGCGCTTCTGCCAGCCGAATATCCATTTGGTGATGCCGTCCATCACATATTTGCTGTCGGTATAGATGATTACCTTGCACGGCTTTTTCAGCATGTTCAGAGCCTCGACGGCCGCCATCATCTCCATGCGGTTGTTGGTCGTCTGCGGCTCGCCGCCGGAAATCTCCTTTTCCTTGTCGCCAAAGCGCAGAACCGCGCCCCAGCCGCCAGGGCCGGGATTGCCCTTGCACGCGCCATCGGTGAAAATCTCTACGGTGGGGAGGTCGGTCATTAATCAGAAAACCTATAATCCCGTTCGCCCTGAGCCTGTCGAAGGGCTTTCCTTCCTTCAAGGGCAGAAAAGGGCTTCGACAGGCTCAGCCCGAACGGCTTGCAATTATTGTCCCAGCAGTTCCGCCGGATCAGCCTTGGCGTAGAAGTCTAGCCGGCGCAGATAGGCGAGCGGGTCTTTGCGCGTCACCAGCGCGTCGGCCGGCGTGTTGATCCAGTCATAGGCGCGGGTCAGCAGGAAGCGAAGCGCCGCGCCCCGGCACAATATCGGAAAGGCGGCGCGTTCGGCATCGCTCAGCCCATGGGCCTGCGCATAGCCAGCGCCGATCGCCGCGCCGCGCGCGCCGAACCAGGTCGCACCGTCATTGCTGAAGCACCAGGCGCTGTGGGTGACGGCCAGGTCGTAGGCGCGGATGTCGGTGCAGCTGAAATAAAAGTCGATGAGGCCCGTCACCTCTTCGCCCAGCATCAGCACATTGTCGGGAAAAAGGTCGGCATGGATGACCGACCGGGGCAGGTCGGCGGGCCAGTGGGCATCCAGAAACGCCAGTTCGTCGCGCACGCGCGCGGCCAAGCCCGGCGCGATCCGGTCGAAATCGTCGCCGCATTTGGCCGCCAGCGCGCGCCAGCCGGCGATGTCGAGCGCATTGCGCCGTTCGCCTGCGAAACCCTGCGCCGCCTTGTGCAGTTCGCCCAGCGCCACCCCGGCGGCGCGCGCCTGTCCGGGCGTAGGTTCGGTGACGCTGATACCGGTCAGAAACTCGATCAGGCAGGCGGGACGACCCGACAATTGCTGAAGGCGCTTGCCCTCCCGATCCGCGATGAAGCGCGGGACCAGGCATCCGCGCGCGCCCAGATGGTCCAGCAGGTCCATGAAGAAGGGCAGGTCCGCTTCATCCACCCGCTTTTCATAGAGGGTCAGGATATAGCGATGACCGGCACCGTCAGGGCCGGTGGTTTCGAGCAGATAATTGCTGTTCTCCACCCCTTCGGCAATGCCCTTGGCCGACACAAGGCGTCCGGCGTCGTAGCGGGTCAGGAAGGCGTCGATCTCTTCGGCGGGGACGTGGGTATAGACGGCCACGAGTCAGGCGGCCTCCAGTCCGCGGGGCAGCTTGAACGCGATGGTCTCGCGGGTGGTTTCCACCTGCTCCTCCTCGACCGTGAAGCGTTCCGCCAACTGGTCCACCACTTCGCGCACCAATATCTCCGGCGCGGAGGCGCCCGCGGTCAGGCCCAGCGTCGTCACGCCCTCCAGCCAGGCAAAGTCGATTTCCGACGCCCGCTGGATCAACCGGGCGGGCGTGCCTTCCCGCTCCGCCACTTCGACCAGCCGCAGCGAGTTGGAGCTGTTGGGCGCACCGATGACATAAAGCGCCTGGCAGCGGGGGGCGATGGCCTTCACCGATGTCTGGCGATTGGACGTGGCGTAGCAGATATCCTCGCCCTTGGGCGCGGCAATGGTCGGGAAACGGCGCTCCAGCACCGCCACGATCGCGGCGGTATCATCCACCGACAATGTGGTCTGGGTCAGGAAAGCGAGATTGGCGGGATCGACGGGCGCGAACGTCTCGGCCGCCTCGACCGTTTCGATCAGGGTCATCGCGCCGTCGGGCACCTGGCCGAAGGTGCCGATCACTTCGGGATGCCCCTTATGCCCGATGAACAGGATATGGCGGCCGGCCTCCACCTGGCGCTCCGCCTGGCGATGGACCTTGCTGACCAGCGGGCAGGTGGCGTCGAGATAGGACAGGCCGCGCGCTTCGGCTTTGGCCGGCACCGCCTTAGGCACGCCATGGGCGGAAAAAACTACCGGCACGCCGTCAGGCACCTGGTCCAGGCTTTCCACGAAGATAGCGCCCTTGGCCTTCAGCCCATCCACGACATATTTGTTATGGACGATCTCATGTCGGACATAGACCGGCGCGCCATAGGCCTCGATCGCCTTTTCCACGATGATGATCGCGCGATCGACCCCTGCGCAAAAGCCGCGCGGGGCGGCGATCAGGAGCTTCATCGGCGGGTGGGCGGAGGGCGCGTGCGTCATGCCTGCCGCTTAGGCGAATGTGCGGCCGGATGAAAGAGCGAACCGGCGGCGCTTTGTTGCGGTTGCGTGGCGGGCGGCGGATGGATAAGGAAAGCGCGAAGCTTCTGGCCCATTGGCCCGTGCGAAGGAATATCTGCCTGTGAAAGTGTCTCATATCGCCGTGACTGCCATGCTGGCCCTCGCTCTGGCCGGCTGTTCGCGCCGGGGTGAGATCGACGCGAGCGGCGGTATCGTCGCGGTGCGTTCGGCCTGCCCAACGGCGGCGATTCCCGCGCAGACCGGCGATATCACGCTGTTCACCGCCCCCGGTCGCACCGACGCCGCGGCGATCGACGTGGTGGCGGAAATCACCAACCTGCGCTCCACCTGCGCCGACGGGGAGCAATTCTACACCGAGGCGACCTTCACCGTGAACGCGCGCCGTAGCGACGCGAGCGCGGCGCGGCAGGTGACCTTGCCCTATTTCTCCGCCGTGGTGCAGGCCGGCACCAATGTCGTCGCCAAGCGCGTCGGCCAGGTGACGCTGAACTTCGCGGCGGGCGACTATCGCGCCAGCGCGCAGGGCAAAGGCGGTTCCTATGTGAACAAGTCGGCCGCCACGCTGCCCGCCGAGATCCAGACCAAGATCACGCAGAAGCGCAAGGCAGGCGATGCCGACGCTGCGATCGATCCCTTCGCCCAGCCCGACGTCAAGGCGGCGCTCCAGCGAACCAGCTTCGAGTTGCTCGTGGGTTTCAACCTGACCCAGGATCAGCTCCGATATAACGCGACGCGTTAAACTCAGCTCGTTTTCGTCCGTTCGGGCTGAGCTTGTCGAAGCCCTGCACTTCTTGAAGAAAAGAGCAGCCCTTCGACAGGCTCAGGGCGAACGGGACTTGTAGGAAAGTTCGTCCCGTGTCCCTTTACACCCGTTTCACCGCCCATCTCGACGCCGTGCTGGACGCGCTGGAAGCCGATGGCGTGCTGCCCGCAGGCCTCAATCGCAAACCGGTGACGGTCGAGCCGCCGCGCGATCCGTCGCATGGCGACCTCGCCACCAATGCCGCCATGGTGCTGGCGAAGCCCGCAGGCACCAATCCGCGCGCGCTGGCCGAAGCGATCGTCACCAAATTGCAGGCGCTGGACGAAGTTGAAAGCGCGACCATCGCCGGTCCCGGCTTCATCAATCTCACCCTGACCGATCCGACCTGGCGCGCGGAGCTGGCCGCGATCCATGCGGACGCCGATGATTATGGTCGGTCGGACGTGGGAGAGGGCGTGACCGTCAATGTCGAATATGTGTCCGCCAATCCGACAGGGCCGATGCATATGGGCCATTGCCGCGGCGCGGTGGTGGGCGATGCGCTCGCCACTTTGCTGGAATATGCGGGCCATAAGGTGATCCGCGAATATTATATCAATGATGCAGGCGGTCAGGTGGACGTGCTCGCCCGGTCGGCGCATCTGCGTTACCGCGAGGCGCTGGGCGAAACTATCGCGATCCCCGAAGGCCTCTATCCGGGCGACTATCTGGTGCCGGTCGGGCAGGCTCTGGCCGCCGAATATGGCGATCGGTTCGTCGGCGCGCCCGAAGCCGACTGGCTGGGGGCCTTTCGCACCTTCGCCGTGGCGAAGATGATGGACATGATCCGCAGCGATCTGGCGCTGCTCGGCATCCATCACGACATTTTCTCGTCCGAAGCGGAATTGCAGGCGGCGGGCAAGCCCGATGAAGCCGAGGCCTGGCTGCGCGCGCACGACCTGGTCTATGACGGTGTGCTGGAAGCACCCAAGGGCGAATTGCCCGACGATTGGGAGCCGGTCGAACTGCCGCTGTTCCGCTCGACCCAATTCGGCGACGATCAGGATCGGCCGATCAAGAAGTCGAACGGCAGCTGGACCTATTTCGGCGCCGACATGGCCTATCACTACCAGAAGGCGCAGTCCGCCGACCAGTTGATCGACATCTGGGGCGCAGATCACGCAGGCACCGTCAAGCGCATCCAGGCCGCCGTCGCGGCGCTGACGGAGGGCAAGGCGCGGTTCGACGTCAAGCTCATTCAGATGGTCCGCCTGCTGCGCGATGGCGAACCGGTGAAGATGTCCAAGCGGGCGGGCAATTTCGTGACGCTGGCCGATGTGGTGCAGGAAGTGGGCAAGGATGTCGTCCGCTTTACCATGCTGACGCGCAAGGCCGACGCGCAGATGGATTTCGACTTCGCCAAGGTGGTGGAGGCGTCGAAGGACAATCCCGTTTTCTACGTCCAATATGCCCATGCGCGGATTTCTTCGCTCGGACGGCGCGCCGAAGAGGCCGGGATCGTCCTGCCCGCGCCCGACCTGTCCCTTCTTGGGACGGCGGAGCTGGCCATCGTCAAGCTCGCCGCCCAGTTCCCGCGGGTGGTGGAAGGGGCCGCAATGCAACGCGAACCGCACCGGGTTGCCTTCTATCTCAATGACTTGGCTTCTGCCTTCCATGGTTGGTGGAATATGGGCAATGACGATCCGCGTGCGCGCGTCATCCTGGCCGACGATCCGGCGCTCACCGCCACACGGCTTTTCCTGGCGCAAGGAATAGGGCAGATTATCCGCAACGGGTTGGCGCTTATGGGCGTGGCCGCGTTGACGGAAATGCAGTGAGGCGCTGGAAATGAGCGATTATGCGCGTGGGCGACTGGACCTGGACGATGAAGATCGTTTGCCCTGGCTGGAGCCGGCGATCGATGACGAGGCGGAAGAGAGGATTTCGCCGCTCCGCCTGCTGGGCCTGATCCTGCTGGGCCTCGCGCTGATCGGCGCGGTGGTCGCGGGCGTATGGTGGATGCAGAACCGCAATGGCGCAGGTGGCGCGGGTGAGGGGCAACTGATCGCTGCGCCGACGCAGGATTACAAGATCGCCGCCAATGAAGCCGACGCCAAGAAATTTGCCGGCGAAGGCGACGCCAGCTTCGCCGCCAGCGAAGGCGTGCTGCGCGATGGCCGGATCGACCCCAGCCGCGTGCCCGAAGCGCCGATCGCCAAGACCGCGCCAGCCCCCGCCGCGCCCACACCCGCTGCGCCGAACAAGCCCGCCGCCAGCGTCACCGCGCGCGTCACCGACGAAACCGGGGTGCGCCAGGCTGAAACGCCCAAGGCCGCCGCCGGTGGCGCGATGATCCAGCTAGGCGCCTATGGCAGCGCGTCGGGCGCGAAGGATGCCTGGACCAAGTTGTCCAAGCGTTTCGCTTATCTCGTGCCGCTCGCTATGACGGTGGAGCCGGCGCAGGTTGGCGGCGGCACCGTTTATCGCCTGCGTGCCAGCGCGGGGAGCCAAGCGAGCATGATCTGCGGCAAGCTTAAGGTCGCGGGCGAAAGCTGCTTGGTGGTCAATTAAAGGCGTGCCGGTCGGGTAGGCGGGATGGCGTGACGCCGGCAATGCCGGGTAGCAGCATCTATTTCTTCGCCATGGCGTCAAGATGCGAAGGGGATGGATTTCATGTTCGACTATCTCCGCCCGGTCTTGGAGGAGGACAAGTTCGCCACCGAGGAGATCGAGAAGATGCTGGCGGTGATCGGCGAAAATCCCGACGAACTGCTCATCAAGACCGATCGCAACGCGGTGGAGGGGCGGCGGATGCTCCAAGCGATGATGGACGCGGAGCGCGCCGTGCCTGCCAAGCCGCTCCCGGCCTGACAAAGGCCATGCCACGGCCGCCACCGATTACGGCGGCCGTGGCGATTCGCCTTCGACAGCGCGCGTTCGGGGCGCTAGTCTCCCGTCCATGAAACCCGTCATCTTCGGTCTGTCCGGCGAAACCCTGACCGGCGACGAGCGCGCCTTCTTTGCGGACGCGCAGCCCGCCGGCTACATCCTGTTCAAGCGCAATATCGCCGACCGGGCGCAGTTGCGCGCGCTGACCGACGATTTGCGCAGCCTGCACGGCCGCGACGATCTGCTCATCATGATCGACCAGGAAGGCGGCCGGGTGGCGCGGATGGAGGCGCCGGTCTGGCCCAGCTTCCCCGCGGGCGCGCAGTTCGACCGGCTCTATGACCTCGCCCCGTCCAGCGCCATTGCCGCCGCGCGCGCCAATGCCCGCGCCATCGCGCTCACTCTCGCGGAAGTCGGCATCACCGTCGATGCGCTGCCGCTGCTCGACGTGCGGCAGGATGGCGCGAGCGACATCATGGGCGACCGCACGCTGGGCGCCGATCCCATGCGCGTCGCCGCGCTGGGCCGCGCCACGCTGGAGGGACTGGCCGAAGGTGGCGTGGTCGGTATCGTCAAGCATATGCCGGGCCATGGCCGCGCGATGGTCGACAGCCATCTCGCCCTGCCGGTGGTGACCGCCAATCTCAACGCGCTGGAAACCGACCTGGCGCCGTTCCGCACGCTCAACCAGGCGCCGATCGGGATGACTGCCCATGTCGTCTATACCGAATGGGATGCGCAGCACCCCGCCAGCCTCTCGCCCACGATCATCGGCGAGATCATTCGGCAGCGGATCGGTTTCAACGGTCTGCTGATGTCGGACGATCTGGACATGAAGGCGCTCAAGGGCGGCATCCCCGAACTCGCCGCCGGTGTAGTCGCTGCGGGATGCGACCTGGCGCTCAACTGTTGGGGCCGGATGGACGATATGGTCGGAATCGCGCACCTGTTGCCGGAGATTACGGACAAGGCGCGCGCGCGGCTCGACCGGGCCATGGGTTCGGTGACGCGCGGCACGGACCAGCCACCGATCGAGGAACTGCTGGCGACGCGGGATATGCTGCTAGGGCTGGTGGCGGCCTGAGCGTGGACGATCTCTTCATCGCGCCTGCCATCCCCAGCCCCGAAACGCTCACCGTCAGCTTCGAGGCGTGGGAAGGGCCGCTCGACCTGCTGCTCAGCCTCGCGCGGACGCAGAAGGTCGACCTGCGGGAGATTTCCATCCTCGCGCTGACCGAACAATATCTGGACTTCATCGACGGCGCGCGCGAATTGCGGCTGGAACTGGCGGCGGACTATCTGGTGATGGCGGCCTGGCTCGCCTATCTCAAATCCTCGCTGCTGCTGCCACGGCAGGAACAGGCCGATCCCAGCCCCGAAGACCTGGCGCTGCGGCTGCAATTGCGGCTCCAGCGGCTGCACGCCATGCGCGACGCCGCCGCCCGGCTGATGGCGCGCGACCGGGTCGGCCGCGATGTCTTCGCCCGGCGTAAGCCTGAAGGGCTGCGGCTGGTCAAAAAGACGCAATGGCGCGCAAGCCTCTATGACTTGATTCAATCCTATGGCCAGATTCGCGCTCGCACGCAGCCGGCGGTGCACGTCATTGCGTTGCGGCCGGTGATGACGCTGGACGAGGCGATCCAGCGGGTCGGTTCGCTGGTGGGCGCGGCGCTCGACTGGACCCGGCTCGAATCCTTTCTGCCGCCCGATTTGGACGCGCCCAAGGCGAAGTCGGCGCTCGCCAGCAGCTTCGTTGCAGCGCTGGAACTGGCGCGGCAGGGGCGGCTGGAGATGCAGCAGGACGGCATCTTCGCGCCGCTCTATCTGCGTGCGGCCACACCGAATCAGGACGTGGCGGCATGAACGCGGAACCCGACGATTTCCTGCGCGCGGTGGAGGCGGCGCTGTTCGTGGCCGAAACGCCGCTGACGCCAGCCGAAATCAAGCTGCATGTCGGGGAGGGCGGTAATCTTCCCTTGGCGCTCGGCGCGCTGGCCGATCATTATGCCGGGCGCGGGATCAACCTGGTCGAACGGGGCGGGCGCTGGCATTTCCAGACCGCGCCGGACCTGGCCCATATCCTGCGCCGCGAAAAGGACGAGCCGCGCAAATTGTCGCGCGCGGCGATGGAGACGCTGGCGATCATCGCCTATCACGAGCCGGTGAGCCGCGCGGAGATCGAGGCGATTCGAGGCGTCCAGGTGGCCAAGGGCACGCTCGACGTGCTGATGGAGGCGGGCTGGGTCCGCCCCGCCGGACGGCGCGAGGTGCCGGGTCGGCCGCTCATCTATGCGACGACCGTAGATTTTCTGTCACATTTCGGGCTTAGCAGCCGTCGAGACCTTCCGGGCGTGGACGATCTGCGCGCCGCGGGCCTGCTCGATCCAGTCGATTTGGCGCTGGAGGGTCTGGGCGGCCAATCCGTTGTGGAAAATGATGAGGAAGACGCCTAGATAGGCCTTCTACTTGGAGTATTGAAAAATGGGTTCCTTTTCGCTGATGCACTGGGTCATCGTGCTCCTGGTCGTCATGCTGCTGTTCGGCGGCGGACGGATTTCCGGCCTGATGGGTGACGTTGCCAAGGGCATCAAGAGCTTCAAGAAGGGCATGGCCGACGATAGCGACGATGATGTGACGCCCGCCAAGCCCGCAACGCGCCTGGAAGGGCATCGCGTGCCTGAACAGGATGCGCCGACGCCCAGCGCGACCGAAGAAAAGACCAAGGCCTGATCCTCTAGCGCAGGCCGGTAGTCCCGCATGTTTGGTATCGATTCGTCCGAATTTCTGGTGATCGTGATCATCGCCGTGATCGTGATCGGGCCGAAGGATCTGCCGCGCGCCTTGTACAAGGTGGGGCAGATCGTCGGCAAGGCGCAGGGCATGGCCCGCCATTTCCGCACCGGCATCGACGCCATGGTGCGCGAAGTGGAGCTGGAAGAGCTGGAAAAGAAATGGGCCGCGCAGAACAAGCGGATCATGGACGAGCATCCGCCCGAAGTCGCTGCGACAGACGCACTGCCGGCGCCGGGCGACTCCGCGGGATCCGAAGGCAACCCGCCCTATGTGGCCGAAGCGCCGACGGAAAAGCCGGCTTTCGTCGCGCAATCCGCCCCGGTCGCGCCCCCGGCGGCGGACGGCCCGCCCTATGTCGCGGAGGCATCGGCCGAGCCTGTCGCCCAGCCGCACAAGGGTGACGCACCGGCATGATCGGGGATATCGACGACAGCAAGGCGCCCTTGCTCGACCATCTGATCGAGCTGCGCGGCCGTCTGCTCAAATGCGTTTATGCGCTGGTGGCGACCGGCGCGCTCTGCTTCTATTTTTCCGAACAGCTGTTCACGATCCTGGTCCATCCACTCAAGGAAGCGTTCGGCGATGGCGGCGGCAAGCTGGTCTATACCAAGCTGTACGAAGCCTTTTTCGTGCAGGTGAAGATCGCCTTTTTCGGGGCTTTCTGTCTGTCCTTCCCGATCATCGCCAACCAACTCTGGGCCTTCGTCGCGCCGGGCCTCTATGCCAAGGAAAAAAAGGCGCTGCTGCCCTTCATCCTGGCGACGCCCTTCCTCTTCGCGCTGGGCGCGAGCCTCGCCTATTTCGTGGTGATGCCGATGGCGTTCCACTTCTTCCTGGAGTTTCAGGGCAATAGTAGCGGCTTGCAGGTCGAGGCGTTGCCCAGTGCGGACGCCTATCTCGGCCTTGTCATGCAATTCATCCTCGCCTTCGGCATCAGCTTCCTGATGCCGGTGCTGCTAATGCTGCTCAACCGCGCCGGCTTCGTCACGCGGGCGCAACTGATCGGGATGCGGCGTTATATGATCGTCGCCGCCTTCATCCTGGCGGCGGTGCTGACCCCGCCCGACGTGGTGTCGCAACTGATGCTCGCGATCCCGCTGCTGCTGCTCTACGAAATCACCATCATTGCGATCTGGTTCACCGATCGCAGGGCCGCCAAGCAAGAGGCGGCGGAAGAGGCTTCGGCGTAAACAGGCGATGAGTTTGCTTGGTGGCAATGCGGGATGGTTTTCTGCCATTCCGCTTTGCACCTGACGTCATTTTAACAACGACGAAAAAATCCCGTCACCCCCGCGACCCGAAGGGCGGCCGTAGGCCAACGCTGGTCTCGCGCGCGAGCACGCAGCGGTCGAAATGAGCGCTTACCCACACGTAGCGCGCCGTCGCCTAAGAACCTCAGCCTTCGCTAGGGTGACTGCTATTGGGCAAGCCGGAATGGCCGCCGCATGTCCGCTTCTGGTCGAAGCCTACAGCGTCCTTCTTCGCTGCGCAAAAAAAAGGCCCGCCGTTTGACGGGCGGGCCATGCTAGGGAGCGGGGTAGAAAACTGAAAGTCTGCGCGACCCTTAGTTCGCGGTCTTTTCCACGGCCTTGCCGGCGCTCTGCACGTCGCGGCCTGCGCCCTCGACCGTGTTGCACGCAGCAACCATCAGCGATCCGGTGAGCAGCACGGCGGCTAGAATTTTCTTGGTCATCGGAAATCTCCTCGTCAAAATCTGTGACCGGATGGCGGCGCCATCGCAGTGACGAAGGAAGAACCCGCGCTGCGCGCATACGTTCCGCAGCCGAAAAGAATAAAGATTTCAACCGGAAAAGCCCGAAAAAAGCTGAGCCCGGAACGCGTCGGGGGGGAGACGTTCCGGGCTCATATTTTTTTGGATAGCAAGAGCGGGGGGCAAAAGATTTGCTATCCGAAATATAAAACCCATAACATCGCGGATCGGTTCCCGCCGATGCCGAAAAAGCCTATTTTTAATCTGCTTTTTTTCCAGCCACTTCGATGGTCATCGCAATATTAACCGCTAAAACCGCCGCCGGGGACATAGGTGCGTCTCAGATGAGCGGACGGCCGCTGTTACGATATTCCGGTCGGATGGTGGATTCCGGCAGGCCATCGTTGGCGGACGACGGGGGCGGGGGCGCGGGCGTCCAGCCGGCGCGCGGTGCGATCGGCGTGGCAGGCGGTGTGGGCGTTGCGTAGGGAGTAGCCAGCATCTCGACAGGCTGTGCCGGGCGCGCAGGCCAGCTGCTGCGTGCTGGCCCCGAAATGGTCTCGCGTCCTAGATAAGGGTCGGAGAAGGCCGCGGGCGTGCCGTTGAAACCGGGATTGCGATAAAAGATATGCGCGCCGATCACAGCCACCGCCTGCAGGCTGGACGACCATAGGGGGCGCACCGCCAGCGTATGATAATGGGTGGCGAGGCCGACCGGCGCGTAAACATTCCCGGCCAGTGCATCCTGCGCCACGCGCCGCGCCCGGACCCAGGCGGCGGCGGCGGGCACCCGCGCCATTGCACCGTCGCAACTGAAGGTGAACTGGCATTTATAGTCGGTGCGTTCCGACCCCTGATAGACGACGCCGCAGACCGTATTGGGCCAGAGCGGGCTGCGCACCCGGTTGAGCACCACCTGCGCCACTGCGCGCTGGCCATCGTCCGGTTCGTTGGCGGCTTCATAATAGATGGCGGATGTCAGGCAATTGAGCGCACGATAGCTGTCGAGGCCGGTCATCCCGCGAAAGACCATGGCGGGCGCGGCCTTCACTTCGTCCAGGCCCAGCACATGCTCGCTCTGCACCGTGGCGACGCCAGGCACCGGATCGAACGCCCCTTGCGCATAGAAGAAGGCGGAGCCGGGGAAGTTCGCGCCCGAATCTTCGGCTGGGTCGGCGAGGGACCGGCCCTGTTCGCCATCGAGCATGTCGAGCGGCGCGGCAGTGATGAGGCGCGGGGCGACGAGCAGCACCAGCGCGATCAGGGCGATCGCGCCATGTCCCTGCCATCCCCGCATCTGTGCAAAAAGCCGCATGCCAAACCCTGTCGGTACGCGACCCCATGTCGCGCAGCTCGCCCTTAGCGTAATTTGCTTACGCTTTCCCCTGCGCATTTGGCCTGTGCCGCGATGGGACGCCGGAGGGTGAAAAGATTAACCGGGCAAAGATTAACAGGGCGATGAAATGGCCGCTTTCTTGGCCTCATCATTCCCTTGCTTGGCAAAGTCGCGTCCGCTCCGCTATGCGGGTGTCATGCTGCTTCAACCCAATAGCCTCGCCCTCATCGGCAATACGCCGATGGTGCGTCTCGCCGGCCCTTCGCAAGAGACGGGCTGCGACATTTTCGCCAAGTGCGAATTCGCCAATCCTGGCGCCTCGGTCAAGGACCGGGCGGCGCTGTTCATCGTCAACGATGCCGAGGAAAAGGGGCTGCTCCAGCCCGGCGGCACCATTGTCGAGGGGACGGCGGGCAATACCGGCATCGGCCTGGCGCTGGTCGCCAATGCCAAGGGCTATAAGACGATCATCGTCATGCCCGAAACGCAGAGCCGCGAAAAGATGGATACGTTGCGCGCGCTGGGGGCGGAACTGGTGACGGTGCCCGCCGCGCCTTATTCCAACCCTGGCCATTTCGTCCATACCTCCCGCCGCCTGGCGGAGGAGACGGAAGGCGCGATCTGGGCCAATCAGTTCGACAATATCGCCAACCGCAAGGCGCATATCGTCGGCACGGCGGAAGAGATCTGGACCCAGATGGACGGCCGGATCGACGGCTTCACCTGCGCGGCCGGCACGGGCGGCACGATCGCCGGCGTCGGCCTGGGCCTTAAGGCCAAGGATGAGACTATCACCATCGCGCTGAGCGATCCGCACGGCGCGGCGCTCTACAGCTATTACGCGACCGGCGAATTGAAGGCCGAAGGCTCTTCGGTGGCAGAGGGCATCGGCCAGGGGCGCATCACCGCCAATCTGGAAGGCGCGCCGATCGACACCCAGTTCCGCATTTCCGACGCGGACGGCATGGAGTGGGTCCGCCGCTTGCTGAGCGAGGAGGGGCTGTGCCTGGGCCTGTCGTCGGGCATCAATGTCGCGGGTGCGGTGGCGCTGGCGCGGCAATTGGGGCCAGGCAAACGGATCGCGACGATCCTGTGTGATACGGGCTTTCGCTATCTCTCGACCCTCTACAACCGTGAGTGGCTGGAATCTAAGGGCTTGACCGTCTTCCCCTGGCTCGCGCAGACTGCATGAACGCCGACACGGGTCGCGGCGAAGAGGTCCAGAGCGTCACCATGGCTGAAACACCCCGCCGACAGGAAGGGTTGCAGCGCGTCCAGATCGGCTTGACCGGTCTGGCGGGTGTGGTGCTGTTGGTGGGGCTGGCCAATATCGTCATCGAAAAGGCGCGGATGGACGACGCCGCGCTGCCGCCGCCGGTGGTGCCGACGCTCAGCGCCAGCGGCAATGCCGTGTCGCCGCGCGATCCGCTGGCCGAACTGGGCGTGCAGCCCGCGCCGGAACAGGCCCCGATCGTGCCCGACCTGCAACCCGATCCCAATATCCGCAAGCCCATGGACCGCGACTCCACGCAGCAGCAGCGCTGAGTGATGCCGCCGGGCCAGGATCGCCGCCGATGAAGGCGGGGCTGAACCGATTCCTGTGGCTCTGGTTGCCGCCGCTGGCGATTGTTCTGGCCGGTCTGTGGAGCGCCTGGTTGACGGGTCAGGCCGATCCCTGGGATTGGGCTTTGCCAACGGCGATAGTGCTGACCGGGGCGGGCCTGCTGCTGGCGCGGCGCGGATGGGCGATACTGACATGGGTGGCGATGGGTGGCGTCGGGATGGCGCTGATCTTCTGCGCTTTCGCGGCGGGACGCGTGCCGGACGGGATGGCGGCGCTGGGGCTGGCGATGGTTGGGATGTTGGCGGCTTTCGGCGGGGCCATGCTGCGCCATTCCCCGTTCGCTTCGAGCGTAGTCGAGAAGCCTGGCGCTAACACTTCTCGACTACGCTCGAAGCGAACAGGCGTGGGTGTGATCTTCCTCATACTTGCCGCGCTGCTCCTCTGGCGCGGCCCCGCCCAACCGTTGCACCCAGTCCCGGACCGCCCGACGCTCGCTGTCATCACCGCGCTACCACTCTTCTGGAGCGAGTCGGGGCGACAGGACGCCCCCGTCGTCACGGTCCTGCGCACCCGCTTCACCGTCGTGCCGATGGACGACCCGGTTCAACTCAAACCATCGGGGGCAAAGCGGCTCCTGCTGGCCCAGCCACGCGCTATGACGCCCACGCAACTGGTCGCGATAGACGCCTGGGTGCGGGATGGTGGCACGGCGCTGGTAATGGCCGATCCGCTGCTGCGCTGGCCGTCGGACCTGCCGCTGGGCGATCGCCGCCGCGCGCCGTCCACCAGCCTGCTGGGGCCGCTGCTAGACCATTGGGGTTTCCACCCGTGCGCCATCATGAGCGAAGAAATCCGTTATTTTCCCCCCGACGGCACGCTCATCACCCTGACGGGTGCGCGCGGCTGCCCTACTGCGGAGAGAGACGGGATCGTGCAGCGCAAGCAGATAGGGCATGGGGCGGCCTTGCTGGTGGGAGACGCCGATCCGATCGACGACCGGCTCTGGCTCGCCAATCCCGCCCATCCGCTCGATCCCCGCTATTGGGTGGCCGATACGCCTGCGCTCGTCGTCCGCTGGTTGGGCGGGGCATCCATCCCTGGCGACCGGCGCTGGATGCGCGACGCGCAGGATGTCACCCGCGCGCTCCGTTGGGCGCTTCTGGCCGGGACGATGTGGGCGATAGTGGGCGCGATGCTGCTCCGCCGGGGACGGCGTGGGGCCACGCCCGGAACAAAAGGAGAAGATGACGAGGCCAAAGATAACAAATTCGGTTAGTCCCGAATTTCACCGTCTTTTCCCATCGTCACCCATGCTTTCCCATTGCAGTGACCCCCCATGCTTGGTAGGTAATCCAGCATTGGGGTTCGTCAGGCTTTGTGCAGTCCTGAACGCTGGATGGTCTTTTCGTGATTCCGGCGACAGGCGGCCTGTGCCCCGAAAATAAGGGGCCAGTCGCCAGCGTGTCGGATGTCATTCTCTATACGGGCAACGCGTTCAGCGTCGCGGACGGCAAGGGCCGTTTCGTGCTGCCCCTTGAGATGCGCAAGCTAGTGACTCAGGCCAGCGGCGGGCAGAATCGCCTGTGCCTGTCGATCCACATGGACAATGGCTGCGCCACCGGCTTTGGCCTGTCGCACAAGCAGTTCCTGTTCGACGAGGTCGAGAAGCTGGAGCGTCAAGCCTATGAGGCCGGGCGCGATTTCAACGCCGATCTGGAACGCGAAAATCGCCTGGGCACGATCGAAGACGTGAATTTCGACGATGCCGGTCGCTTCTTCCTGCACCCCGATATCAAGGATGAAGCCGGCATCACCGACGCGATCTTCTTCTATGGCGTTGGCCGTTATTTTCAGGTCTGGAAGCCCGAAGCGTTGATCGAAAGCCCCGATCGCCCCGCCCTGATCCGCAACAAGGTGCGTCGCTGGATCGACGCGCGGGCGGAAGGGGTGGCCAAGTGAACGATGCGCCTCATATCCCCGTCCTCCTTGCCGAAGTGCTCGACGCCCTCGCCATCACCCCTGGCGAGATCCATGTCGATGGCACGTTCGGCGCGGGCGGCTATAGCAGCGCCATGGCCGGTGCAGGCGCGCAGGTCTTCGCCTTCGATCGCGACCCCGATGCGATCCGCGAAGGGCAGGCGGTCGCGGACGTCCATGGCATTACGCTGATCGCGGGCGAATTTTCCCGCATGGTCGAATTGCTGGCCGACCGCGGCATCGCCAAGGTGTCGGGCATCACGCTCGATATCGGCGTCTCCTCGATGCAGCTCGACCGCGCCGACCGCGGCTTTTCCTTCCAGGCCGACGGCCCGCTCGACATGACGATGAGCCAGGACGGCATGAACGCGGCCGATTTCCTGAATAGCGCGTCGGAAGAGGATATCGCCAACGTCATCTACCGCTATGGTGACGAGCCGCGCTCGCGCCGCGTCGCCCGCGCCATCGTGGAGGCGCGCCCGCTGGAGCGCACCGCCCAGTTGGCCGCCGTGGTCCGCCGCGCGCTGGGCCACAAGCCGCATGACAAGAAAGACCCGGCGACCCGCACCTTTCAGGCGATCCGCATCCATGTGAACCAGGAACTGGAAGAGCTGGAGCGGGCGCTGGACGCGGCCGAGACGCTGCTGGAGGAGGGCGGTCGCCTGGCCATCGTCACCTTCCACAGCCTGGAGGACCGCATCGTCAAGCAGTTCCTGCGCAATCGCAGCGGCGGCGAGGGATCAGGGTCCAGGCATCTGCCCGAACGCGCCGCCGGACCGCAGCCGACCTTCGCCAAGCCCGCCAAGCCGGTGCGTGCGGGGGACGCCGAACTGGCGCGCAACCCCCGCGCCCGATCCGCCACCTTGCGTGCCGCCATCCGCACCTCTGCCCCCGCTTCCATTCGGAGTGCCAACGCATGATCGCCGTTAAGAGGTTGCAGAGCCTGATCTGGGTGATCCTGGTCGCACTGGGCGCGCTGGGGGCCTATATGGTGTCGCTCAAGGTCGCGACCGAGCGCAACGAGCTGATGAAGGTGCGCTGGCAGATCGCGCAGGCGAAGGGCGATATCCGCTATCTGGAGACGGAATTCAGCGCGCGCGCCTCAATGCGTCAGCTCGAAAGCTGGAACCAGCATGACTTCTTGTATGCGACGCCCAGCGCCCAGCAATATCTGGGCGGCGAACGGGCGCTGGCGCATCTGGACGGCATTCAGCCCAACGGTCCCGACTATGTTGCCCCGCCGGTGATGGTGGCCATGGTCGAAACCCCCGCCGACCTGCCGTCCGCCCCGCAAAAGGCCCCCGAAAGCCCGGCCGCGACCCAGATCCGCAGCGACATCGCCGTGATTCGGGAGGCCCATGCCGCCGACGTCGTCGACAAACTGCCCAAGCCCGCGCCCCGCACCTCGGCGCAGCAGGCAAAGGCCGATGCCGACGTCAGCAAACCCAATCCGATCGCGCGCAAGGCGGAACGGATGGCGATGCTCGACGCCAAGCTGCTGGACGACAGCACGCTGGGCGATCTGTCCGCCAAAGCCGCGCGCGAGCGCAAGAAGGGGGCGAACTGATGGCCACGATCATTGTGCAGCCCGGCGGCGAGCGGGCAGGGCGAGCGCGGCTCAACCTGACCGCCATCGCCCACAACCGGTTGATGTTGCTGCTGATCCTGTTTCTGGCCATCACCGCCATCCTGATCGGCCGACTCGCCTGGGTTGGCATTTTTGCGCCGGGGACGACGGGCGATGGCGCCCTGTCCGCCTTCCTGCCCGCCCGCGCCGACATCGTGGATCGCAACGGCGTGCCTCTGGCGCGCACGATGGACGCCTACTCGGTCGCAGTGCGCCCATCCAAGCTGATCGGCGATCCGGCCGAACTGGCGCGCAAGCTGCACGAAATTTTCCCCGACGAACCTGAAGCCGCCTTCTACAAGAAGCTGCGTGGGCGCGGCTGGGCCTATCTGCGCCGCCGTGCGCTGCCCGAACAGGTGGCGGCGGTGAACGCGCTGGGTGAGATCGGCATCGAATTTCCCCGTGAGAAGGAGCGGCTTTATCCCCAACGCACGCTCGCCGCGCATGTGCTTGGCTTCGCGCCCGACTCCGCAGGTGTCGGCGGCATGGGCGTGGAGGCGGCGTTCAACGACCGGCTGATCGACGCGGCGCAACGCGGGAAGCCCTTCGCCGTGTCGATCGACAGCCGGGTGCAAGGCGCGCTGGAAAGCGAACTCTATGCCCAGCTGGTGCAGACGCGGGCCAAGGGCGCAGGCGGCGTCATCATGGACGCCAATACCGGCGAGATCATCGCCATGGCCTCGATTCCCGTCTTCGATCCCAACAAGCTGCAAAATTACGCGGGCAAAACGTGCAGCCAGTCGCCGCTGTGCAACCATATGGTGCAGGCGCGCTACGAAATGGGTTCCTCATTCAAGCCGCTGGCGATCGCCGCGGCCATGGACGCGGGCGTCGTCACGTCGATGAGCAAGCGCTATGACGCCACCGCGCCGCTCGCCGTCGCCGGTTTCCGCATCAAGGACGACCATGCCATGGGCCGCTGGATCAACGTGCCCGAAATCCTGGTCCACAGCTCCAACATCGGCACGGCGCGGATCGCCGACGAAATGGGCGCTGCGCCGCTGCAAAAAATGTTCCGCAGCCTGGATTTCGACCAGCGCGCACCGATCGAGTTTAACGAGCGCGCCAAGGGCATCTGGCCGTCCAGCTGGGGCCGGATCACAAGCATGACCACCTCCTACGGCCATGGCATCGCGGTCACGCCGCTGCATCTGGCGGCCGCCTATGCCGCCTTGGTCAATGGCGGCATCTGGCGTCCGGCAACCGTGCGCAAGCTGAGCGCCGACGAAGTGCCCGAAGGCCGCCGCGTCTTTTCCGCCGCCACCAGCGCACGGATGCGGCAACTGTTGCGGATGATCGTGTCGGCGGGTACAGGGCGTAGCGCCGACGCCAAGGGATTCCGGGTGGGCGGCAAGACGGGTTCGGCCGAAAAGCCTCAAGAGGGGCGCTATAACAAGACTTCGCTGGTGACGACTTTCGCTTCTGCCTTCCCGATGGACAATCCCCGCTACGTCGTCGTCGCGATCATGGACGAGGCGACGGGCCAATATGGCCTGCGCACGGCCGCCTGGACCGCCGCGCCCGTGGTCAAGCGGGTGGTGGAGCGGACCGGCCCGATGCTGGGCGTGCTACCGGACGAAAGCCGCGACGTCGATATTTCCGACCTGATGCCGCTGCTGCACGGCGACAAGGAGAAAGAATGATGCGCCTCGGCTCGCTTATCGAGGGGCTGGATGTCGAGGTCGGAGACAAAACCGGCCTTGATTCGTCCGTGACCGGTTTCGCCATCGACAATCGCAAGGTCGCGCCGGGCACCGTTTTCGGCGCGTTCCAGGGCCTGCGCGTCAATGGCGAGGATTATATCGCCGACGCCGTCAAGGCAGGCGCACTCGCCGTGGTCGCCCGGCCGGAAGCGAAGGTCGAGGGCGCGATCCACATCGCCCACGCCAATCCCCGTCGCCTGCTGGCGCTGATGGCGGCCCGCTATTTCGCGCCCTTCCCGGACGTGACCGTCGCCGTCACCGGCACCAATGGCAAGACCAGCACGGTCGAACTCGTCCGTCAGCTCTGGCGGATGATGGGGCATAAGTCCGCGTCGATCGGCACGCTGGGTGTTACCACGGCGGTCGATCAGGTGTCGACCGGGCTGACCACGCCGGATATCGTCACTTTCCTGGCCAATATGTCGGGCTTGCGCCGTGAGGGCATCACCCATGCCGCGTTCGAGGCGTCGAGCCATGGCCTCGACCAATATCGCACCGAAGGGCTGCCGGTGATCGCGGGCGCGTTCACCAACCTGTCACGCGACCATCTCGACTATCATGGCGACATGGAGACCTATTTCGACGCCAAGATGCGGCTGTTCGATGAGGTCGTATCGGCGGACGGCGCGGCGGTCGTCTGGGCCGACGACGCCTGGTCCGCCAAGGTTATCGACCGGGTGCAGACGCGCGGCCTGCGCCTGCTGACCATCGGCGCGCAAGGCGACGCGCTGCGCCTGGTCAACCGCTCCCCGACCCATTTGGGCCAGACGCTGGAGATCGAGGCGGAAGGAAAGCTCTACAAGGTCAACCTGCCGCTGATTGGTGCCTATCAGGCCGCCAACGCTCTGACCGCCGCCGGACTCGTTATCGCGACCGGCGGAGACACGGCCAAGGTGTTAGAACTGCTCGGCCGGGTCCAGCCGGTGCGTGGGCGGCTGGAGCGCGCCGTCATCAGCAAGGCGGGCGCGCCCGTCTATGTCGATTATGCCCATACCCCTGACGGCCTGAAAGCCGCGATCGAGGCGCTGCGCCCGCATACCAAAGGGCGGCTCATCACCCTGTTCGGCGCAGGCGGCGATCGCGATGCGGGCAAGCGCCCGCTGATGGGCAAGGTCGCGGCGGAATTGTCCGACCATGTCATCGTCACCGACGATAATCCGCGTTCGGAGGAGCCTTCGGCGATCCGCGCCGCCGTGCTGGCGGGTGCGCCAGGCGCGGAGGAAATCGGCGGCCGCCGCGCCGCGATCGCCGCTGCGATCGCGCTGGCCGGGCCGGACGATATCGTGCTGCTGGCGGGCAAGGGCCATGAGCAGGGCCAGATCATCGGCGACCGCGTGCTGCCCTTTGACGACGTCACCGTCGCGCGGGAGTGCGCGGGTTGATGCAAAATATGTGTTCAAATCCGTTCGCCCTGAGCCTGTCGAAGGGCTTTTCTTTTCTTCAAGGAAGGAAAGGGCTTCGACAGGCTCAGCCCGAACGGTGTTTTGTTTCTGGAGCGTTGGATTGATGCCAGATCTCTGGACCTCGACGCAAATCGCTGAGGCCACAGGCGGCGCCGCGTCGGCGCCGTTCGCCGTTTCGGGCGTCGCTTTCGACAGCCGCGAAGTGGGGCAGGGCGACCTGTTCGTCGCGATGAAGGGCGATACGACCGACGGCCATAAATTTGTCGACAAGGCGTTCGGGCAGGGCGCGGCCGGGGCGATCGTCAGCGAACCCGTCGCCCATCCCCACATCCTGGTCCCCGATAGCGCCGCCGCGCTCGAAGCATTGGGCAAAGCATCGCGCAAGCGCATGGATGGCAAGGTGATCGGCGTCACCGGATCGGTCGGCAAGACCGGCACGAAGGAAGCGCTGTTTCAGGCGCTGGACCGCGCCGCGCAGGGGCAGGTGCACCGCTCGGTCAAAAGCTACAACAACCATGTCGGCGTGCCGCTTAGCCTCGCCCGGATGCCGCGCGGGTCGGCTTATGGCGTGTTCGAAATGGGCATGAACCATGCGGGCGAACTGGCGGCGTTGACCCGGCAGGTCCGCCCCGACGTTGCGATCGTCACCGCGATCGCGCCAGCCCATATCGAATTTTTCGGCACGGAAGCGAAGATCGCCGAGGCCAAGGCGGAGATTTTCGAGGGGCTGCAACCCGGCGGCACCGCGATCATCCCCTATGACAGCCCGCATGTGACGCTGCTCTACAACAAGGCGGAACGGCACGCTGCCCGCATCCTGACCTTTGGCACCAGTCCCCAGGCGGATATCTGCGCCCGCGAAGCCGTGCCTGCGCCGGGCGGCGGTACGCTGGTCACCGCGACCCTGCCCGACGCGGAACTCTGCTTCACCGTGGCTGCGCCGGGCGACCATTGGGTGTCGAACGCGCTCGCGGTGCTGGCCGCAGTCGATGCGGTGGGCGGGGATCTGGCCGCAGCGGGCCTGGCGCTCGCCGAAATGCCGGGCCTGCCGGGCCGGGGTGAGCGGCGCATCCTGCCTGTGGCCGGCGGGCAAGCGCTGCTGATCGATGAAAGCTACAACGCCAATCCGCTGTCCATGACCGCAACGTTGACGCAACTGGGCCGCGAAAAGGCCGACCGGCGCATCGCCATATTGGGCGGGATGCGCGAACTGGGCGAGCGCAGCGTCGAACTCCACGCCGGCCTTGTCGAGGCGCTGGGGGCGGGCCGGGTCGATTATGCCATATTGGTCGGCGCGGAGATGGCGCCGCTGGCCGACGCGCTTGGCAACACTATTCCGCATGTCCATGTCGCCGATACGGCGGCCGCCATCCCCCTTATTCAAGCCGAAATGCGCGCGGGCGACGCGATATTGGTCAAGGGTTCGAACGGCGTGGGCCTCTCCCGCCTGGTCGCCGCCCTTGGCGAAGCCGCCCGCGAAGGAAAGACGAACTGATGCTCTACTGGCTGGCCCAGACCATGGATTTTGCGGGGGTGTTCAACCTCATCCGCTATCTGTCCTTCCGCGCGGGCGCGGCGATCTTCACCTCGCTCATCATCGGCCTGGTGATCGGCCCCAAATTCATCGGCTGGCTGCGCGTCCGCCAGGGGAAGGGCCAGCCGATCCGCGACGACGGTCCGCAGACGCATCTGGCCAAGCGCGGCACGCCGACCATGGGCGGCCTTATGATCCTGACCTCCATGGTCATTTCAGTGCTGCTGTGGATGGACCTGTCGTCCACCTATGTCTGGGCCTGCCTGTTCGTGACGCTGGGCTTCGGCGCGATCGGCTTCCTGGACGATTATGACAAGGTGACCAAGGCCAGCCACAAGGGGCTGTCGGGCAAGATGCGCCTGCTGTTCGAATTTCTGATCGCCGGTTTCGCCGCTTGGATGATCGTCAACCAGCATGGCAATACCGCGCTCTATGTGCCCTTCTACAATGGCCCGGCGATCGAACTGGGGCCGTTCTACTTCTGCTTTGCCGCCTTCGTCATCGTCGCGTTCGGCAATGCGGTGAACCTGACCGACGGCCTCGACGGCCTCGCCACCATGCCGGTCATCATCGCCAGCCTCGCCTTCATGCTGATCGTCTATCTGGTCGGCCGCGCCGACTTTGCCGAATATCTGGGCATCCCCCATGTGCCGGGCGCGGGCAATCTGACGATCCTGTGCGGCGCGATCATCGGTGCGGGCCTGGCCTTCCTCTGGTTCAACGCGCCGCCCGCCGCCGTCTTCATGGGCGATACCGGCAGCCTCGCGCTGGGCGGGACGATCGGCGTGATCGCGGTCACCGCCCATCATGAAATCGTGCTGGGCATCATCGGCGGGCTGTTCGTCGTGGAGGCGCTCAGCGTCATCATCCAGGTTTTCTTCTACAAACGCACCGGCAGGCGCGTGTTCAAGATGGCGCCGATCCACCATCATTTCGAGCAATTGGGCTGGGCCGAACCGACCGTGGTTATCCGCTTCTGGATCATCGCCTTCGTGCTGGCGCTCGCCGGTCTTGCCACGTTGAAACTGCGATGATCGTCTCCAGCGCCTTCGCAGGCAAGACCTACGCCGTATTGGGGCTGGCGCGATCCGGCCTCGCTACGGTCGCCACGCTGGTCGCCAGCGGCGCGCGCGTCGTCGCCTGGGATAGCCGCGAAGAAGCGCGCGCCTTGGTTGAGGGCAAGGCGGAACTGGGCGATCCAATGGAGATCGACCTCAGCGGTTTCGACGGCATCGTCGTGTCGCCGGGCGTGCCATTGAACCGCCATCCTATCACCATGCGCGCCAAGATCGCCGGTGTGCCGATCATCGGCGACATCGAACTGTTCGCGCTCGCCCGCCCGACGCTGCCACCGCACAAGGTCGTCGGCATCACCGGCACCAATGGCAAGTCCACCACGACTGCGCTGATCCATCACATCATCGAGCAGGCGGGTTACCCGACGGTCATGGGCGGCAACATCGGCCTGCCGATCCTCAGCCAGCCGCCGCTGGAACCGAACCTGCACGGCGTCGGCGTCTATGTGCTGGAACTGTCCAGCTACCAGATCGACGTGACGCATAGCCTCGACTGCGACGTCGCGGTGCTGCTCAACATCACGCCGGATCATCTGGATCGGTATGATGGGTTCGCGGGCTATGTCGCTTCGAAGGCGCGATTGTTTGCGATGCAGTCGGCGGACCAGTGTGCGGTTTTCGCGGCAGATGACGAAGCCACACGAAAGATAGCAGCTTCGGAATGGCAGCGTCGTGGACAGAAACCTCACTGGGGGGTGGTTCACGCCTCCGACATCGACCCTGCCGCCCAACTGACCTGGCCGGCCCTGCAAGGCCCGCACAACGCCCAAAATGCAGCTATCGCCATCGCTGTCACAAAAGCGCTGGGCGTCGACGCCGACACCATTGCCAACGCCCTCGCCAGCTACGCCTCGCTCCCCCACCGGATGCAGGCGGTCGCAACCCGCAGCGGCGTCCTCTACGTCAACGACAGCAAGGCGACCAACGCCGCCTCCACCGCGCCCGCGCTCGCCGCTTGGCCCTCGAAGGACGGCAAGCCTCGCATCCACTGGATCTTGGGCGGCGTCGCCAAGTCCGATAATCTGGACGAATGCGTCCCCCATTTCGCCAATGTCGCCCACGCTTACACCATCGGCGAAGCGGGGCATATGTTCGCCGATCTGCTGCGCGCCCATATGGCTGTGGACGACAGTGAGATGCTAAGCGCCGCCGTCCGCCGCGCCGCGCGCATCGCGCAGCCGGGCGACGTGGTGCTGTTGTCGCCCGCCTGCGCCAGTTTCGACCAGTTTCGCGATTTCGAGGCGCGCGGCGATGCCTTCGTCGCCGCCGTCGCGGCGCTCGATTAAGGCTCCGGGGCGACGATGAGCAAAAGGGGAACAGGCATGTCCAGAGCAGGCGAATTGGTGAAGGGGTTCCGCACCCGCACCGTGCCGCGCGAACGCACCGCGCTCGCCATCTGGTTTTGGGAGATCGACCGTGTTCTCCTGTCGCTGATCGTCACGCTGATGGCGATCGGCCTGGTCGCCGTGGCCGCCGCCTCGCCTGTCGCCGCGATCGACCGATCGACGGCGCAGATCGCCGTCAACCCGCTCATCTATTTCTGGCGGCAGCTGATGTGGGTGTTCATCGGCCTACCGATCATGCTCGTCATATCCATGCTGCCCCGGCCGCAGGCGCGGCGGCTGGCGATTTTCGGCTGCGCCTTCTTCTTCGTCATGCTCCTGTGCGTGCCGATATTGGGATCGACCGTGAACGGCGCGAAGCGCTGGATCGACCTGCCCGGCTTCCGTTTCCAGCCGTCGGAGTTCCTCAAACCCGTCTATGTGGTGGCGCTCGCCTGGCTGCTGTCTTTGCGCGCCAAGGACATGACCCTGCCGGTCGTGCCCTTGAGTTTCTGCGTCACTGGCCTGATCGCGATCATCCTGATGCGCCAGCCCGATTTCGGCCAGACCGTCATCTTCGCCGCCTGTCTTGGCGTATTGCTGCTCCTGTCCGGCGTGTCGATGCGCTTCATCGGCGGCATGGCCGGGGTCGCGCTGGCCGGGCTGGTCGCGGTCTATATGTTCTATGAAAATGGCCGCCAGCGCGTGAACGACTTTCTGGGCATCGGCGTCCAGCTCGACGCCGGCCCGGACCAGACCGACCTTGCCTTCCGCACCATTTCCCATGGCGGCTTTACCGGCGTTGGGCCGGGCGGCGGCCAGAACAAGTTCCGCCTGCCCGAAGCGCATACCGACTATATCTTCTCGGTAATCGGCGAGGAGTTCGGCCTGCTCGCCTGCATCGCCATCGCCTGTGTCTATCTCGCCATCGTCGTGCGCGTACTGCTGCGCCTGCTGGATGAGGAAGATGTGTTCACCATCCTCGCCGCGGCGGGCCTCACCACCCAGTTCGGGTTGCAGGCGATCATTAACATGGGCGTCAATGCGCAGATATTTCCGTCAAAGGGTATGACGCTGCCCTTTATCAGCTATGGCGGCTCCTCTATGCTGGCGCTCTGCATCGGGGTCGGCCTGTTGCTCGCCTTCACCCGGCGCAATCCCTTCATGGGCCGGCATACCGTGGTCAAATGGAGTGGTCGATGAGCATTTCCCGTCACTTCGTCCTCGCCGCCGGCGGGACGGGGGGTCATATGATTCCAGCGCACGCCGTGGCCGAAGAGCTGATGGCGCGGGGGCATCATGTCGCGCTCGTCACCGATGAGCGCGGGGCGAAGATCCCCGGCATCTTTGACAAGGCGCCGGACAATCGGGCGCAGGTCCACATCATGCCCGCCGGCCGCATGACCAAGAATCCGACCAGCTGGCCCGGCGCCTTGAAAGCGATCCTGGCGGGCCGCGCCATGTCCCGCCGCCTCAACGAAACCTTCCGCCCCACCGCCGTCGTCGGCTTCGGCGGCTATCCCGCCATGCCCGCGCTGCTAGGCGCATTGGCCGATGGCATCCCGACCGCCATCCATGAGCAAAATGCCGTGCTGGGCCGGGTCAACCGTCTGCTCGCCGGCCGCGTCGACGCCATCGCCACCGCCTATCCCGATGTTGAACGCTTGAAGGATGCCTATGCGGCCAAGGTCCACCTGATCGGCAATCCGGTGCGCGAGGAAGTCAAGCAGTTGCGCGAGGAGGATTTCCCCGCGCTGACCGACGAAAGCGTGTTCCGCGTGCTGGTGATCGGCGGCAGCCAGGGGGCGTCGATCCTGTCCAGTGTCGTGCCCGAAGGCCTGTCGATGCTGCCGGTCGCTCTGCGCCGCCGGTTGCAAGTCACGCAGCAATGCCGGGCCGAGGATATCGACCGCGTGCGCAAGACCTATGCGGAGATGGAAATCCCCGCCGACCTCGCCACCTATTTCAATGATGTGCCCGAAAAACTGGGCTGGTCGCATCTGGTGATCGCGCGGGCAGGGGCATCGACGCTCGCTGAACTGACCTGCGCCGGCCGTCCCGCGATCCTCATCCCGTTGCCCAGCGCGATGGACGATCACCAGACCGCCAATGCGAAGGAAATGACCGAGGCGGGCGGCGCGCGCACCATTACGCAGGCGCGCTTCACCGCGGTCGAACTCGCCAAGCAGATGCAGAAGATGGCGTTGGAACCCGGCGCGCTGCAAAATGCCGCAAAACGCGCGCGCGGCTGCGGCCGTCCCCATGCGGCGCGCGACATGGCCGACCTGCTCGAAAGCATCGGCCATGCCCCGATCATGAACGACCCGGTGCGCGTCGGGCCGACGCCGACCACGCTCAATCTGGCTGGGGTCCCGGCGTGAAGACCACAAACCTCTCCCCGTTCGGGCTGAGCCTGTCGAAGCCCTCTGCTTCTTTCAGCGCGAACGCCTTCATCCATAAGGAATGTCACGCATGAAGGGTGTCGGCACGGACATCGGCACGATCCATTTCATCGGCATCGGCGGCATCGGCATGTCCGGCATCGCCGAGGTGATGCATAATCTGGGCTATGACGTTCAAGGGTCGGACGTCGCCGAAGGCTATGTGGTCGAGGGGCTGCGGGCCAAGGGCATCCGCGTGATGATCGGCCATAAGGCGGAAAATCTGGGCGATGCGGCCGTGGTCGTCACCTCCACCGCGATCAAACGCGGCAACCCGGAGGTCGAATTGGCGCTGGAAAACCGCGTCCCCGTCATCCGCCGCGCCGAAATGCTGGCCGAACTGATGCGCCTCAAATCCACCGTTGCGGTGGCGGGCACGCATGGCAAGACCACCACCACGTCGATGGTCGCCGCGCTGCTGGACGCGGGCGGGGTGGACCCCACCGTCATCAACGGCGGGATCATCAACAGCTATGGCTCCAACGCGCGCCTCGGCAACTCCGACTGGATGGTGGTAGAGGCCGACGAGAGCGACGGCAGTTTCTTGCGGCTGGACGGCACGATCGCGGTCGTAACCAATATCGATCCCGAACATCTCGACCATTATGGCAGCTTCGACCGGGTGAAGGACGCCTTTGTCGAGTTCGTCGGCAACGTCCCCTTCTACGGCGCGGCGCTCTTGTGCCTCGACCATCCCGAAGTGCAGGCCATTTTGCCGCGCGTGCAGGATCGGCGGATCGTCACCTATGGCTTCTCCGCCCAAGCCGATATCCGCGGCGACAATGTGGTGAGCTTCCCCGGCGGCAACCGCTTCGACATCCAGGTGCGTGAGCGCGATGGATCGACCCGAAAGATCGAGGGCATCGAAATGCCGATGCCCGGCCGCCACAATGTGCTCAATGCCATGGCGGCGATCGGCGTGGCGCTGCACATGGGCATCGACGATGCGACCATCCAGACCGGCTTCGCCAAGTTCGGCGGGGTCAAGCGCCGCTTCACCAATGTCGGGCAGATCGAGGTTGCCGGCGGCACCTCCACCGTGATCGACGATTATGGCCACCACCCGGTCGAGATCAAGGCGGTCCTCGCCGCCGCCCGCGAAGGGGCCAAGGGCCGCGTCATTGCCGTGGTCCAGCCGCACCGCTTCACCCGCCTGCGCGACCTTATGGATGAATTCCAGCAGGCGTTCAACGACGCCGACATCGTCTATGCCGCCCCGGTCTATACCGCGGGCGAGCAGCCGATCGAGGAAGTCGACAGTGCCGCGCTGGTGGCCGGCCTGAAGCGCCGGGGCCATCGCCATGCCTCGACCGTCGCCGATGCGGATGAACTGGCCTCGCTGGTCGCCGCGGATATCCAGCCCGACGACATGGTTATTTGCCTTGGCGCAGGCGACATCACCAAATGGGCGGCGGGGCTGGCCGCCGCCGTCTCCGCCAAGGTCAAGGAAGCCGTCTGATGTTCGAACTGTTCGCCGTCGGCCTGGAGATGCAGAAGCGCATGATCGACGCCCAGATGCAGGGCGTGGAGGCTGCGCGCGACATGGTGGAGGCGGCGCAGCGTCAGGTCGAAACCGGCATGGCCGCGACCCAGGCGAATGAAGCGGGCATGAAAGCCATGAAGAATTGGATGAACCTGTGGGGGATGCGCGGTTGAGCGCGACGATCGCCCTTCCGCCGGTGCGCGGCACGCTAAAGGCCGACGCCCCGCTGGCCCCGCTCGTCTGGTTCAAGGCGGGTGGCACGGCGCAGTGGCTGTTCGAGCCGAAGGATGCAGATGACCTGTCCGACTTCTTAGCCATGCTCGACCCGGAAATCCCGGTGATGGCACTCGGTCTCGGCTCCAACCTCATCGTGCGCGATGGCGGCGTACCGGGCGTGGTCGTGCGGCTGGGCAAGCCCTTCGCGAAGGTTGTGGCTTTGGACGAAACGACGCTGACCTGCGGTGGCGGCGCGTCGGGCATTCTCGTCTCCTCGACAGCGCGCGACGCAGGGATTGCGGGGCTGGAATTTCTGCGCTCCATCCCCGGCACGGTCGGCGGCTTCGTGCGGATGAACGGCGGTGCCTATGGCCGGGAGACGCGCGACATCTTGGTCTCGTGCGAGGTCGTGCTGCGGTCGGGCGAGCAGATCACGCTGCTCAACCGCGAACTTGCCTACACCTACCGCCATTCCAACCTGACCGACGGCGCGATCGTGGTGTCGGCGACGTTCCGCGGCGAACCGGGCGAACCCGCCGCGATTCAGGCGGAAATGGACCGGATCGCCGCCGCACGCGAGGAGAGCCAGCCGCTGCGCAGCAAGACCGGCGGATCGACCTTCAAGAACCCCGACGGCCACAAGGCGTGGCAGCTTGTGGACGAAGCGGGGTGTCGCGGGCTGCAATTGGGCGGCGCGCAGGTCAGCGAAAAGCACACCAATTTCCTGCTCAACAGCGGCGACGCCACCAGCGCCGACATCGAAGCGCTGGGCGAGGAAGTCCGCCGCCGCGTAAAGGAAAAGAGCGGCGTCGAGCTGGAATGGGAAATTCAGCGGGTTGGGGTGCGCCCATGAGCTGCCCTCCTAATCCGTTCGCCCTGAGCCTGTCGAAGGGTTCTTCTTTTTCTTCAAAAAATGAAGGGCAGGGCTTCAACAGGCTCAGCCCGAATGGTTTTAGTTCGGAGTGTTACGCATGACCCGTGGTCCCTGGCACGTCGCCGTCCTGATGGGCGGCTGGTCGGCGGAACGCCCCGTTTCGCTGTCTAGCGGAGAGGGCGTCGCCAAGGCGCTGGAATCGCGCGGCCACATCGTCACCCGCATCGACATGGACCGCAACGTCGCCGCGCGGCTGGCCGAAACGAAGGCGGACGTCATCTTCAACGCGCTGCATGGCGTCCCCGGCGAAGATGGCACGGTGCAGGGCATGATGGACCTGATGGGCCTCACCTACACCCATAGCGGCCTCGCCACCTCCGTCATCGCGATCGACAAGCAATTGACGAAGCAGGCGCTCGTCCCCCACGGCATTCCCATGCCCGGCGGCCATATCGTAGACAGCGAAAGCCTCTTCACCGCCGACCCGCTGCCGCGCCCCTATGTGCTTAAGCCCGTCAACGAAGGCAGCTCCGTCGGCGTCGCCATCGTCACGGCCGAGGGCAATTATGGCAAACCCATCGGCCGCGACAGCGTCGGCCCGTGGCAGGATTTCCCGCAGCTGCTGGCCGAACCCTATATTCGCGGCCGCGAGCTGACGACCGCCGTGCTGGGCGACGAAGCATTGCTCGTCACCGAATTGCGCCCCAAGAGCGGCTTTTACGATTTCGACGCCAAATATACCGACGGCATGACAGAGCATGTCTGCCCCGCCGACCTGCCGCCTGAAATCACCGAAGCCTGCAAGGCGATTGCGCTGCGCGCCCATCAATTGCTGGGGTGCAAGGGCGCGTCGCGCGCCGATTTCCGCTGGGACGACACGCTAGGGATAGAGGGGCTGTTCCTGCTGGAGGTCAATACCCAGCCGGGCATGACGCTGCTCAGTCTCGTCCCCGAACAGGCGGCCAAGCTGGGCATTGACTATGCCACGCTGGTGGAGACTATTGTCGAGGAAGCGCTGACACGCGCCGGGGGAAGCGGACATGGCTGAGGCACGGATCAGGCGCGGCGGCACCGCACGACTGAGCAGCGCGAAGGGCAGGGCGACGAATGGCGGTCGCGGCCGCACCTTGAAGCGCCAGAGCAGCCTCGACCGGTTGATCGAATGGCTGCCGATCAGCGAAGCGACGCTGCAACGCATGGCCAGCTGGGCCATCGTCGGCATTTTCGGCGCGATCGTCATCGCCATCGCCATCTTCATGGGCCTGCCCGGCCTGGCCCGGCAGCAGGCGGCGGATCTCGCCGCCCGCGCGGGGTTCGAGGTCGACAAGGTCGAGGTCCGCGGCGTCGAACGGATGGACGAACTGCCCGTCTATAATATCGCGCTGGGCCAGGTAGATCGCTCCATGCTCTCGCTCGACCTGCCCAGGGTGCGCAGCGAAATGCTGAAACTCGGCTGGGTCAAGGATGCGCGCATTTCCCGCCGCCTGCCCGATACTTTGGTGGTCGACATCGTCGAGCGCGATCCCGTCGCCGTGTGGCAGCATGGCGGCCAGTTGCACCTGATCGACGTGTCGGGCGTGGTGTTGCAATCGGTGTCCGCCAGCGCGATGCCCGACCTGCCTTTGGTCGTCGGCCCTAACGCCAATCGCCAGACCGCGGGCCTCAATCGCCTGATGGAAAATGCCCCGGCGCTTAAACCCATGCTGGCGGGCGCGACCTGGGTCGGGAACCGGCGCTGGGATCTGCGCTTTCAATCGGGGGAAACGCTCTCCCTGCCGGAGGGCGACAAAGATTCGGCCGGTGCTTTGGTGAATTTCGCACGGATGGATGGCGTCAACCGCCTGCTCGGCCGCGGCATCGTCAAATTCGACATGCGCGATCCTGATCGCTTCGTCCTGCGCCTGCCACAGGGCCAGGTCGAGGAAAAGCCGATGCACGACGCCGCGAAGGATGACGGGGCCAAGGATGTCGCCACCGCGACGCCGGGCGAGGAAGGCTAAAGCCCCATGGCGCAGCCCAAGGTCGAAAAGCTCATCACCGCGATCGACATCGGATCGTGGAAAGTGTCCGCGTTGATCGCGGGGCGTACCGATACGGGCGAACTGGCGATTTTGGGCACCGGCCAGCGCGAAAGCCGCGGCGTGCGGCGCGGCTTCATCGCCGACATGGAACGCACCGAACTGGCCGTGCGCGAAACCATCGAGCAGGCAGAGCGCGTCGCGGGCACCAATATCGAGGATGTCTGGGTCAGCTTTTCCGGCGGCAGCCTGGTCAGCGACGTCGTCACGGTTGAACGCGACATGGGCGGCTATCGCATCGAACAGCCTGATATCGACGACCTGCTGACCACCGGCCAGCAGGGCATCGACCCCGATGGCCGCATCGTCCTTCATGCCCAGCCGACCTGCTTCACCATCAACGGCAAGGTGCCGGTCAAGAAACCGCTGGGGATGCACGCGGACCTGCTTGGCGTCGATATCCATGTCGTGCTGGCCGACGGCGCGCCGCTCGCCAATCTCGACCTGTGCGTGCGCGGCGCTTACCTCAACGTCAATTCGATCGTCGCCGCGCCGATCGCGACGGGCCTTGCCTGCCTGTCGGAGGAAGAGCGCGACCTCGGCGTCGCGCTGGTCGAAATCGGGGCAGGGGTCACCAACGTCTCGCTCTATGCCGGCGGCATGCTGGTGGGCTTGCACTCGATCCCGCTGGGCGCGTCCGACATTACCGACGATATCGCGTCCTCCTTCGGCATCCGCCGCAGTCAGGCGGAGCGGATCAAATGCTTCTACGGCTCGGCGATGCAAAACCCCCGCGATTTCAGGGAGATGATCGAGATCGCGCCGCCCCATGGCGAAATGGCGGTGCCGGGGCAGGCGGCCGGACCGAACGCGGAAGGGGGCAAGATCACCCGCGCCGCGCTGGTCGGCGTCATCTGCGAACGGCTGAACCAGATCATGACCGAAGTGAACGCCGCGCTTGCCGGCATGGGCTTCAACTCCACCGGCAGGCAGGTGGTGCTGACCGGCGGCGGCGCGGAAATGAAGGGCATCGCCGATTATGCGCAGGGCGCTTTGGGCCGCGCCGTGCGCATCGGGCGGCCCAGGGGCTTGTCCGCCATGCCCGAAGCGCATAGTGGACCCGCCTTTGCGACCCTGGCGGGGCTGGCGCTTTACGGCGCTTCCAACCCGGTTGATCTCCGCACCATGGCACCCGCGCCGCAAACGGTGCATCGTCTGGGCGCGCCGCTCTGGTGGCAACGCATGATGCGGGCGATGAAGACAAACTATTGAACGAATTTGGACCAAGACGAAAATAGCTGGTGAAATACGCTATTTTCTGGTGTTAAGAATTAGTGACGGCGTTGCTTCCTGACGAGGAAGCTGAGGGAGCATATATATATGAGCATTGAAATTAGCCCACCGCATGTGGACGAACTGAAGCCGCGGATCGCGGTGATCGGCGTCGGCGGCGCGGGCGGCAATGCCATCGCGAACATGATCGCCGCCCATGTCGAGGGCGTGGACTTCATCGTAGCGAACACCGACGCGCAGGCTTTGAACGCCTCGCCGGCCGAACGCCGTATCCAGCTTGGGCCGCAAATCACCGAAGGGCTGGGCGCTGGTTCGCGCCCCGAAATCGGCAAGGCGGCGGCGGAAGAAACCATCGCCATGGTCGAAGCCGCGCTGGAAGGCGCGCATATGTGCTTCATCGCCGCCGGCATGGGCGGCGGCACTGGCACCGGCGCGGCCCCTGTCATCGCCAAGGCGGCGCGTGAACGCGGCATCCTGACCGTCGGCGTCGTGACCAAGCCCTTCACCTTCGAAGGCAATCGCCGCATGAAGTCGGCCGAAAGCGGCATCGACGAGCTGCAAAAGCATGTCGACACGCTGATCGTCATTCCGAACCAGAATCTATTCCTGATCGCCAACCCGAACACGACCTTTAAGGAAGCGTTCCAGATGGCGGACGAAGTGTTGCAGCAGGGCGTGCGCGGCATCACCGACCTCATGGTCATGCCCGGTCTCATCAACCTCGATTTCGCCGACGTGCGTTCGGTGATGGGTGAAATGGGCAAGGCGATGATGGGCACCGGCGAAGCCGAAGGCGACGGCCGGGCGCTCCAGGCGGCGGAAAAGGCGATCGCCAACCCGCTGCTCGACGGCGTGTCGATGCGCGGTGCGAAGGGCGTGATCGTGTCGATCGTTGGCGGCGAAGACATGCGCCTGATGGAAGTGGACGAAGCCGCCAACCATATTCGCGAACTGGTGGACCCGGACGCGAACATCATCTGGGGCAGCGCGTTCAACGATAATCTCAATGGCAAGATTCGCGTGTCCGTGGTCGCGACCGGTATCGACAATGACATCGGCAACCATGCCGCGCCGCTGACCCAGCCGTTCAGCTTCGCCAATCGTCCCGCCGTGTCCGTGCCCCAATCCGCGACGGCGACCACAGCGCCCAAGCCCGCGCCGGTGGCGCAACAGCCGGCGCCCGTCGCGCCGCCAGCATCTGCGCCGCAGCCCGAAACGCTGGAACTGGACGTTCCGGCCGCGCCCGCTCCGGCGCAGCCCGCTGCGTCACCGGCCGCCTTCGCTCCGGCCAAGCCCGCGGCGGTCTTTTCCGATGAAGGGCCGGACAAGGATGAACTGATCCTGGGTGCGGACAGCGCCGAACCGGCCGCGCCCGTCGCGCCCGCACCACGCGTCGCCACCGGCGGCACCCTGTTCGAGCGGATGGCGGGCCTGACCCGTGGCACGGACAAGGCGCCGGGCGCTGCTGATGATGTCGCGCCTGGCGTTGATATTCCCCGCTTCCTCAATCGCCAGAACAACCAGTAAGACGCGCGCGGCGTAAGCTGCACGCACCGTAAAAGCGCGCTGTCGGTTGCCTGGGGCGACCCGGCGCGCTTTTTCATTGGGGCAATTTCCCATTCATCCTGGGATCGGCTAAGGCGCGGATGTGACACGCACTTCTCCATGGATTCTCGGTCTTTGGCTGCCGGGCGCGCTGCTGCTCGCAGCCCCTGCGCACGGCCAGCTGGACCAGTCGCAACTGGTCCGCCCGCTCGGTGCCGCCGACCTCAACAGCAATCTGGCCCGCCTCGCGTCCAACCCGCGCGATGTGGTTGCGCTGATCGGCGCGGGGGAGGCCGCGCTGGCGCTGGACGATCCGCGCGCGGCGGCCGGCTTCTTCGCCCGCGCCGACGCGATCGAAAGCGGCAATGGCCGGATCAAGGCCGGGCTGGGGCGGGTGATGCTCAAGCTGCAAAATCCCGCCGAAGCGCTGCGCCTGTTCGACCAGGCGGGCCGGCTGGGCTATCCCGACGCGACGATTCTGTCCGATCGCGGCCTGGCGCGCGACATGACCGGCGATCAGGCCGGCGCCCAGCGCGACTATCAGGCCGCGCTTGCACGGACCCCCAATGATGACGAAACGGTGCGCCGCTACGCGGCCTCGCTCGGCATATCGGGACAGATCGCCGCGTCCGACAAGGTCATGGAACCCCTTTTCTACAAGAGCGATCGGGCCGCCTGGCGCTATCGCGCCTTTATCCTCGCGATGAACAATAAGCAGGCCGAGGCTAAGAAGGTGGCGGAGCAGACCATGCCCGCGCAACTGGCCGCGGCGATCACGCCCTATATGCAGAAAATGCCCTATCTGACCGCGGCGCAAAAGGCCGCTGCGGTGCATTTTGGCCATTTCCCCGCGCAGATCGGCACCAGCATCGCCGCGATCACACCAACCCCGCCTGCGCCCGGCATCGCCGTCGCCACAGCGCCGGTCGCCGTCGCCGCCGCCGCCCCGGCCAAGACCAAGCCGCTTAGCCGATCCGAACAGCGCCGCCAGCAGCGCGAAGCCGCCCGCCTGGCCCGCGCTGAAGGGCTTGCGGCATCCCGCCGCGCCGCCCAGCCGCAATTGGCCCAAGCCCAGACAACACCGCCCGCACCGGTCCAGTCTGCGACGACCAAGCCCCAGCCGATGCCGTCCACACCGGTTCCATCCACGCCGAGCCTGCCACCCGCGCAGCAGCCGAGCGCACCGCCTCCGTCCCCGGTGGTGCAGCCTCTGCCCTCGTCCACCGTAGCCGCGCCGCCCCAGCAGACGCCGCCCGAACCGGCGCCTCTGCGTCAAGCGAGCGCACCGCCCGCCGCGTCCAACGCCGCCGTGCAGGGACCGCCTGCACCGGGCTTCGATTCGATCGATCGCGCGCCGCCCGCCGCTACGCCCCCGTCCAATGCCGGGTCGCAGCTCAACGCGATCGCGCTGGCGCAGGCATCGGCCCCGTCCGAACCTGCCGTATCAGGTCCGCCTGCCGCCGCGGCCGACGCCACACCGCCCCCCGCGACGGTGCAGGCGCTCCCCGCCGCGCCGCTACCCGCCACGCCGCAACCCGACCCGGCGGCCACCCGCACGCTGGCGGACATCATCCGCGCCATCGATGTGCCCGAAGCCGAACGCCAGGCGAGCGTCGCTGCGGTCGATCTCACAGAAATCGCCGCGATCCAGGCCGCCCGCCGCGCCGAGCGCCAGACCGCGGCCAAAGCAGCCGCCGACAAGGCGAAGAAGGACGCGATCGCGAAGGCCAAGGCGGAAGCCGACGCCAAAGCAAAGAAGGAAGCCGAAGAGAAGAAGCGCCTGGCCGACAACCCGTCGCGCAACTGGCTCCAGATCGGCGTGGGACAGAGCAAATCCGCGCTGGGCTTCACCATGAAGGGTCTGCGCAAAAAATATACGATCCTGTCGCGGCAGGACGGATGGAGCACCAGCTGGGGCCGGACCAATCGCCTGCTGGTAGGCCCCTTCGCCAGCTTCGCGCGCGCCAGGGAACTGGAGGCCAGCCTGAAAAAGGACGGTGCCGACGCCTTCGCCTGGAAAAGCGAAGCGGGGGAGACGGTGGAGAAGCTGGCCGACTGAGCATTTTGCAGTCGGCTGTTTCGGCTGGCTGGAGAAGGCTCTAAGAGGGCGCCTATGACGATCCTCGCCCCCTATGCCTGCTATCCCGCCGCCAGCCGTGGCCGTCTCCACCCCGAAGCGGGCGGCGAAATGCGCGGGCCGCGCGACGTCTTCCAGCGCGACCGCGATCGCATCATCCATTCGATCGCCTTCCGCCGCCTGCGCCACAAGACGCAGGTGTTCGTATCCCCCGATGGCGATCATTTCCGCGTCCGGCTGACCCACAGCCTGGAAGTCGCGCAGATCGGCCGCACCACCGCGCGCACTTTGGGCCTCAATGAAGACCTGACCGAAGCGCTCTGCCTCGCCCACGACATCGGCCATCCCCCCTTCGGCCATGCCGGAGAAGATGCGCTGGAGGTCGCGCTCGAAGACCATGGCGGCTTCGATCATAACGCCCATACGCTGCGCACGCTGATGCTGCTGGAAAGTCCCTATCCGCGCTTTGCCGGCCTCAACCTTAGCTGGGAGATGCTCGAAGGGCTGGCCAAGCATAATGGCCCGATCGCCAACCCTGGCTGGGCGATGCGCGAATTGGACGCGCTTTTCTCGCTGGACCTCACCAGCCACGCCTCGCTGGAGGCGCAACTGGCCGCGATTGCCGACGACATCGCCTATGATAATCACGACATCGACGATGGCCTGCGCGCCGGTTTGCTGACGCTGGACCAGTTAATGGAGGTGCCCTTAGTCGCCACCTGCTGGGACCGGGTGCGCGCTCGCTATCCCGACGTGGCCGAAGAACGCCTGCTGCGCGAACTGGTGCGCGAACAGATCGGTGTGATGGCCACCGACCTGATCGAATCGACCCGCGCCAATATCGCTGCATCGGGCGTGGAAACGGTCGAGGATGTCCGCGCGCTGGGCCGCACCCTGGTCGCCTTCTCGCCGGACCTGGCGGCGCAGGAACGCGACCTCAAGCGCTTCATGTACGCCACCCTCTACCATCATCCCGAACAGCTTGCCGCCGCTGACCGGGCGCGGGTCATCGTCACCGACCTGTTCCGCGCCTATCAGGCCGATCCCGCGCTGATGCCGCCCGAATGGCGCGATGATTGCGTGCGCGAAGAACCTACCCGCAGCCGCCACATCGCCGATTTCATCGCTGGCATGACCGACCGCTATGCCGAAAAGCGCCATGCGGAAATCTATGGGGCGATGGCGCTGGCCGATTGACGCGCCGGTGCGTTTGCCGCAATGCAGGAGCGTCTCCGGCGGATTCGTCCGTCGGGCATGATGCGGGAGAGCATGGGAAGCCTTGAAGGCCACCCCGTCACCGAAGGAGCAACCGCCCCGGAATCTCTCAGGTCAAAGGACCGCATCGCGCGCAAGGCACTCTGGAAAGCGGACAGGCCGTTCCTGTCCCACCGAAGGGGTAAGCCATGGGACCGCAAGGTCGCTGGTCAAAGCTCTCAGGTTCCGTGACAGAGGGGGTGGCAGATAGGACAGGTCCGACTCCGGGCCTTTGCATCGGTCGCCATCAACCCCGCACGGAAAGGACGCTTCATGTCCGGCACTGACGATATCGCCACCCTCGCTGAGGAACTGCCGCTCGAAGCCCTGCCGCTCGACGCCTGGCACCGCGCCCGTGGCGCGCGCATGGTCGGCTTTGCCGGCTATCACATGCCGATCCAATATGAAGGCATCATGGCCGAACATGCCTGGACCCGCGAACATGCCGGCCTGTTCGATGTCAGCCATATGGGCCAGCTTACATTTTCGGGCGAAGGTGTCGATGACGCGCTGGAATATCTCTTGCCCAGCGACATCAAGGGATTGAAGCCCTTCCGCCAGCGCTATTCGATGCTGCTCGACCATGAAGGCGGCATCCTCGACGATCTGATGGTGTCGCGTCTGGGCGGTGAGGCGTTTGACGGCGCGGCTATCTATATGGTCGTCAACGGCGCGACCAAATATGACGATATCGGCTGGATGATCGAACATCTGCCCGACGCGGTCGTCATGAACCACATGGCCGACCAGGCGCTGCTGGCCTTGCAAGGCCCGGAAGCGGGCGAGGCGCTCGCCACGCTCATCCCCGAAACCGCCGACCTGTTGTTCATGCAGTCGGGCCTCTTCACCTGGCGCGGCGTTCCGCTGTGGATCAGCCGATCGGGCTATACCGGCGAGGACGGCTTCGAGATCAGCATCCCCGCGGACGACGTGACCCTGCTCGCTGATGCGTTGTGCGGATTGCCGCAGGTCAAGCCGGTCGGCCTGGGCGCGCGCGATTCGCTGCGGCTGGAGGCAGGATTGCCGCTCTACGGCCACGATCTGTCGCCTGCCGTCAGCACCATCGGCGCAGACCTGGGCTTTGCGATCCAGAAGCGCCGCCGCGAGGAGGGGGGCTTCATCGGCCACGCCCGCGTGCTGAAGGAACTGGCCGACGGTCCCGGCGCCAAGCGCGTCGGCCTCAAGATCGAAGGGCGGCTGCCCGCCCGCGAAGGCGCGACCATCCATGTCGGCGCCGCCCAGGTCGGGGAGGTCACGTCCGGCGGCTTCGCCCCCAGCGTCGGCGCGCCGATCGCCATGGGCTGGGTCAGCCTGCCGCACAGCGCGGAGGGCACGGCGCTCGAAATCGAGGTGCGCGGCAAGCGCATCGCCGCAGTAGTTGCGCCGATGCCGTTCGTTGCGCATCGTTACCGCCGCAAGGCCTGATCCACTTTTACCGACGGGAGTATATCCATGAGCCGTTATTTCACCGAAGAGCATGAATGGATTGATGTCGAAGACGAGATCGCGACGGTCGGCATCACCGACTATGCGCAGGAACAGTTGGGCGACATCGTGTTCGTCGAACTGCCGGTCGAAGGCGCGACCTTCGACAAGGGCGACGACGCCGCCGTCGTGGAATCGGTCAAGGCCGCTTCGGACGTCTATGCCCCGATTTCGGGCGAGGTGATCGAATCCAACAGCGCGCTGGAGGATGAGCCCGCGCTGGTGAACAGCGACGCGGAGGAGGATGGCTGGTTCTTCAAGCTGCGCATCACCGATCCCAGCGAGCTGGAAGGCCTGATGACCGAAGCCGCCTACAAAAAGTTCGTGGCCGCGCTCTGACGCAACAAGAATAAGCCCCCCCCTTTCAAGGGAGGGGGAAGGGGTGGGTCGCGACCGAAGGGAGCGTCTGCCCTATCGAGATGGAGCAGCGCTCGCTCCGCTCGCCACCCACCCCCCATCCCCTCCCTAAGTAGGGAGGGGGGAGAAATGTGAAATGCGCTACCTACCCCTTACCGACACCGACCGTCAGGACATGCTCCGCGTCATCGGCGCTTCGTCCATCGACGACCTGTTCGTGGATGTGCCCGCCGAGGCCCGCCTGACCGACAAGATCGCGGACCTGCCCGATCATGCCAGCGAACTGGCGGTCGAACGCCATATGGCGGCGCTGGCGCGGCAAAATCTGTCGGCGGGGGAAGCGCCCTTCTTCCTGGGCGCTGGCGCGTATAAACATCATGTCCCGGCCAGCGTCGATCATCTGATCCAGCGCGGCGAATTTCTGACCGCCTACACCCCCTATCAGCCGGAAATCGCGCAGGGCACGCTCCAGGTGCTATTCGAATTCCAGACCCAGGTCGCGCGCCTGCTGGGCTGCGACGTCGCCAACGCCTCCATGTATGACGGCTCGACCGCCTGCTGGGAAGCGATCGTCATGGCCCGCCGCATCACCAAGCGCGGCAAGGCTATCCTGTCGTCCGGCCTGCATCCGCACTATGTCTCGGTCGCCAAGACCATGGCAAAATTCACCGGCGACGCGCTGGCGCATGAAGCCCCGACGCTGGAGGCCACGACCGACATCGACGCCCTGATCGCGGGCATCGACAAGGACACGAGCTGCGTCGTCGTCCAATATCCCGACATATTGGGCCGTATCGCCGACCTGACCCCGCTTGCCGACGCTGCCCATGCGGTCGGCGCGCTGCTGGTCGCGGTGGTGACCGAGCCGGTTGCGCTGGGCGCGATCAAGGCGCCCGGCCATATGGGCGCGGACATCGTCGTGGGCGAAGGCCAGTCGATCGGCGTCGGCCTCCAGTTTGGCGGCCCCTATCTCGGCCTGTTCGCCTGCAAACAGAAATATGTCCGCCAGATGCCCGGCCGCCTGTGCGGCGAGACGGTGGACGCGGCGGGCAAGCGCGGCTTCGTGCTGACCCTGTCCACCCGCGAACAGCATATCCGCCGCGAAAAAGCCACGTCGAACATCTGCACCAACTCCGGCCTGTGCGCGCTGGCGTTCAGCGTCCACATGACGCTGCTGGGTGAACGCGGCTTGCGCGAACTGGCGAGCCTCAACCACGGCCTGGCCGTGCAGGCCGCCGATCGCCTGGCTCAAGTGCCGGGCGTGACGCTGCTCAACGACAGCTTCTTCAACGAATTCACGCTTGTCCTCTCGAAAGACGCGCGCGAAGTCGTGCGCACCTTGGCCGACAGGGGCGTGCTGGCGGGCGTGTCGCTCGGCCGCCTTTTCCCCAAAGCACCCACGATCGGCAACGGCCTGATCGTCGCGGTGACGGAAACCGTAACGCCGGAGGATATCGAAACCCTTGCCCAGGCGCTTGAGGAGGAACTGGCATGAACCGTCCTGTCACCCCGTTCGCCCTGAGCCTGTGGAAGGGCCTCACCGTCGTTGAAGAAAAAGGCAGGGCTTCGACAAGCTCAGCCCGAACGGTTTTGGAAGGAGGGCTGTAACATGACCATGCTCAACGAAGGCCGACCTACCTCGCCGCAACCCGTCAAGGACGCGCATATGTCCCCAGCCACCGCCACCGGCAATCGCGCGCTGATGCTGGAAGAGGCGCTGATCTTCGAGATCGGATCGACCGACACCACCGGCGTCGATTTTGCGGAAGCGCCCAAGGTCGCCAGCCGCCTCGGCAATCTCGCCCGCACCGACAGCATCGGCCTTCCGGGTCTGTCGGAACCCGAAACGGTGCGCCATTACACGCGCCTCAGCCGCCAGAATTACGCGATCGACCTGGGCCTCTTCCCGCTGGGCAGTTGCACGATGAAGCACAACCCGCGCCTGAATGAAAAGGTCGCGCGGATGCCTGGTTTTGCCGACCTTCACCCGCTCGCGCCGCAATCGACGGTGCAGGGCGCACTGGGCGTCATCAACGAACTGGCGGTCTGGCTCATCAAGCTGACCGGCATGCACGGGGTCGCCATGACGCCCAAGGCAGGCGCCCATGGCGAACTGTGCGGCCTGCTCTGCATTCGCGCCGCATTGGAAGCCCGCGGCGACGCGCGCCAGGTCGTCCTCGTCCCCGAAAGCGCGCACGGCACCAACCCCGCCACCGCCGCCTTCTGCGGCTATGCGGTGGAGGATATCCCCGCCACGCCTGAAGGCCGCGTGGACTTGGAAGCGCTTAAGGCCCGCCTCGGCCCAGACGTCGCCGCGGTGATGATCACCAACCCCAACACCTGCGGCCTTTTCGAGCGCGACATGAAGATCATTTCCGACGCGGTCCATGCCGCCGGGGCCTTCGTCTATTGCGACGGCGCGAACTTCAACGCCATCGTCGGCCGGGTCCGCCCCGGTGACCTCGGCGTCGACGCGATGCACATCAACCTGCACAAGACCTTCTCCACCCCCCATGGCGGCGGCGGTCCCGGTTCCGGCCCGGTCGTGCTGTCGCAAGCGCTCTCCCCCTTTGGCCCGCTGCCCTATACCGCGCGCATGGCGGACGGCTCGATCCACCTCATAGAGGAGGAGAATGTCGGCGAGGAAATGCCGCAGAGCTTCGGGCGCATGTCAGCCTTCCACGGCCAGATGGGGATGTTCACCCGCGCGCTCGCCTATATCCTGTCCCACGGCGCGGACGGCCTGCGCCAGGTGGCGGAGGATGCCGTCCTCAACGCCAACTATATCCTGCGCAGCCTGGACGATGTGCTGGACGCACCCTTCGGCGGCAGCGGCCCCTGCATGCATGAGGCGCTGTTCAGCGACAAGGGACTGGCCGAAGGCTTCACCACGCTGGATATCGCCAAGGGTCTGATCGACGAAGGCTTCCACCCGATGACCATGTATTTCCCGCTGGTCGTCCATGGCGCGATGCTGATCGAACCGACCGAGACGGAAAGCAAGGCCGCGCTGGACCAGTTCATCCTGGCGCTGCGCAGCCTGGCGGAGCGGGCCAAGGCCGGAGACGAAGCCCTGAAGGGCGCGCCCTACCACGCCCCCCGCCGTCGCCTCGACGAAACACTGGCCGCACGCAAGCCGGTCCTTACCTGGACGGAACCCGCGCTCGCGCAGGCGGCCGAATGACGGACGGGCCGGAGCCGTGGGAACCCGGTTCCGGCCCTGCGGGTGCGGAAAAACGTTTCGCTCCCGCAACGATACGCAACCGCGACGCGATCGTCGCGGTCCTGCGCGATGCGTTACCATCCTGCGGCGTCGTGCTGGAGGTGGCGAGCGGAAGCGGCGAACATGCTGTCCACTTCGCCGTCTCATTTCCCGCATTGAACTGGCAACCGACCGATTCCGATCCTACCGCCATCGCCTCCATCGCCACCTGGCGAGAAGAGGCCGCGCTGCCCAATCTCAACCCGCCCATCATGCTGGACGCCGCCGCCGACTGGCCGGTCACCCGTGCCGATGCGATCCTCTGCATCAACATGGTCCACATCGCGCCATGGGACGCGACGCTCGGGCTGTTCAAGGGGGCAGGGCAGGCGCTGCCGCCCGGCGGGCTTCTCTATCTCTATGGACCCTATATCCGCACGGGCGTGGAAACCGCTCCCAGCAACTGCGCTTTCGACGCCTCGCTCAAGGCGCGCGATCCGCGCTGGGGCTTGCGATCGGTGGAGCATGTCGTCGCGGCGGCGGACGCGGCGGGCCTGACCTTCGATCGCCTGATCGACATGCCCGCGAACAATCTCTCGCTGCTTTTCAGGCGGCGGGATTGAAAAGCTAGCGTGCTCCTGCGAAGGCGGAGCATGTCATTCGTCATTGCGAGCGCAGCGAAGCAATCCAATGGCGTGACCGTGGATTGCTTTGCTGCGCTCGCAATGACGAGAGTATGAATTGATATGTCATCCATGCCCCAATTCCTCCCCCTCGTCACCGCCGAACTCAGCGCCCCGGCCGATCCCCGCGCCGCGGCGATGGCAGGAGCACTCGCGGCCCAATATCCGCAGGCCGCCCGCGCCGTGCTCTTCTACGGCTCCTGCCTGCGGGAGGCCAATCTCGACGGGCTGATGCTCGATTTCTACTTGATCGTGTCGGACTATCCCGCCGCCTATGGCAAAAGCTGGCTGGCGCGCGCCAACCGCCTGATTCCGCCCAATGTCTTTCCATTCGAACATCAGGGCCTGATCGCCAAATATGCGGTCCTGTCCGAAGCCGACTTCGCCCGGTTGAACAGCATGGAGGCGGACAATGTTTCGGTCTGGGCGCGCTTCGCCCAGCCCTCCCGCCTGCTCTGGGCAGCCGACGATCTCGCCCGCCAGCGCGCGATCGCCGCCGTCGCGCAGGCCGCGCCGACCCTGCTGACGCTGGCCAAACCCATGGCGGCAGGGCAGGGCGACGCGCTCTCCCTATGGAAGACCGGCTTTACCCTCACCTATAACGCCGAACTGCGCGCCGAGAAGACGGGCCGCTCGCTCTCGATCGTGGATGCCGATCCCGACCGCTATCGTCGCTTTGGCGAGGCTGCACTGGCCGATGGCCTGCCACCCTCGCTACCCGACACGCCCGCGCGCTGGCGCGCCCTCCAGCGCCGCGGCAAGCGCCTGTCGGTGATCCGCCTCGCCAAGGCCAGTTTCACCTATGCCGGCGGCATCGATTATCTGGCGTGGAAGATCAATCGCCATGCCGGCACTGCCATCACGATCAAGCCCTGGCAGCGGCGCTGGCCGCTGCTGGGTGCGGTCACTCTGCTGCCGCGGCTGTTCCGGGGTGGCGCGATTCGCTGAGGGACTGGCCGCTGAGCGTCGTCGCCAAGGCCTGCCCCAGCGCCATCAGCGTATAGGGTTTGCGCAGCACCTCATGCCCTTCGAAATCGGCGCTGTCATTGCCATCGCCGGCATAGCCGGTGACGAACAGCACCGGCAGATGGCGAAAGCGGGCGGGCAGCGCCTTCACCATTTCCGGCCCCGTCATGTCGGGCATCAACACGTCGCTGATGATCAGGCCGACGTCGCCATGATTGGCCAGCAATTTCGCCGCCTTGGCCGGATGGTCGCAGGCGATCGGCAGATGGCCCAGTTCGCTGAGCGCCGCCATCGTCTGGTTCAGCACGCGCGGATCATCCTCCACCACCAGGATGCGGGTCGGCGGCTGCTCCACGGGGGCGCGCGCAAAGCCGACCTCAGCATTGGCGACTTCGCCCACCACGATCGACCGCGGCAGGTAGAGATGCACGCTGCTGCCCTGGCCCGGCGCCGAATCGATCCGAATTTCGCCCCGACACTGGCGCACGAAGCCGAAAATCTGGCTGAGGCCCAAACCCGTACCCTTGCCCACCGGCTTGGTGGTGAAGAAGGGTTCGAACACGCGCGCCAGCACGTCGGGCGTCATGCCGCACCCGTCGTCGGTGACGGTGACGGTCACATAATCGCCCGACGCGCATTCGCCGATCTCGCCCGCCGCCAAGGCCGTCTGCCCGGTCGCCAGCGTCAACTGGCCGCGGCCGTCCATGGCATCGCGCGCGTTGACGCACAGGTTCAGGATTGCATTTTCCATCTGATGCTGGTCGACGAAGATGCACCAGCCGCTCGCTCCCTGCGCGAAGCGGACGATGATCTGGTCGCCGATCGTCCGGTCGATCAGGTCGGCCATGCCCGACAGCAACGCATCGGGATCGACCGCGCTGGGCAGCAACGGTTCGGACCGAGCGAAGGCCAGCAATCGGCGCGTCAGCGCGGACGCGCGATTGGCGCCCTCCATCGCATTGTCCAGATGGCGGCTGGCTTCGTCCGGCTTCGACTGAAACTTACGCTTGGCCAGTTCCAGCCCGCCGACAACGACCGCCAGCATATTGTTGAAATCATGCGCGATGCCGCCGGTCAACTGCCCCACGGCGTCCATCTTCTGCATCTGGCGCAGATCATGTTCGGCCGCGGCCCGTTCCGCCGCCTCCAACTTCAACTGGTCATAGGCGTAGGATAGTTCGGCGGTCCGCGCCGCGACTGCCGCCTCCAGCCGGTCGGCCCGCTCGGTTTCCGCCTCCGCCAGCCGCCGGGCGGTGCGGCGCTCACGAAAGGCGGTGTTGGCGAACCACACGCCGAACAATATGCACACCAGCATCGCCAGCCCCACCAGCCGCGATGTCTTGCCCACCCATTCGCTGCGGTCGCCAGCCAACGTGACGGCCAGGCTGCGTTCGCGCAGCCGGTCATTCTCCGCCTTGATGACCAGGTCCAGAAGCGCGGTGATGCGGCGCAGATCCTGGCTCTTGCCCGCCTGATGGAAACGCCCCAGCGCCGCCATCTTCTGGTCGTACGTCGTGCGCAGGCCGATTTCGCTCAACGTCTTGCCGCGCTGGATGAAGGCATAGTGCAACGCCTGGACATTGCCATGCTGCCAGCCCGACCGGCGCGTGGCGTAGGTTAGCGCCTTCAACTGGCTGGCCGCGCCGCGCCACTGGTCCTGGAACAGCCGCCCGGTATCAGGGTCCAAGCTGATGACATAGCGAGCCAGAGTTACTTCGGCGCGGGCCATGCGTGCTTCGAATCCCCGCGCCAGCGCGATCACCTCGAAACTGCTTTGCTGTTCGGCCAGCGCCTGCGCATGCTCCCGCGACGCATTGCTGGCGCTGTAGAGCAGCGCGCCCAGCGACCCGATCAGCAGCGCAGCCAGCAACAACGGCAGGACGCGCCGGGTCAGCGTGCGCCAACCCTTCTGGTCCTGACCCCTTTGGTCCTGCTCATCATGATGGTCGCTGTCGGCCATGGACCGTTACACTAGACCAACAAGCTTAACGGCGAAATATCATCGTTGAAAAGTTCCACAGCTTATCGTCAATCGGTCGCGCATGTCGTTCGACTGGGCAGCTATGCCGCGATCAACCGATCGCGCCGGTCGCCTTGCCCGCCGTTTCGAACATGCCGATAATCTGTTCAACCTGTGCGTCGCTATGCTCGGCGCATAGCGAGCAGCGCAGCAGGAAGGTGCCCGCCGGGGTGGCGGGTGGCCGCGCCATGTTGACGTAGAGGCCCAGTTCCAACAGCGTCTGCCACATCGCCACCGCCTGACGCTGGTCGGTCAGGATCACGGCGATGATCGCAGACTGCGGCGTCTTGGTCCCCAGGGTGAAGCCCAGGTCGCTCAACCCTTTGTGCAGCCGCTGGCTGTTCTTCCACAGATGCGCGCGCTTCTCGCCCGCATGCATCAGCTTGCGGATGCTCGTTGCCGCGGTTGCCACGACGCTGGGCGGCAGCGAGGCGGTGAAGACATAGGGACGGCAGACCAGGCGCAGTATCTCGAACTTGGGATGGTTGGAGACGCAGAAGCCGCCGACCGTACCGACCGACTTGGAGAAGGTGCCGACCACGAAATCGACATCGGCCTCGACGCCCTGTTCCTCATAGACGCCTCGGCCATGTTCGCCGAAAAAGCCCATACCATGGGCTTCGTCCACCAGGATCATGCAATTGGGATGCTGGCGGATCGCGGCGACCATGTCGGGCAGGGGGGCGACGTCGCCCAGCATCGAATAGACGCCTTCCAGCACGACCAGCTTGAGCGCATCGGCGGGCAGGCGGGCCAAACGCTTGGCCAGATCCTCGACGCTGTTGTGCCGGAAGCGGACAATCTCCGCGTCGCCCAGGAAACAGCCGTCATAGATGGACGCATGGCTATCAGCGTCCAGGATAACATAGTCGCCCTTGCCCGCCAGCGTCGAAATGACACCCAGATTGGCCTGATAACCGGTCGAAAAGACCATCGCGCCGCTGGTGCCGTAAAATTCGCGCAGCGCCGTCTCGACTTCCGCATGACCCTGATAGGTGCCGTTCAGCACGCGGCTGCCGGTGGTGCCGGCGCCAAATTCGTCCAGCGCCGTCTTGCCGGCGGCGATCACGTCCGGGTCGAACGTCATGCCCATATAATTATAGGTGCCCAGCAGGATCGTGTCCTTGCCCTTGATGACGGCCTGGGTCGGCGACTTCACCTCGTCCATCACGATCGCGAAAGGATCGCGCACGCCCGTCGCCATCAACGCCTCGCGCTCGGCGATCAGGGCATCGAACTTGGAAAACAGGTCGCGCGGGGCAGGCGTTTCGGCCGGGGTATGCGCGTCGTTCGCGGTGGCGGCAGCGTCGGTCATATGTAAAATCCGTTCGGTTCAAAACCTCCGTTCGGTTCGAGCCTGTCGAGAACCAAGCGCATCGTTCTCGACAGGCTCGAACCGAACGGGAAAGGAAAGGCGGCTTAGCCCTTCAGCTTGGCGACCGCGTCCACCAACTGGCCGACGGTCTCGATTTCGGCCTGCATGTTCATGGTGATGATGATGTCGAACTCATCCTCGATCGCCGCGACGAAATCCATCACCGTCAGGCTGTCCCATTCCAGGTCGCCAGCAAAGGTGGTGGCTTCGGTCAGGTCGACGCCCTTTTTGTTGAAGGGCGCGATCTGGGCCGCGATAGTGTCGAAAATATCGGTGCGATCCGTCATTATCGTGAAATTCTTTCCGTCAAAGCGCGGCATTTGCCGCCTCGGCCCGCTCTTTGGCAAGGGAATAAGGCGTCAATCGGGCAGCATCGCGCCCGATCTGAGAGGCGGGAACAGTCCGCTTAGCGGAAATTATCGGCGTAGGCCTGCAATTTCAGCGTCTTGGGCGGCGTCGTGATGACGGTATAGGCAACGCCCTGCTTTTGTGCATAGGCGACCGCCGCTTCCTGCGAAGGGAAGCTGAGCTTCAACTGCTGCTGCGTATCGCCCGAACCGGCCCAGCCGGTCAGCGGATCGGCCCGCTTGGCTTCGGCGGGCGCATATTCCAGCACCCATTTATGGGTCAGCGCCTTGCCGGACTGGAGGGCGTTTTTCTGGATCTGGTAAATGCGCGCGCTCATCGCGAAAGACTCCGGTAAATCGTCATGCTGCGTTGCACCAGTGGTCGCTGCGAAGTCAAGACTTCCGCGGGCCATGTTCCCTGGCATCGGCATTTTTGGTGCGCAATGTCGCGCTGGCTCCCGCCGGATCGTCGGGCCAGGGATGCCGTGGATAGCGGCCGCGCATCTCCTTGGCGACGTCGCGCCAGTTGCCCGCCCAGAAGCCGGGCAGGTCGCGCGTCGTCTGGATCGGCCGTCCGGCGGGCGATGTCAGCGACAGGACGAGCGGAATCCGCTGGCTGCCCACCGTCGGATGTTCGGCCAAGCCGAACAGGGCCTGCACCCGCAACTCGACCCGCGGTCCACCCTCGGCCGCATAGTCGATCGCATGGCTGCTCCCGGCGGGCGAGCGAAAATCCGGGGGGGCGAGCCGGTCGAGCTGTTGCTTGCCGTCCCAGCCGATCAGCCCCTCCAGCACGCCCGACAGCTGCGACCGGTCGATATCCGACAAGCGCCGCTTCCCCGCCAGCAGCGGCGGCAACCAATCGTCCAGCGTCGCGATCAACGCGACGTCGGACAGCGCGTCGATCCCGGCAAAGCCGCCGCGCATCCGCAATGACTGCGCCGCCTCCGACCAGGGGAGCAGGTCGATGCCGCCCTGTCGCACGCCTTCGATCAGCGCGGCGACCACGGCGTCCGGGTCGGGCCTGTCGTCGGACCCGGACGACAGCCGCACCGCGCCAAGCCGCCGCTCGCGCAACGCCTCGATCCCGCCATTGGCCGGGCGGAACTTGACCGTGCGCTGCTCGGCGATGCGCGAACCGAACAGGGCGATCACCTCGTTCTCGCCGATCGGCGCGGCGGACAATATGCGCGCGCCCGCGGCGCTACCCTGCACTTCGCCGACTGCCAACCAGTCCTCGCGCGCCAGCGGCGACAGCGGATCAAGCCGGAAGCCGCGCCCGCCCACGCTCGCCCAATCCGCGCCATCGGCGGACCGGCGCTTGGCGACGCGATCGGGGAAGGCGAGGGCAAGGCACAGACCGACCGCACGGTCGCCGCCGCCATCGCCTGGCCCTCGCTTCACCAGCTTCGCCCAGCGCCGCGCCAACCCCCGCGCCGCGTCCGCCCGCTTGCCGCTTTCCCGCCGCCAGCGCTGCCGCCGCAGCGTCAGGTCGGTGTCCTGCCCGCCAACCCCGCGCTCGCCCAGCAGCACGGCGACCTCGGCCGCCACCTCCGCCAGCCCCATCTCGCCCGCCCGGACCAGCATATGAGCGATGCGCGGGGACAATGGCAGCGTCGCCAGCGCCTTGCCATGCGCCGTGATCCGTCCGTCCGCATCCAGCGCCTCCAGCACGGTCAGCCGCCTGCGGGCTTCCTCAACCGCCGCCGCGGGCGGCGGGTCGAGCCAGCGCAGCGCCCCGGGATCGCTCACCCCCCACAGCGCGCAATCGAGCAGCAGGCTGGACAGGTCGCTCTCCAAAATCTCCGGCGGGTCGAACGGCACCATCCCCGCGCTCGCCGCCGCTTCCCACAGCCGATAGGCGACGCCGGGCCGCTGCCGCGCCGCACGCCCCGCGCGCTGGGTCGCCGACGCCTGGCTCGCCCGCTCCGTCACCAGTCGCGTCACCCCCGCCGCCCGATCGTAGCGCGGTCGCCGCGCGAGGCCGCTGTCCACCACGATCCGCACGCCATCGATGGTCAGGCTGGTTTCCGCGATGCTGGTCGCGAGAATGACCTTTCGCGCGCCGGAGCGGGAAGGCCGGATCGCGGCCCGCTGCGCGCCGGGATCAAGCGATCCGTGCAGCATATGCACCTCAGCGATGCCCTCGATCCGCTCCGCCGTCCGTTCGATCTCCCGCACACCGGGCAGGAAGGCGAGCAGGTCGCCCTCCGCCTCTTCGCTCAATGCCTGGCGGATCGCCGCCGCCATTTCGTCCTCGATCTTCTTTTTCGCCGCGCGCCCGATATGGCGCAACGCCAGCGGCTGGATGCGCCCTTCGCTCTCGATCACCGGCGCGCCATCGAGCAGGTTCGCAAAACGCGCCCCGTCCAACGTCGCCGACATTGGCACGATCCGCAAATCCGGCCGCAGTGCGCCCTGCGCATCCAATGCCAGCGCCAGCCCGAAATCGCTGTCCAGGCTGCGCTCATGCACTTCGTCGAACAGCACCGCCGACACGCCGGACAGTTCCGGGTCGTCCTGTATCCGCCGCACGAAAATACCCTCGGTCAGCACCAGCAGCCGCGTCTTCGCGCTGACCTTGCTGTCCATCCGCGTCGCATAGCCAACCGTGCCGCCCGGCTGCTCGCCCATCATCTCGGCGATCCGCTCCGCCGCCGCCCGCGCCGCCAGCCGCCGCGGCGACAGCAGCAGCACCTGGCCGCTGCACCAGGGTTCGCCCAGCAACGCCGGCGCGACCGCCGTTGTCTTGCCCGCGCCCGGCGGCGCGACCAGCACGGCGTTGCTGCCCGCGCGCAACGCGGCGAGCAGGTCGGGCAGCACATCATGGATCGGCAGGTTGTTCATTGCGCGTCCTTTCGCGCCGATTGCGGCAAACCGCAAGGCGGGCAAGCAGACGATCGCGTCGTCCGGGCTCTGGCCCGTTTCGGTCGATGCGCGACGCCGCCCGCGCGTTGCGCCCGGATCTGCGGATATTGTTCGTCACCGGCTATGCCGAAAATGCCGTGCTGACTAAGCCCTTCGCCATGGATGCTGCACCGCCGCGTCGGGACGTTGCTTCTGACCGATCGATCGGTCAGCTAAACAGATAGATGTGGATCGGGTTTTTCGGGTCCAGCAGCATCTTGGCGGTCAATGCCAGCGACATGACGATCAGCAGCGGCTTGATGAGCCGCGACCCGAAGCGCATCGCCAGATGCGACCCGATCTGCCCGCCGACCAAACTACCCACCGCCATGCAAAGCCCGGCGATCCAGATGACGTGCCCACCCGCGACCATCGTCAGCAGGCCCGCGACATTGCTCGCGAAATTGGCTGCCTTGGTCTGGGCGGTCGCGCGCAGGATCGACAGGCCGCCCAGCGCCAACAATATGGTGGTGTAGAAAGCGCCTGCACCCGGACCAAAAAAACCGTCGTAAAAGCCCACGACACCCACCAGCCCGGTCAGGCCCGCCATGCCGACTCGCGCATGGCGATCAGCGTCGCCCAGCTTGGGCGAGAAGGTGAAATAGGCCGCCATCGCCACCAGCAAAGCGGGCATAAGCCCCGCCAGGATAGACGGATCGACCCGCTGCAGCAGCCAAGCCCCGCCGACAGAGCCGACAAAGGCGGCGATAATCGGCGCTCTGTAGGTCTTCAAATCCATATGCCCGCGCCGCGCATAGGCGACGCAGGCGCCGAACGTGCCGAAACAGCTTTGCAGCTTGTTGGTGGCCACCGCCTGCACCGGCGGTATGCCGGCGGCCAGCAAGGCGGGCAGGGTGATAAGCCCACCGCCGCCCGCCATAGCGTCAATGCACCCCGCCATCGTTGCTGCGGCCATGAGGAAGGCGATGGTTTCGGGCGAAAGGATCATGGAACAGCGGGCCTACATTATTTCCCGTTCGCCCTGAGCTTGTCGAAGGGCGTCTCTTCTCTTTTCAAGAAGGCTTGGGCTTCGACAGGCTCAGCCCGAACGGAATAGAGAACGTGCCAAATGGCCCGTTCCCTCAATAGGCCCGCGCTATAGCGAACTCGACCGCTTCGGTAAGGGCCGCTTTCGCCTTGCCGGCATCAAAGCGCCCCAGCGCGTCGATCGCCCGTTGCCCATAATGGCGCGCCCGCGCCAGCGTGTCCGCGATCGCCCCGGTCTGGCGCAGCAACTGCGTCGCATGGGCCAGATCCTCGTCGCTGATCTTGTGCCCCGCGATCGCTGCTTTCCAGAAGGCGCGATCCGCTTCGGACCCGCGCGCATAGGCCAGGATCACCGGCAACGTCACCTTGCCGTCGCGGAAATCGTCGCCTGCATCCTTGCCCATGGTCGCGCCGTCCGATTCATAGTCGATCGCGTCGTCGATCAGTTGGAAGGCGATCCCAAGATTGCGGCCATAGACGTCCAGCGCCTGCTCCTCCGCCTCGTCGCGGTCGGCGACCACGGCGGAAATGCGGCAGGCGGCGGCGAACAAAGCGGCGGTCTTGGCACCGATGATATCCAGATATTGTTGTTCGCTGGTGTCGATCTTGCGCTGGGCGGTCAGCTGGTTGACCTCGCCTTCCGCGATCACCGCCGATGCGTTCGCCAGGATCTTCAAGACCTTGAGCGACTCGGCTTCCACCATCAGCTCGAACGAGCGGGAGAAGAGGAAGTCGCCCACCAGCACGCTGGCGCTGTTGCCCCAGATGATGTTGGCGGTCTTGCGCCCCCGCCGAAGCCCCGACCCATCGACCACGTCATCGTGCAGCAGCGTGGCGGTATGGATGAACTCGACCGCGGCGGACAGCTTGTAATGACGCGATCCGGCATAGCCGACCAAGTCGGCGCAGGCGAGTGTCAGCATCGGCCGCAGCCTTTTGCCGCCGCCCGCGATCAGATGCCCCGCCAGTTCCGGGATCAGCGGGATGCGCGACTGCATCCGGTCCAGGATCACGGCATTGACCTGGTTCATGCCGTCGGCGACCAGCGCCATGATGGGGGCGAGCGACGGCGCGGCTGTGGCGCGGCCGATCGAGTGGACGTTACCGGGGGCGGGTGCTGTCATGACCGCGCTCATGTGGCGATGCAAAATGTGAAAGGCAAGCGGGAATAGCTTGCGCGGCGCGCCGGATGCGGCAAAAAGCGCGCCATCTGGAACCGGAGGCCCCACGTGGACGAGACTTTGAACCGCTATCGCGAAAGCATCGACAATATCGACGCGGCGCTGGTGTTCATGCTGGCCGAGCGTTTCAAGATCACCCAGGCCGTCGGCGAGCATAAGGCGACGCACGACCTGCCGCCCGCCGACCCCGGCCGGGAAGAGCGCCAGATCACCCGCCTGCGCCAATTGGCGCTCGACGCGAAGCTCGACCCCGACTTCACCGAAAAATTCCTGCGCTTCATCATCGACGAAGTGATCCGTCACCATGAGCAGTTGCGCGAGGGGTAGATTTCGACCTCCGTTCGCTTCGAGCGAAGTCGAGATGCGTGAAGCGCTCTTCAGGCCGGTTCCACCAATTCGACCACCTTTTTCCCCTGCGATCGCCCCAGCAGCACACCGCCCAGCGCCAGCGCAAACCCGACAAGCTGCACCGGCCCCAACCGCTCCCCGAACAGCAACCACGCCTCGATCGCGGCCAGCGGCGGGACCAGCAGCAACAGCATCGACATGCGCGTCGGCCCCTGATGCCGCACCAGCCACACCAGCAGCGACAGCCCCGCCGCCGACAGCCCCAGCACCGACCAGGTGAGGCCAATCCACAGCACAGGATCATTGTCCCAGCGATATTCGCCCACGATCAGCGTCGCGGCGATCGCCACCAGCGCGCCGCCCAGATTCTGCGCCGCGCCCGACATCAAAATCGGGTCGCCTGCAATCTGCCCGCGCTGGATCAGCGTCCCGCCGGTCATGGCGATGACCGCGATCACCCCCGCCACCACCGGGACCAAACCGACCGACCCTGCGCCGCTGCGCTCCAGCGCGGGCAGCAGCACGCACACCACCCCGCCGATTGCGATGGCCAGCCCCGCCCAGTTACGCCCCGGCAATCGCTCGCCCAGCAAAGCGACGCTGGCCACCGCCACCATCAGCGGCTGGGTCGCGCCCAGCAGCGACATGATCCCGGCCGGCATCCCGCGGCTTACCGCCCACCAACTGACGGTCAGATACAGCCCATGCAGCATTGCCCCCGCCGCCAGATGCAGCCCCAACCGCCGACGCCGCGGCCATCCCTGTCGCGCATACAGCGCCGCCCCGCCCAACAGCAGCGTCGTTGCGGTCAGCCGCACCGCCAGAATCAACTCGGGCGCCCCATGCGGCACCACCGCCCGCGCGACGATGAAGCCGGTGGACCAAATCAGGACGAACAGGATGGACGCGACGATACCGAACATCCGCCGCCTTTGACGGAAGGGCAGGGCGATGTCGAGGTGGGGGAAGGGAGGAAGGGTTGGTGGGGTTTGCGGCAAGGCAGAAGGGGTGGTTTGCGGACGGTCGGTTTACTCTGCCCCGCCCGCTTGCGGGAGGGGCAGTGAGACTTAATGAGCAAAGCGAATTTAGTCGCAGCGGGGTGGGCCAAGGCAACCTTGCGCTTGCCCACCCCCTAACCCCCTCCCGCCAGCGGGAGGGGGAATAACGTCCGCTTTTGGTCGATTGATGCCAGCGGTAGGGGCATCACGCGCCACAATGTCCAATCTTACGGCGAATATGTGACGCCAAAAGCCCCTACCCTATTCCCGCCCCGCCCGGATCGCCGCGCCACCCGCGAACGGCGTGATCGCCACCAGCAGCAGCGACGCCGCCCCTAGGAATTTCAAGGCCGCGCCGCTGCCGTCCCCCAACGTCCCCGCGCCAAAGATCAGCAGCGGCACCGCCAGCGGCAGCGCCAGCAACCCGGCCAGCGCCCCGCTCGACCGCAATCCCGCTGTCAGCGTCGCCACCAGCAGCCCCAACGCCGCCAGCGCGGGCGTGCCGATCAACAGGCCAAGCTCCAGCTTCACGATCGTCGCGCCGTCCAGCTTCAGCAGCGCCGCGGCGGGCAGAGTGGCGATCATCAGCGGCGGGCCAAAGCCCACCCAATGCGCCGCCAGACGCGCGATCACCACCAACTCTTCGCCGATGCCGCGCAGCGCGATCTGGTCCAGCACGCCGCTGTCGCGATCCGGCGCGACCAAGCGATCGACCGGCAGCAGGCTAGCGAGCAAAGCCGCGATCCACAGCATCCCGCCCCCGGTCCGCGCCAGCAGCGCCGCATCCGGCCCGACCGCAAAGGGATAGAGGCTGGCCACCAGCAGCAGGAAGGCGACCGGCAGCCACAGTCCCGCCGACGCCCAGGCCTGGCGCAAATCCCGCGCGGCGAGCAGCCACAACAGCCTCATGCCGCATCCGCCTGATAATCGCCGAGCGCGATCAGCACTGGCGCATCGATCGGCAGCGGCTGGTGCGATGCCGCAACCACGATCCCGCCCGCGGCCAGATGCTTGGCCACCGCCGCGCCCAGCAAAGCCGTGGACGCCGTGTCCAGCCCGTTGCCCGGCTCGTCCAGCAGCCAGATCGCCGCCCCGCTGGCGATCACCCGCGCCAGCATCGCCCGCTTGCGCTGCCCGGTCGACAGCATCCGCACCGGCACATCGGCCAGCGGCGTCAGCGCCATCGCCTCCAACGCCGCCGCCGCCGCATGGCCATCGGCCCGATCCAGCTTCGCCCAGAAATCCAGCGCGCGGGCCAGAGGCAGGTCGGTATCCAGCGCCAGCCGCTCGTCAGTCAGCGCGATACCGCCCGTTCGCTCGACCGACCCGGCAAAGGCGGGGAGAAGCCCGGCCACGACCCGCAACAGGCTCGACTTGCCCACGCCATTGGGACCGGTCAGCAACGCCCCGCCGCCCGCCGCCAGCGTCAGGTTCACGCCCCTGAAGAGCATCCGTCCGCCGCGCAGGCAGGCCAGCCCCTCCAGGCGCAGCGCCGCCCCAGTCATGAAGCGACCATATCCTCCAGCACATGCATGTCGATGTCGGACAGGCCGAAATGATGGCCGATCTCATGCACCACGACATGGGTGATGAGCGCGTCGAGCGGCACGCCGGTTTCGACCCATTCATCCAGCAGCGGCCGGCGGAAGAGATGGACGGTGGGCGGTACGTCCCCCGTCTGCGCCTCCTGCCCCACGGGACGGCCGCTATACAGGCCGGTCAGCCCGAACGGATCGTCAATCTCCATTTCCTTTAAGATGTCGGCGGGCGCAAATTCCTCCACGAACAGCACGACGTCGGATAGGTGCGCGTCGAATGGGTCGGGCAGGCGACTGAGCGCCTCCAGCGCTAGCATCTCGATCTCTTGACGGGTCGGGGCGAGGCGGGGCGGTTGACCGGGGTGCGACATCCCTGCCACATACCGCAAGGCATTTCATGAGGATAGGGACATGATTGGTAAACTGAGCGATGAGGATCGCGCCGTCGCGCTGGCGGACCTGCCGCAATGGACGGCCGTGGGCGAGCCGGACGGGATATCGCGCCGCTTCACCTTCACCGATTTCGTCGGCGCCTTCGGCTTCATGACGCAGGTGGCGATCCTGGCCGAAAAGGCGGATCATCATCCCGAATGGTCGAACGTCTATAACCGGGTGGACATCGTCCTCATCACCCACGACGCCGGCGGCCTGTCGCAACGCGACATCGACCTCGCCCACGCGATCGACGCGCTGGCGGATTAGAGCTTGAAGACCTTAGGTCGATCCACCGTCTTCCGTTCGTTTCGAGCGAAGTCGAGAAACGAGGGCATGGCGCTACCTGCTTCTCGACTTCGCTCGAACCGAACGGGTAAGAGTAGAGTCGTCCCCTGGAGACTAATAGTTGGAGACGCCCTCGATCCGCTCGTCATAGGCGCGCAACGCCGCCGTTACTGATCGATCACCCGCATAGCGCCGCCGCAGCATCGCCAGCTTCGCATCAGTGCCGCTACATAATTCAGCGATATTCTCCGCGATATAGGCGCGTCGTTCCGCATCATAGGGTTCTTCGCCGCGGAAATGGTCGCAGCCGTCACGATCTACCATGAAGCTGGTGACTTCCTGCGGGAAGGGCAGGGCCGACGCGCCATCGTCCGACGGCGGCAGGTCGAGCGGATTGCGCGGGGCAGGCTGGGCGCGCACCGTCACCACCGGCGACGTCTTGGCTGTCGCGACGACAGGTTCGGCGGGGGGCGGCGCGGGCGCGGGGTCAGGCTCGATCGACGCGACGGTCGCGACCGGCTGCGACGGACCATTGTCGGCCTGCGCGCCGTCGGCGGACGCATCGCGGCAGCCGGCGACCAGGGCCAGCATCAGCAGCACAGGAACCAGACCAAAACGCCCGCTCACCCGATCTCCTCCCGCAATTTGGCGATCAAATCGGCCACATGGGGCAGCCGCGACTCTTCCTCGTCCAGGATCGCCAGAAAAGCCGCCCGCCTATAGTCCGCCAGTGCGTCAGGCGAAAGACGGCTTGCTGCGGGCATTGCCGAAATCACGATGTCCAGAAGCCGCTCGGCGCCGTGCAACCGGCCCCACAGATAGTCGTTCTCGCGATAGACCCTGCTAAAGAAGGCGCCGAAGTTGTTGAATTCAATGCCCTTGAGCGTGGCGCTCGCGCCGCCGCTACGGATGGCTGTGCAATCTTCGGGCGAAATCCGATCGACCTTGACCGGATCATATTCATCCAGAGTGTCACCCTGGAGCAACGGTAGTGTGGCGATATCGGTGAAGGGAAAGCCCAGATAGGCGAGCAGCATGGTCCGCCGCCCCGCTTTGGGCAGCGCGGCGAAGGCGTCCGCCAGCATCCGGTCCGCCGCTTCATCCCGCGCCTTCAGCCCCCGCGCCTGCGCCACCGCCACCAGTGCCGCGGCCGCATCGGTCGCGACCATCCCGGCCGCCGTCGCGACCTCTCCCCCATAGAAGTCGCTATCCTCACATTCGGCATAGAGCGTCAACGCGCCATAGATGGCGTCATGCATCCCCTGCACCGCGGGATCGTCGGACTGCGCCTCCAACTCCAGCGTATCGGCCAGCCGCCGCGCCAGGTAGCGCAGGCGACGGATGCGAAAGGCCAGGTCATGGGCGCGGAAGAAAGCGACCGGGGCGGAGGCCGATCCGCTTTCCGCGCTCAACTGATCCGCGCCGTTCTTGCGGATATCAGCCCAGATCGCCTGGCGATAGCTTTCGCGCATCATTGCGCTGTCCTCGCCGCTCAGGCGGAACAGCAGCGCGCAGAGTGATTCGACGATGCCCGACAGTTTGAGATGCCCATAGGCGGGATAGGCGAAGCCCGCCGCGCTCGCCGCCCGCTGCTGTGCCTTCGCGCGCCAGGCGGAGAGGCGCGCGGGCGTCGGCCGGTCCAGGAACAGCATCTTGCCGATCGCGCTTTCCACCTCCGCCTCGATGCCGGGGCGCAGCGCGTCCAATATCCGCCGCATCCGCCGGATGCGCGCGGAGTGGCGGTCGATCGCCTCCAGATTGTCGCGGATCGGCTGTTCGCGCGGAATGTCCGACAGCGCGCCGAAAATGGTGCGGAAAAAGCCGGGCAGCGGCGTGTCCGCCCCGGTTGGCGCATCCTGTTGCTCGCCTTCCTTGTTCAGGCGGATGGAGCGATGCCCCGGCTTGGGATCGATATAGACGAAGCGCCGATCGACCTCGCGTCGAGACGGCCGGTTGCGCAGCGCGCCGATCGCCTGCGCGAAGGGGGCGTTGGCCAGCACTGATCCGTCGATCAGCACGGCGTCCTCCGCCGTCCCGCGGGACGCATGGCGGGGCAGGGCGCGGCCCAGAAAGGCGTCACGTGTCGGCCAGGCGCGATGGCGGCGCGTCAACACCCGGTCCAGTTCACGCATGGTGAAGGGCGGGAATGCGCCGGGGAAGCTGGCGGTCGCCCGCGCGGCGAACACCAGTTCGGCCGGATCAGCGAACGGCCGCTGCCCCCGTCCGCGCGCCTTGAAGCCGATCGACAGCCGATGCTCCGTCTCGATCACCTGCGCTGGACTATTGAGGTTCAGACTCTGCGGGTGGCCCTCGAAATCGGTAACGGTCACGAACAGGTCGAGCGGATGGCCGTCGGGCAGCAGCGCCGGGCCGTTCCCCGTCGCGGCCATGGCGTCGAACGCGTCGATCAACATGGTGGAGAATATCTCCCCGCCAAAGGGCGGCTCGAACCAGCGCGACCGGATGAAGCGAGAGAGTTTCATCCGCACCTCTTCGCGCGTATCGGGCGCGACGGTGCGCTCCACCGCATCGCCCGGTCGCCGCGCCGCCATCCACACCAGCGGCGTTGCCCAGAATTTGGTCATGGCGCGGGCCGGGCGTGCATCGGGGTCCAGCAGCCGATCGACATCGGCATTGTCCAGCCACATGGTCGTCAGCGGCTCCAGCGACTGGCCCGTCTCGATCGCCTGCGCCAGGAAAATGCCGTTGATCCCGCCGGCGCTGGCCCCCGCGATGATGTCCGGCATGACGCGCAGCCGCACGCCGCTCGCCGCCTCCATCGCCGCCAGCAGCCGGTGATACACCGACTCGCTGCCGTTGCCGGGCGACGCGCCCTCATGAAAGGCGCGGCTGGCGCGGGCCAGATGCCACACTTCCTTGGTGATGCCATGCATGTAGATCGCCAGGCTGATGCCGCCATAGCAGACCAGCGCAAGCCGCAATTCCCGCTCCTTCATGGGTGGAACGTCGCAGAGGGCGGGGTGATTGGCAACCAAAAGCCCGTTCGTTTCGAGCGAAGTCGAGAAACCGCAGCGCTGACGTTTCGCGACTTCGCTCGAAACGAATGGAGGCGGCGATCACCCAACCGCAAACTCCGCCCAGATCGGCAGATGATCCGACGCCTTCCTGGCCGCCGCGCTTTCATGCACCCCGCAATCCCTGAGCGTCAGTTTGCCGCAATGCATGATCCGGTCGAGTCGCGCCACCGGCCGCCGCGCGTGGAAGCTGCGCCCGCATGGCGCAAAGCTGTAATGCCGCGCAAAATCGGCCAGGCAGCCACGCCCGGCGCTCCATTCATTAAGGTCGCCCATCAACACCGTCGGCATCGCCACGCCCTGCGCCGCGGCATGGATCACTGCGGCGGCCTGCTTGCGTCGCCACAAACCCGACAGGTCGAGATGCATACCGAACACGCGCACGCTCACGCCGCCCATCGTCACCTCCGCCATGGTCGCGCCGCGTGGCTCCAGATAGGGCAGGTGCAGCACATCATGCGCGCCAAGGTCAGCGCTCTTACGCACTAATAATGCATTGCCGTGCCAGCCCATCGAATCGGCCTGCACATTCAGCGGCACTGATTTATAGTCGCTCTGCCCATCCATCATCCGTGGCGGGATCGCCGCCGATCGCACGCCGAAGCGCCGATCCGCCTCTTGCAGCGCGACGATGTCGGCATCGACCTCGCTCAGCACCTCCAATATCCGTTCGGGGATCCGCCGCCGGTCGGTGCCGATGGCCTTGCGGATATTATAGCTCGCGACACGAATAGTTTTCATCGGCGTAACAATGCGCCAGCGCGCCGGATGTTTCCAGCGCTCGCTTCGATGTTCTTGCATTGTTCGCGCGTGCCCGCCATATCGGTGCCATGGCCAAGGCAAAGCGCAAATTCGTCTGTCAGCAATGCGGCACCGTCGCGGCCCGCTGGCAGGGCCAGTGTGAGGATTGCGGCGAGTGGAACAGCATCGTCGAGGAAGCTGCTGAGACCGTCTTCTCCTCGCGCCATGACCTGCAAAATGGCGGCCGCGCGATAACGCTGATCGGCCTCGACAGCAAGGTCGAACTGCCGCCACGCACCAGCACCGGCATCGCCGAGTTCGACCGGGCGCTGGGCGGCGGCATCGTCGCGGGCTCCGCAACGCTGATCGGCGGCGATCCCGGCATCGGCAAATCGACCCTGCTGCTCCAGGCCGCGGCGCGGGTTGCTGCGCGCGGGCTATCGGTGGCCTATATCAGCGGCGAGGAAGCGGCTGACCAGGTCCGTCTGCGCGCGCAGCGGCTGGGGCTGGGCAATGCCCCGGTCATGCTCGCCAGCGCGACGTCGGTGCGCGATATCCTGACGACGCTGGGGGAAGGGGAGCCGCCCGCGCTGCTGGTGATCGATTCGATCCAGACAATGCACAGCGACCTGATAGAGGGCGCCCCCGGCACCGTCAGCCAGGTCCGCGCCTCCTCCCAGGAACTCATCAAATTCGCCAAGCAGCGGGGCACCGCCCTCATTCTCGTCGGCCATGTGACCAAGGATGGCAGCATCGCCGGCCCGCGTGTGCTGGAACATATGGTCGACACCGTGCTGGCGTTCGAAGGGGAGCGCAGCCACCAATATCGCATCCTGCGTGCGATCAAGAATCGCTTCGGCGGCACCGACGAGATCGGCGTCTTCGCCATGGTGGCGGAGGGGCTGGAGGAAGTCGCCAACCCGTCCGCCCTGTTCCTGACCCAGCGCGACGAGACGGTGACGGGCGCGACCGTCTTCCCCGCGCTGGAAGGGACGCGGCCGGTGCTGGTCGAAATCCAGGCGCTGGTCGTGCGCCTATCAAGTGGCGCCACGCCCCGGCGCGCGGTCGTCGGCTGGGACAGCGGGCGGCTCGCCATGGTGCTGGCCGTGCTGGAGGCGCGCTGCGGCCTCAGCTTTTCGACCTGCGAAGTCTATTTGAACGTCGCGGGTGGATACCGCCTGTCAGACCCTGCCGCCGACCTCGCCGTCGCCGCCGCTTTGGTGTCGGCCCTATCGGAAAAGCCGCTGCCGTCGGACGTCGTCCTGTTCGGCGAGATCGCGCTGTCGAGCGAGATCCGCCCCGTCGCCCACGCCCCCCTGCGCCTGCGCGAATCGGCCAAGCTCGGCTTCAACCGCGCCTTCATCCCCGCCGCCGCGGCCGACGGGGTGAAGGGAATAGCGGTCAGCGGTTTCCGCACGCTGGCGCAGCTTGTTGACCAGATGCTGGGACGCGGATAGCCACGCTGGGAATGAACGCCATCGACATATCCGTCCTGCTCGCCATCGGCGGTTGCGCCGTGCTGGGCCTCATGCGCGGTTTCGTGCTGGAAACGCTCTCGCTCATCGCCTGGGTGCTGGCGATCTTCTGCATCCGCCTGTTCCATGCTTCGGTCGCGGAAGTGCTGACGCCCTTTATCGGCACCAGCAGCGGCGCGGCGATCCTGGCGCTGGTGCTGGTGTTCGGCGTCACCTTCGGCGCGGGCAAGATGATCGCCCATGCCATCGGCTGCCGCACCCGCCAATCAGTGCTGGGGCCTGTCGACCGGGTGCTGGGCGCAGGATTCGGCGCGGTGAAGGGGCTTATCGGCGCGACCCTGCTCTTCCTTGCCTTCAGCCTGGTCTATGACACATTCTACGGCAGCGGCGCGCGTCGCCCGGACTGGTTGTCGGACGCCCGCACCTATCCGCTGCTCAACGCCAGCGGCCAAGCGATCAGCGAATTTCTGGCCGAACAGCGCGCGAAAAAGCCGGCGGCGGAGGATAAGTGAACTGGGCGGGTGTGTCTGATAACAATCATTTCCAGACATCCAACATCCGTTCGGGCTGAGCCTGTCGAAGCCCTTATCTTTCTTCAAATGCCCGCACTCTAAAGAAGTGATGCCCTTCGACAGGCTCAGGGCGAACGGATGTTTGGAATTGGGGAATGGCAGGAAACCGCCAAAATCCGCCGCTCATCAGCGCCGGACTCTCCGGTAGCCCACTTCTAAAGCCACCCCTTCTCCCGATAGGCCGCCACCGTCGCCTGCAACCCGTCCTGCGTCTTCACCTGCGGCAGCCACAACCGTTTGGGCGGCTGCTTGCGCTTTCCCACCACCCAGTCGGGATGGCAGAAATAATCGACCCGATCCGGCGTCAGTTTCGCGTTCCTGCCCCGCACCATCCGGTCGGTCCGCGCCGCGACGTTCAGCAACCATTGCGGCGTGGCGAAGGTCCGCACCGTGCGGCCCACTGCCCGGCCGATCGCTGCCCCGAAATCGCGATGATCCCAGCCACCTGGCGTGCCGTCGTCCACCTCGTAGGTGCGCGTCAGGCTGTTTTCGCGCTCCTGCGTCAACGCCAGCAGCAACGCCGCCAGGTCGCTCACATGGATCACCGACAGCCGCCCGCCCGGCGGCAACAGCATGACGCCGCGCTTGGCCATGCGAAACAGTTCCAGCATCTCGCGGTCGCCCGGCCCGTAAATGGCGGGTGGGCGCACGATTGTCCAATCAAGGCCGCTCGCCTTCACTTGGCGTTCGGCCAGTTCCTTCGACCATCCATAGTCGGACAGGCCCGGCTCCCGCGCCGCGAGCGAGGAGACATGGATCAGCCGCTTGATCCCGCGTTTCCGCATCGCATCGACCACCGCCATCGTGCCGCGCGCATTGCCCGCCTCAAACCCCTCGCGGTCCGGCGCATTCACGACGCCGGCGATATGGATCACCGCATCGGCGTCGCGCACCAGCGTATCGAGTGCCGCGCTATCCTCCAACGACCCATGCACCCATTTCAGCTTCGCGCGCGGTGGCTGCGCGCGGCGGGTCAATGCATTGACCCGCAACCCCTCACTCAACGCCTGCTCCAGCGTCTCGGCGCCGACGAAGCCCGTCGCACCGGTCATGGCGATCCGTATCTGCTGCATATCTCTCAGACCATCGCCATATGGTCGCGATGGACCAGCACCGATCGCGGCATTTCGCCCAGCAGCGCCGCAATGTCGTCGCTGCGCTTGCCCGCGATCTTTGCCGCCGCTTCGCTATCATATTCGATCAGCCCGCGCGCGATCACCCGGCCGTCCTGCGCCACGATATCGACCACATCGCCCCGATCGAACACCCCCTCGACACTGGCGACCCCGGCGGGCAGCAGGCTGTTGCCCTTGCCCAGCGCCTTTTCCGCGCCCGCGTCCACAATGATCCGCCCGCGCGTGGTCAGCCGCCCGGCCAGCCACCCCTTGCGCGCACCCTTGCCCTGCGCCGCGAGGAAAATCGACCCCTTGCCGCCATTGGCCCAGTGCGACAGCGGCGCATCGACCTTGCCCGAAATGATCGCCAGATGCGCGCCCGCGCCGGTCGCGATCCGCGCCGCCTGTATTTTCGACACCATGCCGCCCGATCCCATGCCGGACGCCGACCCGTCATCCGCCATCGCCGCGATCCGCGCGTCGATCGTCTCTATCGTTTCAATCAGCATGGCGCTCGCATCGGCGTGCGGGTTGGCGGTGTAAAGCCCGTCAACATCGGAAAGCAGCACAACCGCGTCAGCCCGTGCCGCCTGTCCGATGCGCGCCGCCAGCCGGTCATTGTCGCCGAAGCGGATTTCGGCGGTCGCCACGCTGTCATTCTCATTGACCACCGGCACGACATGCAACGCCATCAACCGTTCCAGCGTCGCCGAGGCATTGAGGTAGCGGCGGCGATTTTCCAGATCGTCCAGCGTCACCAGCATCTGCGCGGCGGTAATGCCTTTCTCGTCCAGCAGGCTGGCCCAGCATTGCGACAGCGCGATCTGACCAGTGGCAGCCGCCGCCTGCGCATCCTCTAGACTGCCGCGACCGCCCTTGGGCAATTTCAAGCGCCGTGCACCGAGTGCGATCGCGCCGGAAGACACGATGATGACCTGCTGCCCCGCCGCGCGCCGCGTCGCGACATCTGCGACCAGCGTGCGCAACCAGTCCACCCGCACCGCACCCGCGGGATCGACCAGCAAGGCCGACCCGATCTTGACGACCAGGCGACGGACCAGGGCAGGGGGGAAACCGGAAAGGGCGTTCATGGCGGTATAAAATAACATCCGTTCGGTTCGAGCTTGTCGAGAACCCTCGCGCATGGTTCTCGACAGGCTCGAACGGGGGTAGGGCTATGGCGCCGTCAGATCGGCGACCACGCCCCGTCGCTCTCTTTTCCAGCTTCCTCGGCAGCCTCGCGCCTATCCTCGTCCATCATCAGCAATACGGCGTCGAGCAGCGGACCCACGCCCTCGCCGGTCGCACCGGATATGATGAACACATCCTCCACGCCCGCCTCATCGCGCAGCTGTCCGGCAATATCCTCCATCAGCTCCTGCCCCAGCAGGTCGCCCTTGTTCAGCACCACGATCTGCGGCTTTTCATCCAGACCCTCGCCATAAGCAGCGAGTTCTTCGGTCACGATATGAAACGCCTCGACCGGATCATCGACCGTGGCGTCAATCAGGTGCAGAAGCACGCGACACCGCTCGATATGCCCCAAAAACCGGTCGCCGATGCCCACGCCTTCGGCGGCGCCCGCGATCAGGCCGGGAATGTCGGCCAGCACGAATTCGCGATCCTTGTGCAACACCACGCCCAATTGCGGCTTGGTGGTAGTGAAGGCGTAGGCGCCGACCTTCGCCTTGGTATTGGTCACCTGGTTGATAAGCGTAGACTTGCCTGCATTGGGCATCCCCACCAGGCCGACATCGGCCAGCAGCTTCAGCCGCAGCCATACCCACATTTCCTGGCCCGGCCAGCCCGTGCCATGCTGGCGCGGCGCACGGTTGGTGCTGGTCTTGTAGGACATGTTGCCCCGGCCGCCATCGCCGCCGCGCAGGAAGGTCACGCGCTGCCCGACCTCGGTGAAATCAGCCAGGACGTCCTGGTCCTCATAATCGGGGATGCCGTCCTCGTCCTCGCTGCCTTCGATCGGCTTGGGGTCGGACAGGATCTGGGTGCCCACCGGCACCTTGATGATCAAATCCTTGCCGCCCGCGCCATAGCGGTTCTTGCCCATGCCGGGCGTGCCACGCTGCGCCTTGAAATGCTGGGTGTAGCGGAAATCGATCAAGGTGTTGAGGCCCTGCACCGCTTCGAAGATGATGTCGCCGCCCTTGCCGCCATTGCCGCCGTCGGGGCCGCCATATTCCTCATATTTTTCGCGACGAAAACTGACCGCGCCGGGGCCGCCCCAGCCGGATTTGATATAGATTTTGGCTTGATCGAGAAAATGCATGGCGCGCCCATAATGCATTCTGAAGCCGGCTGGAACAGTCGGCGGCTCGCAGAATGCGTAAAACAAGAAACAGCGGGACGATGCAGCGACCGTCCATCTTGTGCGCGCCCATAGCGCTTAATGCCGCAAAGTTAAACCTTGGCTTGCGCCGCCATTGCCGCGGCCTCCTGCATCAGCGCGAAAGTCAGGCTGCGCGTGGCGATTTCGCGCGCTTTTTCGCGCGGTAGGGCGAGCGCGGCAGCCATCGCCCCGCCCAGCTGCGAATCGCCCAGCGCCAGCAGCACCAGCATCAGCGTATTGTCCCGGATCAGTTCAGCGACATTGGGGGTCAGCGCAGTAGCCGCCAGCTTGTCCACCAACCGGTGGATCGCTTCCACCACCGGGTCCAGCGCATCCTCATTGCCCGATGCCAGCATCCAGCTCGCCAGCGCCCCCGCGCCCTCCCGGTCGAACGCATCGAACGTCATGTCGACGATCGTGCGCGGGCTGACCTTCCCGCGTCGCGCCGCATCCACCGCCTCGCCGATCTTCGCCGTGATCGTGTCGGCCAGATGCGCCGCCAGCGCCTTCTGCAATCCCGCCGCCGATCCGAAATGATGCAGCAGATTGGCGTGGGTCCGTCCGACGCGTCCCGCCACGGCCTTCAATGTCACCGCCTGCGGCCCCGCTTCGATCAGCAGGTCGCGCGCCGCCTCCACGGCGACGAGGCGACTTTCATCCGGGCTGAGGCGCGCGCGCTTTATTGACATGATTGTAAGCAACTCTTATTTACATCAATGTAAGTAACGACCGGAGACATATCCATGACCCCGACCGACCTCACCATCACGCCGCGCGACCGCCGTTTCGGACGAGACCGTGCGACGGCGCGACATTGGCTGAACGGCGACCCGATCGCCACGGCTTTCTTTAACGCGCTGTCGATCACCTTCCCGCGCGGCGAAGCCTATTTCATCGACAGCGTCCGCGCCTTCCGCGACGGCGTGCCCGACAGGCTGGCAGGTGAAATCGCCGCCTTCATCAAACAGGAAGTCATCCACAGCCGCGAACATCTCGCCTTCAACCGGCAGGTGACCGACCATGGCTATGACGTCTCGCGCCTCGACGCGGACGTGACGATGATGCTGGACCTCGCCAAACAGCGTCCGCCGATCGCCAGCTTGGCCGCGACCATGGCGCTGGAACATTTCACCGCCATTCTCGCCCATGAACTGCTCAGCGACCCGCGCCATCTCGACGGCGCCGACCCGGAAAGCGCAGCGTTGTGGCGCTGGCACGCGATCGAGGAGATCGAGCATAAGGGCGTCGCGCACGACACCTGGGTCCACGCCACGCGTGACTGGAGCCGGTTCAGGCGCTGGTGGGTGAAGACCGCGATGATGCTGGTCGTGACGAAGCATTTCCTGCACCACCGCGCCCGCGGCATGATGGACCTGCTGCGGCAGGACGGCATTACCGGCCGCCGCGCCTGGGGCGGGCTACTGCGCTATGCGCTGGTCCGGCCGGGCATATTGCGCCGTGTGGCGCGGCCATGGTTCGGCTATTTCCTGCCTGGCTTCCATCCCTGGGCGGTGGACGACCGCGCGCTCATTGCGCTCGCCGACAGCCCCTATGCGCATGCGCGGCCAGGCGGCGCGCTCCCCTCGGCCGCTTGACCAGGGGAAAGCGGGGCGCTCTTATCGACGTATGTCCACTGCGCCCACGCTCGAAACTAGCCGCCTGATCCTCCGCCCCCACAGGATCCAGGATTATGCCGCCTGCCGCACGCTCTGGGCCGACCCGGATGTCGTCCGCCACATTGGCGGCGTCCCGCTCGACAGCCAGGCGGTCTGGTTCCGCATCCTGCGCTATGCCGGCATGTGGTCGCTGCTCGGTTACGGCATGTGGGTGATCGAGGCGCGCGACAGCGGCGCTTTCCTGGGCGAAGCTGGGTTGCTCAGCGCGCAGCGGGGTCTGCCCGAACTGGATGGCGTGCCGGAAGCTGGCTGGGTGCTCGGCCCGCAAGCCTGGGGCAGGGGGATCGCCACCGAAGCAATGCAGGCGATCCTCGACTGGAGCGACGCCCATGTCGCGGCCGCCTCCACCCGCTGCATCATCGATCCAGACAATGCGGCCTCTATCAAAGTAGCGGAGAAGCTGGGCTTTGCCGTTCTGACCGACACAGAACTGGCCGGAAAGCCGACCCGCGTTTTTGATCGACCCAGAGCAACGACCGGTCGCGCGACCAATTTGGGAGCAATCGGATGAAGATAGGAACGCTGCGGGCGATCGGCCTGGCGGCATGGCTGCTCGCCGGATCGATCGGTATCCAAGCTCATGCTCAGCAAATCCCACCAGCCGATCGCACCGTGATCGAAAGCCGCATCGCAGCCTTCGACGCGGCGATGAAGGCGGGGCGCATAGAAGAAAGCATCGACTTCATTCCCCCGCGCCTGTTGCGCGTCATGGCGGCCAAGGTCGGCCTGTCGGAAGCCAGGTTGAAGGAGATGGTCGCCGCTCAGGCTGTCGCAGCGGTCGACGGGCTGACGTTCCTGTCCTTCGGCATGGACCTGTCGGCGGCCAAGGTCGCCGCGACGCCCGATAAAAGCCGAACCTATATGCTGATCCCGACGCACAGCGTCATCGCCATCCCCGACGCGGGCAAGATGCAGAGCAAGACCAGCACGCTGGCGCTGAAGGATGAGGGACAATGGTTCCTCGTCCGCATCGACAATGCGCAGCAGGTCGCCCTGCTGCGCGCTGCCTACCCCGAATTTACGGGCGTCGATTTTCCATCCGGTTCGACCGCCATCATAGACTGACAAGACGATCGATACGCGGGCAGCAAATTGCGCCCGCGCGAATCGTCGTTACGCCGCCATCGGCATCACGGCATCGCGATACAGGTCCATCGCTGGGTCGTTGCTCTGTCGACCATCGTCGCCTTCTTCGAAAAACAGGCAATCGACCATCGCGTCGCGGCCCAGGCTGTATCGCTGCGCGGTCCGCCCAGTGAAGCGGAAGCCTAGCTTGCGCAGGACATTGCCCGACGCGCGATTGTCCGCGAAATGGCTGGCGCGGATGTCGCGCACGCCATTGGCCCGCGCCATGCCCAGCACGGCGCGCGCGGCCTCCGTCGCAAAGCCCAGCCCCCAATAGGGACGGGCGATCCAATAGCCCAGTTCGGGCGCGCCATCCTCGTCCAGATGCACACCGCACCCGCCGACCAGGCGCGGGGCGCCCTGGGTGCGGGTGAAGGCCAGCAGACGGGGCAGTTGCGGATGCTGCGGCAGCGCCAGAAACGCCTTGGCGTCTTCAATACCGTAGGGACTGGGCGTGCGCGCCAGGTTGCGCAGGATTGCGGGGTCGCCAATGGCCTGGGCCAGCGTGGCGGCATCTTCCATCCAGCCCGGACGCAGGAGCAGGCGGGGGGTACGGGCAAACATTCTCGTCTCTCCTCTTATCAGCGCCCCTAGCCGCCAATCATGACGACTTCGCGACGCATTGTTCTGGATGATTCCCCGCCCGCAAGACGCGCGAGAAGGCGTGGAGTTCCAGAGGCTTGAGGGAAATCGGAAGAGAAATGCACCCTTGTCGGTCAGCCGCGTTTCGGCAAGAAACGGGCAACGGAAAAAGGGGCACTCCCAAGAAAGGAGCGCCCCTTGTTTCCCTCGAAACCGGCGGTGCCTGTGCAGGCTCCGACCGGGAGGATCGCCCCTTTTGCGGGGGACGATCCGTCATCGATCGTCCGTTATTCGGCCGCCTGGGCCAGTGCGTCGACCGACACATATTTGCGGCCAAGCTTGCCGGTGTGGAATACCACGCGGCCTTCGTTCAGCGCGAACAGCGTGTGGTCCTTGCCGATGCCGACATTGCGGCCCGGATAGACGCGCGTGCCGCGCTGGCGAATGATGATGTTGCCGCCGATCACTTCCTGACCGCCGAACTTCTTCACGCCAAGGCGCTTCGACTCAGAATCGCGACCGTTGCGCGACGAACCGCCAGCTTTTTTATGTGCCATTGTCTAAACTCCTGGAATATCTGGCGCGAAGCGATCAGGCTTCGGCCGCAGCCGGGGCTGCGTCTTGGGTCTTGGCAGCGGCCTTGTCGGCCTTCTTGCTTTCGCCGCCGATCGACAGGATCCGCAGGATCGTGTGACGCTGGCGGTGGCCGTTCTTGCGGCGATAATTGTGGCGACGACGCTTCTTGAAGACGATGACCTTCTCGCCCTTCGCCTGCGCGATGATCTCGGCTGCGACGGTCAGGCCGCCCACATCCTTGAGTTCGCCGCCTTCGCCGGCGAGCAGGACATCGCCCAGCGTCACCTGGTCGCCGGCTTCGCCAGCCATCTTTTCAACGACGATCTTGTCTCCGGCGGCGACGCGATACTGCTTGCCGCCTGTGCGCACGATAGCGAACATGGCTTGTCTCTTCTCGTTCAAATCTGCTTTACGCAGCTCACCAAAGACATGATGCCTTAGCCGACCCGCGCGGGAATGTGGCCCGTTAGTGGAATGACTCGCACCTGTCAACCGATGGCGGGGAAGGGCAGGGGTGGTTTTCCGGCTTCGTCGTGCCTATCTTGGCGGCGGACAAGGGAATAAGGACCATATGCGGCGAGCCACAGGGCAGGGATGGAAAGGGAAGGGCGCGGTCATGCGCCTGCCTGTCCTTATCGCCTTGTGGACCTTGATTCTGGTCACCCTGCTGTCCGCGCTGGCGCCGATCGGACCGCCGCTTAGCCGCACCACCGGCTCCGCTTTCAATCCCGCCACCGCCGACGTCGTGCTCAAGGCGCGGACCCAGGCCACGGCGCAGGTCGTCACGGCCCCGCGCCCCGATGGCGACGGCGCGCCGCCCCTGATTCTGGCCCTCGCCCTCGCAATGGTCCTGCTGGTCGGCCGTCACGCGCGCCCGATCGCCCCTGCGGCCCGCTTCTCCCAACACCCCCGTTCCTTCGCCCCGGCGCGCACCCGTCGCGCCCGCGCCCCACCTGCCGCTTCCTGACGATTCGCGTCTCCGCCCGCACACACTCGCGGGCTTTCGTCGGAAGAAGGAACATCCCATGCCTCGCAGGAAAGCACGGCGCACCCGGCGCCGCCCGCCCTGGTGGTTCATGCCCGCCGTCATGTCCGGTCTGGCGCTCGCCGCCGCCGGTCTGTCCGCGGTGATGATGACCGTCGTAGAATAATGCCCTACGTCCGTTCGGTTCGAGCGTGTCGAGAACCATGTAGGGTCTTCTCGTCAGGTGCGAACTGAACGGATGTGGTATAGTCAATCCGCCGGACCAGCCCGACAGTGTCCGGCGACAGGATCGAAAGCCATCCATGCCCCATCACACGCCCCTGATCGGCACCATCGTCGCCGGCCTCGTCGTCGCCTTCATCATGGGCGCCATCGCCCATCGCCTCAAACTCTCGCCGCTGGTCGGCTATCTCGTCGCCGGCATCATGGTCGGTCCCTTCACGCCCGGCTTCGTCGCCGATGCGGGGCTGGCCAATGAACTGGCCGAAATCGGCGTCATCCTGCTGATGTTCGGCGTCGGCCTGCATTTCTCATTGAAAGACCTTCTGTCGGTCAAGAATATCGCGGTCCCCGGCGCGCTGGTGCAGATCGCGGTCGCGACCCTGCTCGGCATGGGCCTGTCCCACCTCATGGGATGGCCGCTGATGGGCGGGATCGTCTTCGGCCTCGCGCTGTCGGTCGCCAGCACTGTCGTGCTGCTGCGCGCCCTCCAGGGGGCCAATCTGGTCGAAACCCGCCGTGGCCGAATCGCGGTCGGCTGGTTGATCGTGGAGGATCTGGTGATGGTCCTGGCGCTCGTCCTGCTGCCAGCGCTCGCCGCCGTCATCAACAATGCCGACTCCAGCGGCGGCGCAAGCGCGCTCATCGCCCCGCTGGTCGGCACCCTGCTCAAGGTCGCGGGTTTCGTCGCCCTGATGCTGGTGGTGGGCCGCCGCGTCATCCCCTGGGCGCTGCATTGGGTCGTCCACACCGGATCGCGCGAGCTGTTTCGCCTGGCCGTCCTCGCCATTGCGCTGGGCGTCGCATTCGGCGCGGCCTATGCCTTCGACGTGTCGTTCGCGCTGGGCGCCTTCTTCGCCGGCATGATCCTGGGCGAAACCCCCTTGAGCCGCCGCGCCACCGAAGAAACCCTGCCCCTGCGCGACGCTTTCGCCGTACTGTTCTTCGTATCGGTCGGCATGTTGTTCAATCCCGCCGTCCTGTGGGAACAGCCGCTGCCGCTGCTGGCCACCGTCGCGATCATCGTCGTGGGCAAATCAATCGCGGCCTATGGCATCGTGCGCCTGTTCCGCTACCCGCACGACACCGCCCTCACCATTGCCATCAGCCTGGCGCAGATCGGTGAATTTTCCTTCATCCTCGCCTCGCTGGGTACGGGCCTGAACGTCCTGCCGCCCGACGCGCGCGACCTCATCCTGGCCGGGGCGATCGTGTCGATCTTCCTCAATCCCATCCTCTTCTCGCTGGTCGTGCGCGACCGCAAGCAGGAGGAAGTGGACGACGAAGCCGCGCGCGTCGCTGCAGCCGCCCCTGCGGTCGGCCATATCATCCTGGTCGGCTATGGCCGGGTGGGCAAGCTGATCGCCCTTGGCCTGACCCAGCGCGATATTCGCTTCGTCGTGATCGAAGACGATGCAGAGAAAGCGGAGGAAGCCGAGGAAGCAGGCCTGTCCGTCGTGCGCGGCAATGCGCTGGAGGACCGGCACCTCCATGCCGCTGGCGTGGCCAAGGCGCGCCGCCTGCTGATCGCGGTGCCCGAAGGGTTCGAAGGCGGCGCGATCCACGAACATGCCCGCCATCTCAATCCCGATCTGGACGTCGTCGCCCGCGCGCACAGCGATGCGGAGGTCGACTATCTCCAGGGGCTGGGCGTGCCCCATGTCGTGATGGGCGAACGCGAACTCGCCAGCCGGATGCTGGCGCTGTGCGGCGCGACCTAATCGAGTAAAGACAGAAACCGCGCGGCCTGATCCTGGACGGCCGCGCGGTCCTTTTGGGCCATCTTGGCCCAGTTGCGATATGGCATGGCCAGGCGGACATTGCGTCCCAACACTGCCTCGTTTCGTGCCAGGAAATCCCAGTAAAGCGCGTTGAACGGGCAGGCATTCTCGCCCACGCGCTGCTTCACATCGTATCGGCAATTGCCGCAATAATCCGACATCCGGTTGATGTAAGCGCCGCCCGCCGCATAGGGTTTGGACCCCAGAAGTCCGCCATCGGCGAACTGGCTCATCCCCAGCGTATTGGGCAGCTCGACCCATTCATAGGCGTCGGCATAGACTTCCAGATACCAGACATGCACCTGATGCGGGTCGATCCCCGCCAACATCGCGAAATTGCCCGTAATCATCAGCCGCTGGATATGATGGGCATAGGCATGGTCGATCGTCTGGCCGATCGCCTGGGCCATGCAATGCATGTCCGTCTCGCCGGTCCAGTAAAAGCCGGGCAGGGGACGGGTGGCCCCCAGCGCGTTGCGTCGCGCATAATCCGGCCCCTCATGCCAATAGATGCCGCGCACATATTCGCGCCAGCCGATGATCTGTCGGATGAACCCTTCCGCGCAATTGAGCGGCACCTTCCCCGCCCGATAGCGTTCCTCGACCGCGCGGCACAGGTCGATCGGATCGAGCAGCCCGGCATTGATATAGGGCGACAGGATCGAGTGCCACAGGAACGGCTCGTCGGTCAGCATCGCATCCTGATAATCGCCGAACCGCGGCAGCGCCTCGTCCAGAAAGCGCCGCTGTTGCCGCATCGCGTCCTCATGCGTCACCGCGAAATGAAAATGGTCCAGGCTGCCGATATGGTCGCAAAAGCGCTCCGCTACCATGTCCAGCACCGCGCGGGTGATCGCATCATGCGCGAACCGCAAAGGCTGCGGCATCAGCAGGTCGCGCCTCGGCGCTGGTTTGCGGTTCTCCGCATCATAATTCCATTCGCCGCCTTCGGGCTTCCCCTCAGCCGTCATCAGCAGGCCGGTCTTGCGCCGCATGTCGCGATAGAAATATTCCATCCGCAACTGCTTGCGCGCCGCCGCCCAAGTGTCGAACTCTGCATGGGAACAGAGGAAACGATCATCCTCATGGATGACGACCGGCACGGCGAAGCGCGTCTCCCACGCCTCCAGCATCGCCTGCACCCGCCATTCCCCGGCTTCGGTGACATGGATGGCGGCTGGCTGGTGCCGCTCCACGGCGCGAACAACCTCGCCGGTGAAGCTGCCGCTATTGGCGGCATCGTCCAGCGTCACATATTCGACGGTCCAGCCCAGCGCCCGCAACCGATCGGCATGATGGCGCATGGCGGACAGGATGAAGGCGATCTTGGCCTTGTGATGGCGGACATAGCTGGTTTCGTCCGCCACCTCCATCATCAGCACGACGCTGCGCGCCTTGTCAGCCGCGCGCAACGACGCGATGTCGGGCGTCAACTGGTCGCCCAATATGGGGATAAGCAAAGGGCCGTCGGTCATGCGGGATGCAATGACTGACGGCCCTGAAAGCTCCTACCTGTCCGAAAGGGATTTAACCCCGGCTGCGGGGCGGCCCCTTGCGCGGGCCACCTGCGCCTGCGCCCTTGAACGGGCGTGGGCTATGCGGCGCAGCGCCACCGCGCGACCCGGCGCCCGGACCGCCACGGGGCGGACCACTACGGTTGGGACGGGCGTCGTTGGACGGGCGCAGCTGGCGGCGATTTTCCCGCGCTTCCTCGCGCGGTGCGCCATCGACGGGGTCGAACATCACGTCCGCACCCTCGTCACCGGCCTCACCGGACCGGCGCACGGCGGCCAGGAACTTGGCCGAAATCGCCTTGGGAATTTCGAACATCGTCTCGTTCGCCGTGATGCGGATCGCGCCGATGTCGCCACGCGACACATGGCCCCGGCGACAGATCAGTGGCAAAATCCAGCGCGGATCGGCATTCTGGGTCCGGCCGATATTCATGCGGAACCACTGGGTATCCTCAAAGCCCGGCCGTGGCCCGTCTCGGCGCGCCGGCGCTTCGCTGGCGTCCAGCAACTCTTCGGGCGCAGGCATGGCGGACCGGGCGCTCTTTACCAGCATCGCGGCGATTTCCTTGGCGCTCTTGGCTTCCAGCAACTCGGCGCCCAGCGCCCAGTCGGACTCCTCCAGCTCCACCGGCGCCAGCAATTGCGCGCGCAGCCGCTGGGCGTCCTGCTCGGCGATCGCCTCCTTGCTCGGCGCGGTCGTCCATTCGACCGGGATCTTAGCGCCCTTCAGCATCGATTCGACGCGGCGGCGACGCGGATAGGGCACGATCAGCACGGCCGTCCCCTTCTTGCCCGCGCGCCCGGTGCGACCCGACCGATGCTGCATCGTCTCGGCGTCGCGCGGCAGTTCGACATGCACCACCAGAGTCAGCGAGGGCAGATCGATGCCGCGCGCGGCGACATCGGTCGCCACGCACACCCGCGCCCGCTTGTCGCGCAGCGCCTGCAACGCTTGGTTTCTCTCATTCTGGCTATGCTCGCCCGACAGCGCCACGACGGCAAAGCCCCGCTCGGTCAGGCTGGCATGCAGGTGGCGGACATTGTCGCGCGTGGCGCAGAACAGCATGGCCGTTTCCGCTTCATGATAGCGCAGCAGGTTGACCACACTGTTTTCGATATCGGCAGGCGCGACGGTCATCGCCTGATAGCTGATGTCGCCATGGCCGCGTTCCCCTGCGGCCGACGTGATCTGGAACGCGTCCTTCTGGTAACGGCGGGCCAGCTGTACGATCGGCTTGGGCATGGTGGCCGAAAACAGCAAGGTGCGGCGGCCATCGGGCGTGGCGTCGAGAATGCCTTCCAGGTCCTCGCGGAAGCCCATGTCGAGCATCTCGTCGGCTTCGTCCAGCACGGCGGTCTTGAGCGCCGACAGGTCCAGTGCGCCACGCTCCAGATGGTCGCGCAAACGGCCCGGCGTGCCGACCACGATATGCGCGCCCTGCGCCAGGGCGCGGCGTTCCTTGGCGGCATCCATGCCGCCGACGCAGGTGGCGATGCGGGCGCGAGCGCCGGCATAGAGCCATTCCAGCTCGCGGCTGACCTGCAACGCCAGTTCACGGGTCGGCGCGATCACCAGCGCCAACGGCCAGGCGGGCGGGGGCAGCCGATCGGCGTCGCCCAGCAATTCGCTGGCCATGGCCAGGCCGAAGGCGACGGTCTTGCCCGAACCGGTCTGCGCCGACACGATCAGGTCGCGGCCGAAGGCCTCTTCCTGCGTCACTTCGGACTGCACAGGGGTCAGCGCTTCATAGCCCTTGGTGGTCAGCGCCTGGGCGAGGAGAGGGTGGAGAGTGTCAAATGCCATGTTCTTGTTTTCCATCGGATAAAGCGACCCGCCTTCTTCCGACGGATACAACAAGACCTTCAGTGCTCCTGCGAATGCAGGAGCCCAGGGCGGCAGGTCACACGCCCTGATTCTAGGTTGTAAACCAACCTCCGTTCGCCCTGAGCCTGTCGACCCGAAGGTCGGCGTAGCCAACGGCCACACTTCTTGCTTAAAGAAGAAAGCGGCTTCGACAGGCTCAGCCCGAACGGCTTTTGGGGGAGCGCCGATTCACGGCTTCCCCAAACAGGAAAGCCTCCTTCCCGCGTTCCCGCAGAAGGAGGCTTGCCTTAACGCTATAGCATAAAGATCAGACTGCGGCGACTTCCGCCACATCGACCTTCACGCCCGGACCCATCGAAGACGACAGGGCGATCTTGCGGACATATTTGCCCTTCGAACCGGTCGGCTTCGCTTTCACGATCGCATCGACGAATGCGTCGAAATTCTTGCGCAGATCTTCGGCCGAGAAGCTCGACTTGCCCAGACCAGCATGGATAATGCCGGCCTTTTCGACGCGGAATTCGATCTGACCACCCTTGGCGGCCTTCACGGCTTCGGCGACGTTCGGCGTCACGGTGCCCAGCTTCGGGTTCGGCATCAGGCCCTTGGGGCCAAGCACCTTACCCAGGCGTCCGACCAGGCCCATCATGTCCGGCGTCGCAATAACGCGCTGGAAATCGATGTTGCCGGCCTGGATCGATTCCAGCAGGTCTTCTGCGCCCACGATGTCGGCGCCGGCGTCGAGCGCCTGCTGAGCCTTGTCGTTGCGGGCGAACACGGCGACGCGAACGTCCTTGCCGGTGCCGGCGGGCAGGGTGACAACGCCACGGACCATCTGGTCGGCGTGACGGGGGTCGACGCCCAGGTTGATCGCGATTTCGACGCTTTCGTCGAACTTGGCGGTCGCGTGGGTCTTGATAAGGCCCAGCGCTTCGTTGACGCCGTGCAGCTTTTCGCGGTCAATCGCGGTGGCCAGGGCCTTCGCCTTCTTGGTCAGCTTTGCCATGGTCTTAGCCCTCCACCACGTCGAGGCCCATCGCGCGAGCGGAGCCTTCGATGATCTTCGTTGCAGCGTCGATGTCGTTCGCGTTCAGATCGGCCATCTTGGCCTGCGCGACTTCGGCGAGCTGGGCGCGGGTGATCTTGCCGGCGACGATCTTGCCCGGTTCCTTGGAACCCGACTTCAGGTTGATCGCCTTCTTGATCAGGAAGGTGGCCGGCGGCTGCTTCATCGTGAAGGTGAAGCTGCGATCCGCATAGACGGTGATGATCGTCGGCAGGGGCGTGCCCTTCTCGACATTGGCGGTCTGCGCGTTGAACGCCTTGCAGAATTCCATGATGTTCACGCCGCGCTGACCCAGGGCTGGGCCGATCGGCGGGGCAGGCTTGGCGTCTCCAGCGGGCACCTGGAGCTTGATATAGCCCGTAATCTTCTTGGCCATTGTCACTCACTCTGTTGCTGGGCGGTTCGCAAGCGATCCGCCCGGTTCAAGTTTAGCGGTTCAAACGAAAGCCGAAGCTTTCTCCCGCGTTTCTTCCCTTGTCTTCATGCCAGCGAAGGCTGGCATCTCAGGCCGCAAGGGAACGGCTTGAGGCACGCGATCCCAGCCTTCGCTGGGATGACGTAATCACTTCGACAGTTCTACCTGCTCGAAATCCAGTTCGACCGGGGTGGCGCGACCGAAAATCGACACCGACACCTTCACCCGATTCTTTTCGAAATCCAGTTCCTCGACCACGCCGTTGAAGCTGGCGAAGGGGCCGTCCAGCACCTTGACGCTGTCGCCGATCTCGTAATCGACGCTGACCTTGTGCTTGGGCGCGGCTTCGGCTTCCTTGCGTGCGCCAAAATAGCGCGCGGCTTCGGTTTCGCTGATCGCCTGCGGCTTGCCCATCGATCCCAGAAAACCCGTCACCTTGGGGGTGTTCTTGATCAGATGGTAAATATCGTCGTTCATCGCCAGCTTTGCCAGGACATAGCCGGGCATGAACTTGCGCTCGACCTGAACCTTCTTGCCGCGCTTGACCTCGGTCACCGTTTCGACAGGCACTTCGACCTGTTCGACCAGCTGGGAGAGGCCCATGCGCTCGGCTTCGGACAGGATCGATTCCTTGACCTTGTTTTCGAAGCCCGAATAGGCGTGGATGATGTACCAGCGCGCCATGTTACCCTTTCAAAATCCCAATCAGGCCGGCCAGCAATTTCCGGGAAATCGCGGCAACCAGAAACTCAGGCCTGCCCTGCCGCGACGCCCAGCAACCACTGGACGATCGCACCGAAGAAGGTGTCGATCCCAAAGAAGAACAGGCCCAGCAGCGTCGTCATGATGACGACCATCACGCCCGTCATCATGGTTTCGCGGCCGGTGGGCCACACGATCTTCTTCGCCTCGGTCTGCACCTGATTGACGAATTCGCCGGGGGAAACCTTCGCCATCGCCTGCCTTCACTTCTTAAACCAACACCAAATCGCGAAGCAACAGTCCGCCCTCCCGATCCCGCCCTGTTTGGCGTCCGGGGGTGCGGCCACGTGCTCCGCGACCAAATTCGCCGGCCTGTTCGGCCGCGCTTTCAACCGGCGTCCGTTTCCGGCCACCGCGAAATCGCTCCGGCGCACTTAGCCGCGAACCCCTGCATATACAAGGGTTCGCGGCCAGTTCGCTTGGCAGGAGTGGAGGGACTCGAACCCACGGCATTCGGTTTTGGAGACCGACGCTCTACCAACTGAGCTACACTCCTGCACTGGCCAGGCCAGCGAAGGAGGGCGCTTTAGCGTGGCATGACGGGGAGGGCAAGCGCGATTATGCGGCTTGTGCGTCCTGTGGCGCGACGCTGGTGTCGACGCTGGTCTGGCGCTCGGCTTCCGCGTTGATCTGCGCGCCCAGCAGCACGATATAGGCCGATACGAACAGCCATAATTGCAGCACAACCACCGCGCCCAGCGATCCGTAGGTCTTATTATAATTGCCGAATGTGGACACGTAAAAGGACACGCCCAGCGTCGCGACCAGCCAGAACAGTGTCGCCGACACCGACCCCACGGTCAGCCACTGCCATTGCGCATGGCGCCGATTGGGGCCGAACCGGTAGATCAGCCCGAAGATGACGCTGGCCAGCAACCCCGCGCACATCCATGTCGCCGCCTTGATCGCAAACAGCACGCCCGGTCCCCAATTGGTCAGGAAATCCTGCAACAGCCCGATGACCGTCGCGGTAAACACACCCGCCACCACGACCAGCACGGCCGAAAAGGTGATCCCCATCGACGTACGATAGAAACGGAAGATATTGCGCCCTTCCTTCTGTCCATAGACGATGTTGAGTGCCTCCATGATCGCCGAGGCCGCCCGCGTCGCGCCATAGACGGCGATCGCCAGCGCCAGCAGCAGGCCGAACCCGATGGCGGGCTTGCGCGTGCTGACCACGCCCAGCAACTGGTCGTTAATCAGCCCGGCCGCGTCGGCCGGCACGACAGTGATGATGGCCTGCATATGCCGACTGACGATCGCGGGATCGCCGACAAGGCCATAGGTCAGCACGACCGCCGCCAGCAGCGGCGCGATCGACAGAAAAGCATAATAGGCGACGCCCGCCGCCAGCAGGCCGATATGATTGGCCGACAGCGCGGTATAGACGCGCTTCAATATTTCCCACCACGCCCGCGGCGGTATCTTCCACGGCGCATCGACATGCACCTGCTGCGCCACTCTCTGCGTCATCCGCGTCCCCTGCTGGTCAAGCATGGCAAGCGCGCGAGGGGGCGGGGGGTTCCCTCCGCTGCCTAAAGGAACATACCGCCCTTCATGATCCGCCGTGCCCGGCCCTGCACCGGCAGGCGGTCGAATGGCGTGTTGCCCGCCGCCGCCGCCATCTTGGCCGAATCCACGATCCAGGGCGCGTCGGGATCGATGAAGATCAGGTCAGCGGCGCTGCCCGCCGCAAAGCTGCCTGCATCGACGCCCAATATCTTCGCCGGATTGGCCGACAGCAACGTCATCAGCCGGTTGATTGTCACCTGCCCGTCGCGCACCAGGTTGAGAGACAGCGCCAGCAGCGTCTCCGCCCCAGCCATGCCGGGCGAAGCGTCGGCAAAGGGCAGGCGCTTATCCTCCGGTCCGCGCGGGTCGTGGCTGGAGGTGATGACGTCCACTGTGCCGTCGGCGACCGCCGCCAGGCTCGCCTGCCGGTCGCTCTCGTCGCGCAGGGGCGGGGAAAGCCGCGCAAAAGTGCGGAAATCCGTCACCGCCTGATCGTTGAGATAAAGATAGGCCGGGCTGATGCCGCATGTGACTTTCAAACCCTCCGCTTTGGCGGCGCGGATGCAGTCGAAGCCCGCCTTGGTCGTCACCAGCCGGAAATGGATCGCCGCGCCCGTTTCGCGCGCCAGCATGACGTCGCGCGCGATGGCCAGGGCTTCGGCGCAGGCCGGGGCGTGGGGCAGACCCAGCCGCGTCGCCGTCTCGCCGCTGGTCGCCACCGCCTTGGCGGTCAGCCCGCTATCCTCCGCATGGGCGATGACCGTCAGGCCCAGCCCGCTGGCATAGGATAGCACCCGCAGCATCACGCCTGAATCGGCGATCCACTGCCGCCCGGTGCCGACTGCCTTCGCCCCCGCCATATGCATCAGGCCCATTTCGGCCATTTCCTGACCCTGCAACCCGCGCGTCGCCGCCGCGATCGGATGCACCCAGAAATCAGGCTTGCCCGCCCGCGTCGCCTGGCGAATGAGGCCCACCTCATCCAGCGGCGCGCGCTGGTCGGGCATCAGCGCCGCGCGCGTAATCCCGCCGAAATGAAAGGCCGGCTTGTCGGTCGCGAAGACGCCGAGGTCAATCAGGCCCGGCGCGACCACCAGCCCCTGCGCATCGATCCGCAGCGCATCCTCCGGCACCCTGACATCGCCCGCCGCGACGATCCGGTCGCCCTCGATCAACACGACCCCCGGCGTCAGCGTATCGCCAGCCGGATCGGCCAGCCTGCCGTTGATGATGGCGATCTTACTCATGGGCTATGCTCCCAACCCGTTCGCCCTGAGCCTGTCGAAGGGCCATAATTTCTTTTGACCGTTGCGCACATGAGAAGGGCAGGGCTTCGACAGGCTCAGCCCGAACGGACATGGGGAATTTGCTCACGCCCATCCCTCCACGCCGCGCGCCCCGCGTGTCAGCACGTCCAGGCACGCCATCCGCACCGCCACGCCCATCGCCACCTGCTCGGTGATCGCCGAGCGCTCGGGATGATCGGCGACCGAACTGCTGATCTCCACGCCCCGGTTCATCGGCCCCGGATGCATCACCAGCGCGTCGGGCTTGGCGATGGCCAGTCGCTCCGGCGTCAGCCCGTAGAGCGCATGATATTCGCGCGGGGAGGGAATGAAGGCCCCGTCCATTCGCTCATTCTGCAACCGCAGCATCATGACGACATCGGCCCCCTCCAGCCCCTCTTCCATCTTCGTAAAGGGCGTCGCCCCCAGCATCTCGACCTCCGGCGGCAGCAGCGTCGGCGGCGCCACCGCGCGCACCTGCGCGCCCAGCGCGGCCAGGCACAGCATGTTCGACCGCGCCACCCGGCTATGCAGCACATCGCCGCAGATCGCGACCACCAGCCCCTCGAACCCGCCCTTGCGCCGCCGGATCGTCAGCGCATCGAGCAGCGCTTGCGTGGGATGCTGATGCCAGCCATCGCCCGCGTTCAACACCGGGCAGTCCACCTTGTCCGCGATCAGCCGCACCGCGCCCGAACTGGCGTGACGGATCACGATCACGTCGGCCGCCATCGCGTTCAACGTCATCGCCGTGTCGATCAGCGTCTCGCCCTTCTTCACGCTGGACTGGCCGGCGTGCATGTTGACGACGTCCGCGCCCAGCCGCTTGCCGGCGATCTCGAACGACAACAAAGTGCGCGTGCTATTCTCGAAAAAGGCGTTGATCTGGGTCATCCCCGCCAGCCGCCCGTCATGCTTGCGCGCCCGGCCCTTGTTCGCCTCCGCCCAATGCTCCGCTTCATCCAGCAGGAAGCGGATTTCCCAGGGCTTCAGGTCCGCGATGGACAGAAGATGCTTGTGCGGAAACAACACCTGGCCGGTCAGCGCGGGTGTGGCGTCGGGTATGAAGATGTCGGGCATGAACCGGTGCTTTACGGAAGCGCGCGGGGGAGGGCAAGACGCTTACCCGCGCCCGCGCCATTTCCCAAACAACGCCTTATCCTTCAACACCTGGCGTGCCGCATTATGCCCCGGTGCGCCGGTCACGCCACCGCCCGGATGAGTCCCCGCGCCGCACATATATAGCCCCTTCACCGGCCCGCGATACGCGCCATGGCCCAGCACCGGCCGCGCCGCCCACATCTGGTCCAGCGTCAGATTGCCATGCATGATGTCCCCGCCGACCAGCCCGAACTTGCGCTCCAAGTCGAGCGGCGAATGAATCTGCCGCGCGATCACGCTCCTGGCGAAGCCCGGCGCCGCGGCCTCCACCGTCGCAATGATGTCATCCGCCGCCGCCTCCCGCACTTCGTCCCAGGATCGGCCATCGGGCAGCTCCGGCGCGAATTGCTGGCAGAACAGGCTCGCCACATGGCACCCCTCCGGTGCCAAGCTGTCATCGATCGTGGACGGGATCAGCATTTCCACGATCGGCGCCTTCGACCATCCGTCGCGCTTCGCGTCCATGAAGGCGCGATCCATATAGTCCAAGGTCGGCGCGATGATGATGCCCGACTGATGATGCTCGCCCACACCGGGCAGGCAGGTGAAGTCGGGCAGGGCATCCAGCGCCACATTCATGCGGAACGTGCCCGACCCCGCCTTGAACGCCTTGATCCGTTTGACGAAATCGGTCGGCAGATCGCCCGGCTGCATCATCCGCTCATACAGTACTTTCGGCCCGACATTGGCGATCACCGCCCCGCCCATCACCGCTTCGCTGCTCTCCAGCCGCACGCCGACAGCGCGCGCGCCATCGACCAGCACCGTCTCGACCGGCGTCTCCAGGCTGATCTCCACCCCCATGGCGGTTACGACCTTGGCCATGATCTGCGTGATCGTGCCCATGCCGCCCACCGCATGGCCCCATGCGCCCTTCTTGCCGTTCACCTCGCCGAACACATGATGCAGCAGCACATAGGCGCTGCCCGGCGTATCCGGGCTGGCATAGTTACCCACCACCGCGTCGAAACCGAACGCCGCTTTCACCGCGTCGCTCTCGAACCATGAGTCGAGGAAGCTGCGTGCCGACTTGGTGAACAGGTCCAGCACGTCGCGCTGCTGCTCGATCCCCAGTCCCGCGACCCGCCGACCCTGCTTGACTGCCTCCACGATCATGCTCAGCCCGTCGCCGACATTGGGCGGCGCTTTCAGCACCAGGTCGCGCAGCACATCGGCCACCACCTCCAGCGCGTCATAATAAGCGGGCAGGGCAGCCGCGTCCTGCGCGCTGAACTTGGCGAACTCGGCCTGCGTCCGCTCCAGCCCGCCACCCAGCTTCAGGTAACCGCCGTCCTCCTGCGGCAGGAAATTGCTGATCGGCCGCTCGATCACGCGATAGCCGTGGTCCACCAACCGCATGTCGCGGATGACCTTGGGATTGAGCAGGCTGACCGTGTAGCTGGCGGTCGAGTTGCGGAACCCCGGATGGAATTCCTCCGTCACCGCCGCCCCGCCGACGACCGCGCGCCGCTCCAATATGCGGACCTTATAGCCCGCCCGCGCTAGATAGAAGGCGCAGACCAGCCCATTATGCCCACCCCCGATGATGACGGCGTCGTAGGATTTCGTCATGACATGCTTCCTACATCCGTTCGTTTCGAGCGAAGTCGAGAAACCCGCGCGCCACTCATATCCTGCCGCTCCACCCCATCCCCGGCGCGCGATGCAGCCGCGCCTGCGGGATCACATCGCGCACCCGCCCGCAAAAATGCCGCAGCGCCACTTCCTGCTCGCTGAGCGGCCCCACGGTGAAACTGGCCGACGCCATCCCCGCCTGCACCCGCGCGACCAGCGCCGTATCCTCGGCATTGACCTGCCGGTTGATCCGCCAATTGAGATAGCGCGCCGCCCTCATTTCCCGGCGGTCATCCGGCAGGGCGTAGCTAATCTCGCGGATCAGCGTCTGCGTCGGCGACACCGGCAGCCAGGCCATGAAATCCACCTGGTCGGGATAGATGTCGAAAGCGAAATTGGGCCAAAGCTTATAATAGGTCCACAGCCGCTGCCGTTCAGGCGGCAGATGTGGCACGTCGGGCAGGAAATGCTGATAGGCCCGCTCGGACAGATTGGCCGAAGGCCGGCCTACTATCGGCCCCCACATCTTGTCGGCATGGGTGGAGGCTTCCACGCCATAGCCATCGCCCATCAGTCGTTTCAACCCCGGATGCGCCACCGCGATATGCAGCCCGTCCGAATAATTATCGCCGATATTCTTCCAGTTGACGCTGCGCGGCCGCAGCGTCACCCGCCCCAGCGCACGCACATCCTCGAACCGATAGGGCGCGACCTCCTCGACATAGGGCGCCATCATCTGCGCCACCGACGGCCCGCCATCATTCGCCAGCCGCACGAACAGGAAACCTTGCCAGCTTTCCACCTCGACCGGTGCCAACCCATGATTCGTCATCGCGAACGCCGCGCCATAGCTGGCCTTCATCGGCACCCCGGTCAGCCGCCCGTCCGTCTCATAAGTCCAGCCATGATAGGGGCAGACCAACTTCTTCGCGCACCCGCTGGAGGCATCCACGATCCGCGCCCCACGATGGCGGCATACATTGATGAAGGCCCGCACCGCCCCATCCTCGCCGCGCATCACGATCACGCTTTCGCCGATATAATCCAACGTATGAAAATCGCCGGGCGCGGAGATGTCGCTCTGGTGACAGACGATCTGCCAGGCCGGGCGGAAGATTCGCTCCACTTCGGCCGCGAAAAACTCGGAATCGCTATAGGTCCAGGCGGGCAGGCTCCACCCGGCGTCCGGGTCCGCCATCCTGTCGATCTGCCCCGCCACTTCGTCAGCATTCCCTAGCGTAAAGTAATAATTTTACGATTGTATAATGGAATGCGGCCGAACACCATCGCAAATCGATTCACCAAATCGATTCAACTGTCCAGTTCGTCGTCTCTTTTGGCATCCGCCTGCGCCCCGTAGCGCCGCGCCAGCATGGCGCAGGCCATGAGCTGGATCTGGTGGAAGATCATGATCGGCAGCAGGATCGGCCCGACCGCCGCCGCCGGGAACAACACGCCCGCGATCGGCACGCCCGACGCCAGGCTCTTCTTCGATCCGCAAAATTGCAGCACGATCGCATCTTCCCGCGACAGGCCGAGCATCCGCCCCAGCGCGAACGTGAACAGCAGTACGACGATCAGCATCGCAACGCACAGCCCCGCCAGTATCAGCAGTTCTTGGCTCGACACCCTGGACCACAGCCCTTCGACCACGGCGGCGGAAAAGGCGGCATAGACCACCAGCAATATCGATCCGCGATCGACCCGCCCCAGCATCGCCTTGTGCCGCGTCACGAAGCCGCCGATCCACGGCCGCAGCAGATGCCCCACGATGAAGGGCAGCAGCAGTTGCAGCACGATCCCCTCGATCGAGGACAGGGAAATGAGGCTCCCGCTACCGCCCCGTTGCATCAGCAGCGCGACCAGCAATGGCGTCAGGAATATGCCCAGCAGGTTGGAGAAGGAGGCGCTGACTACCGCCGCCGCCACATTGCCCCGCGCGATCGCGGTGAAGGCGATCGACGATTGCACCGTCGATGGCAGCAGCGCCAGGAACAGCAGCCCCGCCCGCATATCCTGCGGCACGAAACCGAATCGCCCGATCAACAGCCCCAGCAACGGAAAGACGACAAAGGTCGTCCCCAGCGTCGCCAGGTGTAATTTCCACGCCTTCGCCCCGCTCCAGATCGCCTCGCGCGATAATTTGGCGCCATGCAGGAAAAAAAGCAGCACGATCCCCGCGTCCGCGACGATCCCCGCGATGCGCGCGCCATCCCCCCGCGCCGGCAATAGGGACGCTAGGGCGACGGTCGTCAGCAGCAACAGCAGAAACGGGTCCAGGGCTTGGCGCAGTCGGGTCATCAGCAACTTCGGTCTGGCGATAGGATCGGCAGGGGGATAGACGTCGGCCATGGATTGCGCCAACAACTTCGCCTTGGGCCAGGACGAGTTAGGCTAGCACAAGGAGAAGCCCACCATGACCGACGACGTCAAGATCGTGGACAAGGCAGGCGTGATCGAAATTCAGATCGACCGCCCGGACAAGAAAAATGCGCTGACCGCGACCATGTATCGCGCCATGACCGCCGCGCTGGCGGACGCATCGGCGCGCGCGGATATTGGCGCTGTGCTGATCGTGGGCCGGGGCGACGCCTTCTGCGCGGGCAACGACCTGAAGGACTTCACCGCCGGGCCGGAGGGCGGCGCCGCCGCCTTCGACTTCATTCGCGCCATCGCCGCCTTCGACAAACCGCTGGTCGCCGCGGTGCAGGGGCTGGCCGTGGGCGTCGGCACGACGATGCTTTTCCACTGCGACCTCGTCTATGCCGCGCCCGACGCCCGCTTCGTCATGCCCTTCGTCAATCTGGGCATCGTGCCCGAAGCCGGCTCCAGCCTGCTCGCGCCTGCGATGATGGGCCATGCCAAGGCGGCGGCGATGCTGCTGCTGGGCGAACCGATGGACGCAGACGGCGCCGACCGCGCCGGCCTCATCACCGCGATCGTCCCCGCCGACGTCCTGCTCGACCATGCCCGCGCCAAGGCGGCGGCGCTGATGGCCAAGCCGCCCCAGGCGCTGGCAGCCACCCGTCGGCTGATGAAGGGCGATCGCGCTGCGCTCGCCGCGCGGATCGAGGAGGAAGCGCAGTTGTTCCGCGAAACCCTGACCTCGCCCGAAGCCCAGGAAGCCTTCGCCGCCTTCTTCGAAAAACGCGCCCCTGTGTTCCGGCGGGACTAGCGAAAATGGCTCCGTTCGTTGCGCATCCCTAACGCTTCACGACGGCGCTCGAAGCGAACGGACGATAGCTAAGGCAGCCCGCCTTCGCTCGGCTCCAGCCGCGCCGTCTTCCGACCAAAATTGATCTCGCTCACCACCACCGCCGCCACGATCAGCAGGCCGCCGACCAGCGCCGTCGGCGGCAGCCGCTCGCCCGCGATCCGGCCGATCATCCCTGCCCAGACCGGCTCGCCAGCATAGATCAATGTCGCCCGCGTCGGTGAAACGGTGCGCTGCGCCCAGTTCATAACCAACTGGATCAACGCCGTCATCGCGCCCAGGCCGCAAGCGCTCAGCACGACCCACCAGGAAAAGGGCGGCACGCTCTCGCCCGCCGGTCCCATGCAGGCGAAAGCGAGCAGGGCGGTCACCGCCAACTGCACCACTGTCACCCGCGCGACGTTCACTTGGCCCGCCCACAGGCTGATGAAGATGATCTCAAGCGCGATCGCTACCGTGCTGAGCAAGGTCAGCACCTCGCCGGTCCCCAGCGCCAGCCCATCCTTGGGCGCGGCGATCAGCAGAAGCCCGATAAAGGCCAGCGCGACCCCGGCCCAACTCGCCAGCCTTGGCCGCCGCCGCAGGATCACCCACTGCAATATCGGCACCAGCGGCACATAAGCGGCGGTGATGAACGCCGACGTGCTGCTGCTGATCGTCTGCAAACCCCAGGTCTGGAGCGAATAGCCCACGAAAATCCCCAAGCCGATCACCAGCCCCGCCACCAGTTCGCGCCGGGTCAACCCACGCAACACCGGTAGCGCAAGCGGCAGCGTCAGCAGCGCGGCGGTCGCAAAGCGCAGCCCGACGAAGAAGAGCGGCCCGGTTTCGCGCATAGCCTGATGCACGATCAGGAAGGTGCCGCCCCACAGGATCGTCACCCCGATCAGCGCGAGTTCGGGGCGACCGATCATCAGGCTACTTGGGGCGGCCGTATGGGAGGGGACATTGTTCAGCACAGCGCGCACGGCGCTATGAGTGCCACATTGCGCAGTCAAGCCGCGCCGACCTCCGTCGTTTCTCACATCAGGATCGGCGCGGTTCGTTCGTGACGTAGCGTGTGGAGGTCAAGACCCCCAGACTCGCCTTACTCGTTGCGCAGGTCGCTGCCCGTCCTCTCCAGCGATGCGCCGACATCGCGCTTCGCTTCGCCCGCTTCGCGCTTGGCGTCGGCCGCGGCCTCGTCCGTCGCGGCCCCGATCTTGGCCGTGCCATTGTCGATCGCGCGGCCGGCATCGTCCAGGCCATTGTCGATCTTCGCGCCGGCGCGATCTACGGCATTGCTGACATCATCGCCGATCGCCGATCCGGCATTCTCGACATTGTCCTGCGCCTTTTCCGAGCAGGCGGACAGGCCGGTGATGGTCAGCAGCGCTGCTGCAGCGATAAGGGACGTGCGCATTGTGGCTCCTCTTGCCAGTGAATGGAGCGAGATAAGCGCAGGAAGCGGCAGAAGGTTTCGCCGGCCGAAACTATCCCCCGCGCAGGCCGAACACCATCGACCGGTCGGCTTCGGGGATCAGCCCCTCCAGCACGCGCCAGAATCCGGTGACCGATCCCTGTCCGGCCTGGGCATAGGCGGTCGCCATCTTTTCGCGCAGCGCGCGGAACAGTTCCGCCTCCAGCGCCTTGCCCGCCGGGCTGAGCCGCAGCAGCTTCTGCCGGCGATCGCTCGCGCCCGCCCGCGTCTCGATATAGCCACGCTCCACCAGGTCGCTCAGAACCCGGCCCAACGATTGCTTGGTGATCGCCAACAGCCGCAGCAAATCCTTGACCGTCAGGTCGGGCTGACGCGAAATGAAGTAGAGCGCGCGATGATGCGCCCGGCCAAGCCCCTGCGCCGACAGGCTTTCGTCGATCGATCGCGTGAGCGCGGAATAGCCGAAATAGAGCATCTCGATACCGCGCCTGATCTCGTCCTCGCGCAGGAAGAGGGGGGAGGCGGGGGAGATAGGCGCGGGCGAGGCGGGGGAACTGGAAACCGACATGAAAGGGTGTGATCCGGCAAAGAGACAAAGCGCATAGTGGCGTCACGAAATGCGCATGACTAGGCTTTCCTTTCGCCGATGACACGTTATATGGCGGTCCGCGCCGATATGATCGGCCCTGCTGGGGCGTCGCCAAGTGGTAAGGCAGCGGCTTTTGATGCCGCCATTCGCAGGTTCGAATCCTGCCGCCCCAGCCAGTTTCCATAGAGTTTCAAGCAACATGGTGGATTTTTGCCGCCGGCCCCGTCATGATACGGCCGATGTTGCGCCCTTGGACCCTTCTGCTGAAGGAACGCGTCGAAATCGCGCCGGACAATCCGCGCTACATGCAGATCGCCCATGGCCTGATCCATGAGATCGAGCGTGGACGCCTGCTGCCGGGGGACTATCTGCCCAGCAGCCGCGAACTGGCCGACGCGCTGGATGTCAATCGCAAGACCATCGTCACCGCCTATGAGGAATTGATCGCCCAGGGCTGGCTGGCCAGCGCCGGCACGCGGGGCACGCGGGTATCGACCTCGCTGCCGCGCAGCGAATCGGCGACCGCCGCGCATCTGCCCCCGGCCCCGGCGATCGCGGCGGACGAAACCGAATATCCTTTCCTGGCCGCGCTCGGCCGCCCGATCGCTATTCCCGTGGGCCATTGGCGCAAGCTGGACGAAGGCGTGCCGGACGGCCGCCTGCTCCCCGCCGACCTGTTGCCCCGCGCCTATCGCAAGGCGGCGGAGGACGCCGCGCGCACCAACAGCCTGTCCTATCGCGATCCGCGCGGGGGGCTCCCGCTACGCCGGGAAATCGCCGACATGCTGCGGCGTCAACGCGGCCTGATGGTCAGCGCCGACCATATCTGCATCACCCGCGGCAGCCAGATGGGCGTGTTCCTGACCGCGCGCATCCTGATCCGGCCGGGCGACGCGGTGCTGGTCGAGCGATTGACCTACGAACCCGCGGTTGCCGCCTTCCGCGCCTGCGGGGCGAAGATCGTGACCGTCGGGCTGGACGAAGATGGCGTGGATGTCGCCGATGTCGAGCGCGCCTGCCGCAAGCATCGCGTGCGCGCGATCTTCGTCACGCCGCACCATCAATTCCCGACCACTGTATCGATGCGACCGGATCGACGGCTGCGCCTGCTCGAACTGGCCCGGCAATTTGGGTTTGCAGTGATCGAGGATGATTACGACCATGAATTTCATTTCGGCGCGCAACCATTGCTGCCCATGGCCAGCTATGCGCATGCGCGGGTCATCTATGCCGGGTCGATGTCGAAGCTGCTCGTGCCGGCCCTGCGCATCGGTTACATCGCCGCCGCGCCGCAGGTGATCGACGCGCTCGCCTATCAGATTTCGCTGATCGACGGCATGGGCAACAGCATCACCGAACTGGTCGCCGCCCACCTGCTGCAAAGCGGGGAGGTGCGCCGCCACATCCGCAAGACCGCGCAGATTTACTCTGCCCGGCGCGATGCTTTCGCCCGCAGCCTGGACGCGACGCTGGGCGACCTGATCGATTATCGCATCCCCGACGGCGGCCTCGCCTTCTGGCTGCGTTTCCGCGATCTCGCCGCGCTCGACCGGATCGAGGCCCGCGCGCCTGATCTGGGCCTCAGCTTCGCGTCCTCGCACAGCTATGCCGCCGACGACAGTGCCGAACGCGGCCTGCGTCTGGGCTTCGCCAGCCTGGACGAAATCGAGGCCCGCGCCGTGCTCCAGGCGTTGCAGGATTGCACGCGCGACTAAAAATCGTCTTGGACCCCTCCACTTTGTGGAATTGGATGTTTCTGGCTGGTCCATTGCGACTCATTGTCACCGTCATGAAATATCCGCCACGCAGCCCCGACGATGTCGTCACCCTGATCGACCAGAACCCGCTGTGCTGGCTGGTGTCGGCAGGCGCGGCCGGCTTCGGGGCCAGCCCGCTGCCGCTGCTGGCGGAATGCGATGCGGATGGATCGCTGGTCGCTTTGTTCGGCCATATGGCGATCGCCAACCCACAGGTCGCCCTACTGCGCGCGCAACCCGCGGCCTTGGTTCTGGTCAACGGCCCGCAGGCCTATATCTCACCGGAATTGCTCGATAATCCGACCTGGGTGCCGACCTGGAATTATGCCGCTGCAACTGTCCATGTCGATGTCGCATTCGTGCCTGAAGAAACGCGCGAATCGATCGAGCGGCTGACCGACCGCATGGAGCAGGGCCGCGCCGCGCCATGGAAGGTGAGCGACGCCGAAGCGCGCTTGCCCGCCATGCTGCCCCACATCATCGCCTTCCGCGCCCATGTCCGCACGATCGACGGCCGCTTCAAGCTAGGCCGCGACGAATCGCAGGCGAGCATCAACCAGATCGTGGGCAACATGGCCCGCGGCCCGCTGCGCGATTGGATGCGGCTCTATAATGCGGAGCGGCTTGAAGAGGAGATACAGGCATGAGCATCAGCCGTCGCAATCTGCTGGCCGGGGGCGCGGGCGGCGTCGCGCTGGCGCTGATGTCGGCACGCGGCTGGGCGAAGGGGCAGGCGCTCGACACCGCCTATGTCAACGCCATGGTCTGGACCGGGCAGGGCGCACCAGCCCTGTCCGCCATTGGCCTCGCCGGCGGCCGGATCGCGGCACTGGGCAGCGCGGCGGTCAAGGCGCACGTCACCAAGGCCACCCGCGTCGTCGATCTGGCCGGGGCCTTCGTGATGCCCGGCTTCATCGACTGCCATACCCATTTCTTGATCGGCTCCGACCTCCTCACCCAACCTAATCTGCGCGAGGCGAAAAGCCCGCAGGCGTTCGCCCAGATCGTCGGCGAAGCGGCCCGCAGCCTCAAGCCCGGCCAATGGGTGCAGGGCGGCAGCTGGGACGCGGAATTATGGGGCGGCGAACTCCCGGACCGCAGTTGGATGGACCCGGTGACGCCCGACACCCCGGTCGCGGTGCAGCGGCTCGATCTCCACATGCTCGCCCTCAACAGCGCCGCGCTGAAGGCCGCCGGGATCGACCGCAACACGGCCGATGTGCCCGGCGGCGTCATTGTGCGAGACAAGGACGGCAATCCCACCGGCATCCTGAAAGACGCGGCGATGGACCTGGCCAAGCGCGCCATTCCCGCGCCCACCGACGCGGACCGGGAAGCATCCGTGCGCAAGGGCATCGCCCACGGCCTGTCGAAGGGCGTGACCCAGGTGCATACCACCGAACTGGACTGGATGACTCATGACGCCCTGCGCCGCCTGCGGGCGAAGGGGGAGACGGACATGCGCTTCTATTCCTTCCTGCCGTTGCAGGATTGGGCGAAGGTCAAGGCGCTGGTCGATGCCGAAGGGCGCGGCGATGATTGGCTGCGCTGGGGCGGGCTGAAGCTGCAATATGACGGCTCGCTCGGATCACGCACCGCGATGTTCTACCAGCCCTATGACGACGCGCCGGGCAATAGCGGGATGCCGCTGCACAAGTTGGCCGACGTTCAGCAATGGACCAATGACGCCGACGCCGCCGGTTTCCAGATCACCATCCACGCCATCGGCGACCGGGCGAATGACGAGGCGCTCGACATCTTCGCCGCCGCCACTGCCAAAAACGGCCCACGCGACCGCCGTTTCCGCATCGAACATGCCCAGCATCTTTCGCCCGCCGCGATCCTGCGCTTCGCAAAGCAGCAGGTTATCGCCTCGATGCAGCCCTATCATGCCATCGACGACGGGCGCTGGGCGATCCAGCGCGTCGGCGCGGAGCGCTTGAAGGGCACTTATGCGTTCAAGTCGCTGCTGGATGCGGGCGCGAAGGTCGCGTTCGGTTCCGACTGGCCAGTCGCCCCGCTCGATCCGCTGACCGGGGTAGCCGCCGCCGTGCTGCGCCAGACCATCGACGGCGCCAATCCGGGCGGCTGGCTGCCGGAGCAAAAGCTGACAATGGCCCAGGCGCTCCACGCCTATACCGCGACCAACGCCTTTGCCGGGTTTCAGGACGATCGCCTCGGTCGGATCGCGCCGGGGATGCTGGCCGACTTCGTGGTCATGGACGCCGACCCGTTCGCCATCGACCCGGCCAGGGTCGGCGCGACGAAGATACTCAAGACCATCGTGAACGGCACTGAGCGGTTCAGCGCCTGACGCGATTTCATCACGGGACGGGGCGACCGAACACGGCGGCCTGTCCCAGCATTAGGGGACAAGACATGAAGACGATTATGCCCATAAAGTCGGTAAGCTTCGCCGCATTGGCGGCCGCGACCCTGTTCGCCACGCCCGTCCTGGCGCAGGCGCCCGCCGAGGACAGCGACGCCATCATCGTAACGGCTGGGAAGCGTGACGAGGATATCCGTCAGGTCGCGATGCCGATCAGCGCGGTAACCGGCGAACAGCTCAAGGCGATGAACGCCAACAGCCTGTCGGACTATATCACGCGCCTGCCCGGCGTCGTCTTCAACGACTATCAGCCCGGCATTTCCGAAGTCGTCATCCGCGGCGTCGCGGCCACCACCTATCATGAGCAGGGCCAGACCACGGTCGGCTATTATCTCAACGAAGTCCCCATCGTGGAGCCGGGCTTCCCGATCGGCATCCCCGACATCGACACGTTCGACCTGCAGCGCGTCGAAGTGCTGCGCGGTCCCCAGGGCACGCTGTTCGGTTCGTCCACGTTGGGCGGCCTGGTCAATTATGTTGCCAATGTCGCCGACGCCAGCAAGATCGATGCCGCCGCGTCCGGCCTGATCGGTACGACGAAGAACGCCAGCGGCGAACTCAACTATGCGGCCAAGGCGATGATCAACATTCCATTGGTGCAGGATCAACTCGCCCTGCGCCTGGTCGCGTTCCAGCGGTCGGACGCCGGCTATCTCGACAATCCGGGCATCGGCGTGAACGGTTCCAACGATTTCCGCAGCCGGGGTCTTCGCGGATCGATCGTCGCGCATCTGGGTGAGACGACCAAGGTCACCTTCCTGTCCAACTATCAGGACAGCAAACTCGACGACCAGACCTATCTCGATCTGCCCAACCCCTATGTCCGCAACCTGCCGCGCGCCGAAACGCAGGAAACCGATTTCTGGATGAGCAGCCTGCGCCTCGATCAGGAAGTCGGCGACATCGCCAACCTTACGGTGCTGGGGTCGGTCACCAAGAAGAACAATACCACCGTCTTTTCCTATCCCTCTCCCTATGTGACCGGCGTCACGACCGGCGACGGCGCGGCCTATTCGCTGGGCGATGCCGACGCGCTTATCAAGACGGTGGAGGCGCGCTTGGCTTCGGCCGGCGAAGGGCCGTTCAAATGGCTGGTCGGCGTCAGCTACATGCAGGCCAAGAAGACCAGCTACGACCAGATCATCCAGGCGGGCGCGGCGGATTTCATCGACGCCAATCCCGGCTTGTTCGGCGGCTTTAGCGGCGCGCAGCTGACGCCGGGCGATCGCCTCTACGGCTATTATACCAACAGCACGAACGAGGATTTCGGCGTGTTCGGTGAGCTGTCGTTCAAGCCGATCGAACAGTTCGAGATCACCGTGGGCGGCCGCTATTTCGACACCACCGCCAAGGCCGACGTGCTGAACCAGGCCGGCGCGCTGGGCGGCTATCCCGGCGGCTATACGCCGACCGACAGCAGCGGCAGCGTCAACCAGAAGGAAGACGGCTTCACCCCCAAGGTGACGGTCGCCTTCCGCCCGACCAAGGACGTGATGGCCTATGCGACTTATTCGGAAGGCTTCCGCGTCGGCGGCATCAACCCCAATGCCGGCCTGCTGCCGACCATCCCCGCCTCCTATGAAAGCGACACGGTCAAGAATTACGAAGCAGGCATCAAGGCGCAGACGCCCGACGGCCGCTTCGCCATCGACCTCACCGGTTTCCAGATCGACTGGGACAATATCCAGGCCCGCCTCTTCGGCCCGGCGCCGTCCTACTTCTCCTATGTCGTCAACGCCGGCGGCGCACGGATCAAGGGCGTTGAATTTTCCGGCACGGTCAACCTGAACCGCATGGTGCGCTTCACCACCAACGTGACCTATCAGGACGCCAAGATCACCGAATTCCTGCCTTACCCCTTTGATGCGGCAGGGCTGGGTGGTTATCCCAGGGGGACGACGCTGCCCGGTTCGTCCAAATGGTCGGTGGCCAACAATCTGACCTTGACCTTCGCGGACCTATCCGGCGCGCCGACCTTTGACATCGCGCATCGCTATTTGTCGTCGGCGCCGACCAGCTTCGACGATGTGTCGCGCCGCGGCGACTTTAACGTCTTCGACCTGCGGGCTTCGGTGGGTCGGGGTGAAAAGGTCCGCTTGATGGCGTTCGTGAACAATCTGTTCGACAAATATGGCGTGCTGAATGCGCCCTTCGCCAACGACGCCTTTACGCCGCAGGGGTCGATCATCCGTCCCCGCACCATCGGCATCCGCGCCGACTGGAGCCTCTAAGCCGTTCGATGGGGCCGCTTGCCACAGGGCAGGCGGCCCCATTTTCTTTGCATCCCATACCTGCCAGAAAGGCCGCCATGCGTTTTGCCGCTTCCCTCCTGCTTGGCGCCGCCATTCTGGCTGCGCCCGCCCTTCACGCGCAGGACAAGGACGGCCTCAGTCTCCAGCCGACCCGCACGCTCAGCTATGACGCGCAGGAAGGCACCTGGATGCAGCCGGACATGGCGCCGGACGGCAAGACGATCCTATTCGACCTGCTCGGCGACATCTATGCGCTGGACGCCGCCGGCGGCACGGCGCGGCCGGTGCTCAGCGGCATGGCGTTCGAGCGCAACCCGGTCTTCTCGCCCGACGGCAAGCAGTTTGCCTTCACCTCCGACCGGTCGGGCGTCACGAACCTGTGGATCGCCAACGCCGACGGCACTGGCCTCAAGCAACTCTCGCACGACAGCAGCGTTGCCATCTACACCTCGCCCGCCTGGTCGCCGGACGGCCGCTTCGTCACCGTGTCGCGCACCGTTCATTCGATCCTCGCCTTCGAACTCTTCCTATATGACAAGGACGGCGGCACCGGCATCCAGATCACCAAGGCCGGATCGCCCGACAATTGGGATGGGAGGCTGAACGCGATGGGCGCGGTTCACGCGCCGGACGGCCGCACCCTCTATTACGCGACCAAACGCGGCCATACCTGGACCGAAAACGACTTGCCCAACTGGTCGATCGCACGCCGCGACCTCAAGACCGGCGTAGAAGAAACCATCATCCAGTCGGCCGGCGGCGCGATGCGCCCGGCGCTGTCGCATGACGGCCGGCTGCTCGCCTATGCCAGCCGGAACGGGATGAAGGACGGCCTGCGCCTGCGCGATCTGGAGACGGGCGAGGACAAGTGGATCGCCTTCCCGATCGACCGGGACGGGCAGGATGGGGGCTATTATGCCGACCTGTTGCCGCGATTCAGCTTCATGCCTGGCGACAAGGCGCTGTTGATGAGCGTGGGCGGCAAGCTCGCCCGGCTCGAAATCGCCAGCGGTGCCCGCACGGACATCCCCTTCACCGCGCCAGTGAAACTCGGCCTCGGCCCGCTGACCCGCGTGGCGCAGAAGGAGGAGGAAGGCCCGGTCCGCGTTCGCGTGGTGCAGGCCCCCCGCCAGTCGCCCGATGGAAAGAGCGTCGCCTTTACCGCGCTGGGCGGCCTCTATGTGCAAAGCCTCGCACCCGGCGCAACGCCCAGGCGGATCATCGCACAGGACGCGTTCCAGCCCGCCTGGTCGCCGGACGGCAAAACCTTGGTCTATGTCACCTGGACGGCGCAGGACGGCGGCCATGTCTGGACCGTTGCGGCAGGGGGCGGCACGCCCCGGAAACTGACCCGGTTCCCGGCTTTCTACACCCAGCCTGTCTTCACGCCCGACGGCAAGGGCGTCGTCGCCCTGCGCGCCAATCATTATGACCGCTTACGCGCCGTGTCCGAAATCGACCCGGCCCGCCCCACCGACATAGTAGCGATGGCGGCGCAGGGTGGCCCCGCGCGCCTCGTCACCCACGCCATGGGCGCGCGCCTGCCGCATTTCGCCGCTGACGGACGGCTGCTTTTCTATAGCGGGTCAGGCGTCAGTTCGGTGCCGTTGTCGGGCGGCGATCCGCAGGTCGAATTGCGGGTCGTGGCGCCGGGCCTTGGCCAATATTTCCCCGACCCCGCGCCGGTGGACGAAGTGCGGCTCAGCCCGGACGGCCGCCATGCGCTCGTCAAATACTTCGCCCAAATCTATCTCATCGACGTGCCCCCAACCAATGGCAGCGAGCCGCCGACGATCGACCTGAACGCCGCCAGCGTCGCGCGCTACAAAGTGACCCGGATCGGAGCCGACTTCACCGACTGGGCGGACAAGGGCTCCACCCTTACCTGGTCGGTCGGCTCGACCTTCCGCCGCCTGCCGACCGCGCAGGCGCTGGCCGGCAATGGCGAAGCGGCTGCGGAGAGTTTTGCGCTGCCGGTCGAACTGCCACGCGACGTCCCCCATGGCAGCATCCTGCTCCGCGGCGCGACCGTGATGCCGATGGCGGGCGGGCAGGATGCCATCGCCAACGCGGACATCCTCGTCACCGATAACCGCATCGTCGCGGTTGGCCCGTCCGGTTCGCTCTCTGTCCCCGCAGGCGCAACCATCCGCGACCTAACCGGCAAATATGTCGTGCCCGGCTTTGTCGATACTCATGCCCACTGGTTCGAAATCCGCCGCGCCATTCAGGAACGCGGCCATTGGGACTTCGCCGCGAACCTCGCCTTCGGCGTCACGTCGGGCCTGGATGTTCAGCCCTTCACCCCCGACGTCTTCGCCTATCAGGACATGATCGACGCCGGCATGATGCGCGGGCCGCGCGCCTGGTCGACCGGGCCTGGCGTGTTCGTGAATGCGCAAATCCGCAGCAAGCAGGATGCGGTCGACGTTCTCACCCGCTATCGCGACCATTATCGTACGCGCAACATCAAAAGCTATATGATCGGCGACCGCGCCCAGCGCCAATATATGGTCGAGGCGGCGAAGGATCTGGGCATGATGCCCACGACTGAGGGCGCCAGCGACATGGTGCTGAACCTGACCCATGCGATCGACGGCTTTTCGGGCAATGAACATAGCATCCCGGTGTCGCCGCTGCGCGAGGATGTCGTGCGCCTCTTCGCGCAAAGCCGCACCAGCTATACGCCCACCGTCTCGGTCGCCTATGGCACGACGCCTGCGTTGTTCGACTTCATCATCAACAAACGGCCGCAGGATGACGCGAAATGGACGCATTTCGTGCCGTCCGGCATCGTCAGCGAAAAATTGCGCAACCGCCACTGGATGCCGCCCGAAGCGCAAAGCTGGCAGTCGATCGCGGCCGATGCGGTCGCGATCCAGCGGGCGGGCGGTCTGGTCGGCATCGGCAGCCATGGCGAAATGCAGGGGCTGGGCTATCAGTGGGAAATGCAGGCCTTCGCGGCTGGCGGCGCGACCCCGATGGAAACGCTGAAGGCGGCGACCATCGGATCGGCCGAAGTCATCGGCCATAGCGCCGATGTCGGCAGCCTGGAACCGGGCAAGTTCGCCGACCTTTTGATCCTGGACGCCGATCCGCTGGCCGACATCGCCAACGCCATGAAGATCGGCGCGGTGATGAAAAATGGCCGCCTTTACGATCCCGCGACGCTGGACGAAATCTGGCCTCGGTCCGATAAGGCGCCGGAAAGCTGGTTCGCCCAGGATGGCAAGACGCCTTAAGTCCACAGGCGCAAGGTTGGCGCTTCTCCCTGATCCGGCCCGCGGCTACAGCCATGGGCCAAAGCAGGAGCAGCGCATGAACCCACCCCCCGCCATCACGATCGACGACATTATCGACGCCGCCCGGATCATCGCCCCGGCGGCGGTGCGCACGCCGCTCTTGGAAAATCACGCGCTGAATGATCGGGTCGGCCGTCGCGTCCTCATCAAGTTCGAAGGGGTGCAGCGCACCGGATCTTTCAAGTTCCGCGGCGCATACAACCGCCTCGCACGCCTCGATGCGCAGCAGCGGACGGCGGGCGTCGTCGCCTGGTCGTCGGGCAATCACGCGCAGGGCGTGGCTGCAGCGGCGCAACTGCTCGCCATGCCGGCGACCATCGTGATGCCCGCCGACGCGCCCGCGATCAAACTGGCCAACACTCGTGCGCTGGGGGCGGGGATCGTCACCTATGACCGGCACACTGAGAGCCGTGAGGAGATCGCGACTGCGCTGGCGCAGGATCGCGGGGCGACGCTGGTGCCGTCCTTCGACGATCCTTTCATCATCGCAGGGCAGGGGACGGCCGGTCTTGAAATCCTAGACCAAGCGGCAGAGGCGGGCGTCACCCCTGGCCAGATCCTCGTTTGTTGCGGTGGCGGCGGCCTCACGGCGGGCATTGCGACGGCAGTCAAAGCGCGCGCGCCCGCAATCGCCCTCTACGCCGTCGAACCAGCCGGCTTCGATGACACCGCCCGCTCGCTCGCCAGCGGCATCCGCGAAAGCATCGCGCCTGATGCGCGCAGCATTTGCGACGCGCTGATGTCGCCCAGTCCCGGCGCGATGACCTTCCCCATCAACCAGGCGCTGCTGTCGGGCGGCCTTGTCGTCAGCGACGATCAGGTGCGCGATGCGATGCGCTTCGCCTTTGCCGCGCTTAAGCTAGTGGTCGAGCCAGGCGGCGCGGTCGCACTGGCGGCGATGCTGAGCGATCTTGCGCCGCCCTGCGACGGCGCCACCGTCATTGTCCTGTCCGGCAGCAATGTCGATCCCGCCGCCTATGCCGCCATCATCGGCGGAGGCGCCGCATGATCGATCCGCGCGCTATCCGCACATTCCTGGCGGTATGCCGCGCCAACAGCATAAGCGGCGGCGCGCGGGCGCTTAACATCTCGCAACCGTCCGTATCGAACGCCATCGCCCAACTGGAACAATCGCTGGGCGTCTCGCTGTTCGAACGCTCGCGCAGCGGCATCCTGCTCACGCCCGAAGGGCAGGCGCTGCTGCGCCGCGCCGAAGCGATGGACAGCCTGCTGGCGGACGTGCAGGCGGAGGTGCAACTCGCCAGCCGGGGCATCACCGGGCCGCTTCGCATAGGCGGCACCCCCGGCGCGCTGGTAAGCCTGCTCCCCGATGCGGTGCGGCGGCTGGAGGCGCAGATCGGCCGTTTCGCGCTGCATGTGGTCGAACGGCCAGACCATGACCTGGCCGCCATGCTCCATCGCGGCGAGATCGAACTGGCCTTCGTCACCACTGGCCTAGACGAACCGCCGGAGGGTATCGAGGAGCGCACCTTTTCGCGCGATCCCTTCGCCCTGATCGTGGGTAAGCAGAATGACCATCTGCCTGCCAGCCTGTCCTTGCGTGACACTGCGCTGATGCGCTGGGTCTTGCCCGAAGCGCGCGGCGCCTTCCGTCGTCAGGTCGACGCGCTGTTCATGGCCGCCGACATTCCGGTGCCGCAAGATATCATTCGTTGCGACTCCCTGCTCACGACCAAGGCGATGGTCCGGGGCAGCCAGCGCGTGACCATATTGCCGATGCAGGTGGCGTCGGCGGAGCTGTCGATCGGCGTGCTACGCGCCATCACGATCGAGGAGGCCGCTTTTCCGCGCAGCATCGGCGTGCGGATGCTGGCGGGCGGGCGGCTGTCGCGACTGGGCGAGGCGCTGCTCGATGTGCTAATCCATAGCTCCAAGCTATGATGTGCGGAAAAATCATTATTTTTCTTTGGGGCTTTGGCGGCGCATAAGCTGCCCCAACAAGAGCTTTCGGGAGAGACCATCGTGCGGCACATCATCCGCAACATCGCCATTTTCGACGGGACGGGCAGCGCCCCGGTCGCCGGAGCGGTGGTCGTGGAAGGCGACAGGATCGCCGCCGTCCTGCATGACGCAGCCGCCATCGCCGCGGTCGAAGCGGACCATGTGATCGATGGTCAGAGCGGCACGCTGATGCCCGGCATGATCGATTCCCACACCCATCTGACCTGGGGCAGCTCGGTCGAGAAAATCTACCACCAGTTCATCCTGCCGCCCGAAGAGTTGAAGGTCGCCGCCTGGCGCAATGCCCGCGTGCTCCTCGACCATGGCTATACCAGCCTCTATTCGGCCGGTGCGCTGGGCGACCAGATCGAACCCGAACTGGCCCGCGCGATCGAAGCAGGCGAAACCCCCGGACCACGCCTTATCCCTTCGACGCTGGAGCGTAGCCCCGAAGGCGAGGAGGGCGTTGAAACCGGCGACGTATTCAACGGCCGCGGTCCCGACGCCATGCGCGCCTTCGTCGCCTATTGCGCGGCGGAAGGGGTGAAGTCCCTCAAGCTGGTGATCTCCGGCGAAGACGCGCTGAAGCCCGGATCGTCAGGGGATATTCTCTACACCGACGAGGAAATGCTGGCGGCGGGCGAAGCGGCCAGGGAAGAGGGCCTGTGGATCGCTACCCACGCCTATTCGCCCCGTGCGATCGAACTCGCGCTCGAAGCGGGTGCGCGCATCCTCTATCATTGCTCCTTCGCCGACGATGCCGCGATCGACGCGATGGCGGCGAAGAAGGACGAGATTTTCTACGCCCCCGGCCCCGGCGTCTCGGTTGCCGCACTGGAAGCATCGCCGCCCCCTCACGTCAACATGTCTTCCATGAAGGCGAGCGCGGCCGAGCGGCTGGAACTGGAAAAAGCGCTTGTCCCCAAGCTCAAGGCGCGCGGCGTGCGCATCCTGCCGGGCGGCGACTATGGTTTCCCCTTCAACCCCCATGGTCGCAATGCCCGCGACCTGGAGCATTTCGTTTGCCTTTATGGCTTCACCCCGGCAGAGGCGTTGAGCGCCGCGACGATGTTGGGTGGGCAGCTGATGGGACAGCAAGTTGGACAGGTGAAGGCCGGCTATCTGGCCGACCTGCTATTGATCGACGGTGACCCGACCCAGGATGTCCGCATCCTGCAGGACGCCAATAATATAAAGATGATCATGCTGGGCGGTCGGATGCACAAATCCCCCGCAGCGCAGCCCGTGACCGCCTGACCGGAAAGACGCCACCATGTTCGACGTTGCGATCATCGGCTGCGGGCCGGTAGGGGCCTTTGCGGCCAATCTCCTTGGCAAATCCGGCCTCTCGATCCTGGTGATCGAGCAGGAGGCGAACCCGTATCCGCTGCCCCGCGCGGTCCATCTGGACCATGAAATGATGCGCCTGTTCCAGTCGGCCGGCGTGATCGATCGTGTCGCGGGGAACATGCGCGACACCGAAGGGCATCTCCATGTCGGCGCCGACCATGGCGTCATCCGCTACATGGGCACCGTCGGCCGGGCGCGGCCGTTCAGCTGGTCGAACGACTATTTCTTCTACCAGCCCGAACTGGAGGATCACCTGCGCGACGCGCTGGCCGATTATCCCAATATAACTGTCCAACTCGGCGTCGCATTTGAAGGGCTGGAGCAGGACGAAAACGGCGTCACGCTGCGGCTTTCCGAGGGGCGGACGGAGCAGGCCCGCTATGTCATCGCGTGCGACGGATCGCGCAGCGCGGTGCGCAAGGCGCTGGGCGTGCGCCTGGACGACCTCGATTTCGAAGAGCCCTGGCTGGTGGTCGATGCAGAGGTCGATGGGCCGGTGCGCTTCCCCGACCTGTGGGGCGTGCCGGACGGCGCTGACCTGCAAAAGCTGTCGGTGATGATGTGCGATCCTAAGCGCCCGGCGACGATCGTGCCGGGGCGCGGCAATCATCGCCGTTGGGAATTCATGCTGCTGCCCGGCGAAGATGACCAGGCCATGATGGAACCGGATGCGGTCGCAGCCCTTGTCGAACCCTATCTCTCCGGGGTTCCGCACAGGATCGTGCGCGCGGCGACCTACCGCTTCCACGGCCTGATCGCCGAGCGGTGGCGGATCGGCGGCGTCTTCCTCGCCGGCGATGCCGCGCACCAGACGCCGCCCTTTTTTGGGCAAGGCATGTGCCATGGCCTGCGCGATGTCGCCAATCTGGCGTGGAAGCTGGAGCTGGTGCTGAAGGGCGGCGCGAACGACACGCTGCTCGAGAGTTATCAGCTCGAACGCGATCCCCATGTCCGCGCCGTCATCTCAGCCGCTGTGGGCGCGGGCCGCTACATCTGCATGTTGGACCCGCAGGCGGCAGCGGAGCGTGACGCGCAAATGCGCGAAGCGGCCAAGCGCGCGCAGCATGGTACCGCCGCCGACCTGATCCCAGCGATATCCAGTTGCATCGTCGCCACCGAGACGGCGGGTGCGGGGGAACGCTTCATCCAGCCGCGCGTCGGCGACCGGCTGCTCGATGATGTCACCGGCGGCGGCTGGCGTCTCTTCACCCGCACGCTGGTCGAGAGCGGCGACGTCACCGTTATCGATCTGGCTGATCTGGACGACAACGGTGCGATCGTCGCTTGGCTGGCCGATCGCCAGGCCGACGCCGTGCTGATCCGTCCCGACCATTATGTCTTCGGCACCGGCAAACCCGTCGACCTCATCGCCCGCCGCGACGCGCTGATCGCCGGCCATGCCCATCAGGAGATCGCCGCATGAGTCTCACCCTTACCCAGGCCCGCGCGATCATCGACGCCGCGCTGGACCAGGCGCGCGCCGATGGCGCCCAGCCGCTCGCTGTGGTCGTGCTGGACGCCGGCGCGCACCCGGTTGCGACTGTCCGCGAGGATGGTGCGAGCCTGTTCCGGTTCGACATCGCGAAGGCCAAGGCGGCAGGCGCGCTCGGTATGGGGGCGGATACGCGCGTTATCGCCACCCGCGCCGCCTCTAACCCGGTTTTCTTTCAGAGCGTCGTCGCCGCCACCGGCGGTCGGCTCGCTTTGTCCCCCGGCGGCGTCCTGATCCGTGACGTGGAAGGCGCGGTGATGGGCGCCGTCGGGATCAGCGGCGACACCGGCGATTGCGACGAAGCCTGCGCCATCGCCGGCATCCTGGTCGCGGGCCTATCCCACGGAGACGTAAAATGAAATTACGCAGCATCGAACTGGCGCTGCCGGGGGCGGCGGACGCCGCTGCCTTCCTGACCGACATCTGGGGCATGGCCCCGGCGGCGGTCGAGGGCAACATCCATTATCTGCGCGGATCGGGCAGCTTCCCCTATCTGATCGCGCTGGAAGAATCGGCCGATAGCTATGTCCGTTCGACCACCTTCGTCTGCACCGCCGAACGGCTGGAACAGCTCAAGCGATCGGTGAGCGAAGCGGGCCTGACCGCCGCGCCCGTCGTCTCCCATGATCTGGGCAGCGGTCACGGCATCATCGTGGAACTGGCGGAGGGCGAATTGTTGCGCTTCCTGGTCGATGCGCAGGAAGTGAAGCCGATCGTGGGCGCAGACCTGCCGGTCAAGCTCACTCATGTGGTATTCAATTCGGCCGACGCGGAAATGACCGGCCATCTGGTCGAGAAGGCGCTGGGCTTCCGCGTGTCGGACCGGACCAAGGGCATGGTGTTCGTGCGCTGCAATGACTCGCACCACAGCACCGCCTTCGCCCGCGCAGGATTCGCATCGCTCAACCATATCGCCTTCGAGATGGAGGATCTGGACGCGGTGATGCGCGGCATCGGCCGCCTGCGCGATCAGGATATGGCGCCGGCCTGGGGACCGGGCCGCCACGGCCCCGGCGCCAATGTCTTCGCCTATTTCATCGCCCCCTTCGGCCCCGTCATAGAATTTTCGACGGCGGTTAACAAAGTGCCCGACGACTATCAGGCCGGTGCGCCCGAAGACTGGACCTGGCCCGCCAAGCGGATCGACCAGTGGGGTGTGTCCGACAAGGATTTCGATGGCCTGCGCGCCGCCGAGGAAAAATTCCGCCATCGCCGCGACTGGGAGGCTGCGCCGCTTGACGCTTGACCGTCGGGCCGCGCTCGCCGCGCTTGGCGGGGCATGGCTTGCTACGACCGGATTGAAAGCCGCCCCGCGCGGCAAAGGAGACAGAGACGTGACCCGATTTGTAAGTTTCCGCCGCCCCGACGGCGCCCCCAGCTTCGGCCGCCAGGATGGCGAGACGATCGTGGAATTGGCGACCGACGCGACGCCCAGCCTGAAGGCGGCGCTGACCGACGGCAGCTTGGCGAGCCTGGCCGACGGCGCGGCCTTCGCCGCCGCCGATATCGTGCTGCTGCCGGTCATCCCCGATCCCGCCAAGATATTGTGCGTTGGCCTAAACTATGCCGAGCATGTCAAGGAAACCGGGCGCGAGCAGAAGGCGCATCCCGCGATCTTCGTGCGCTATGCCGACAGCCTGGTCGCCGACGGCCAGCCGCTGGTAAAGCCGAGCGTGACCGAACGCTTCGATTATGAAGGCGAACTGGCGGTCATCATCGGCAAGCCCTGCCATAAGGTCGCCGCCGCCGACGCCATGGCCTATGTGGCCGGTTACGCCTGTTTCAACGACGGGTCGGCGCGCGACTGGCAGCGCCATAATATCCAGTTCACGCCGGGCAAGACCTTCCCCGGTACCGGCGGCTTCGGCCCCGCGCTGGTCACGCCCGACGCGATCGACGATCTGGGCGCGCTGCGTGTTCAGACGCGCCTCAACGGCGAACTGGTGCAGGATCAGGCGGTCGCCGACATGATCTGGGATATCCCGACGGTCATCGCATATATCAGCGCCTTCACCCCCCTGGCCCCCGGCGACGTCATCGCGACCGGCACGCCCGGCGGCGTCGGCGATAAGCGCACCCCGCCGCTCTACATGAAGGCCGGCGATAAGGTCGAGGTCAGCGTCGGCGCCATCGGCACGCTCACCAACCGGATCATCGACGAACAATAAGCCCAAACTACCCAATCATAAGAAGGGGAGGATACATCATGCGTAATTTCCACAAGTCCATCCTGGCCATGGCGGGCGTCAGTACGTTCGCCATCGTCGCGCCAGCCTTTGCCCAGGATGCCGCAACGCCGCAGGAAGCGGCGGAATCGGCCATGTCCGACATCATAGTGACCGCGCAGCGTCGCCAGGAAAAGGTGACGGAGGTGCCCATCTCCATCACCGTGGCCAGCCAGAAGCAGTTGGAGCGCCAGCAGGTCAATAATCTGAACGACCTCAACCGCGTCGCGCCCGCGCTGGAAATCCAGTCAGCACCGGCCCAGAATACCGGCGGTGGCGGATCAATCCGCGGCATCGGTACGCAGAGCTTTTCGCCCGGCGCGGTAGCTTCGGTCGGCGTCGTCGTCGATCAGGTGAGCCAGGGTAACGCCAATATCTCCGACCTGTTCGACGTGTCGCGGATCGAAGTGCTCAAGGGGCCGCAGGGCACGCTGTTCGGCCTGACCACATCCGCGGGCGTCATCAACATCACGACCAACGCGCCTGATCCGACCGAATTTAGTGGCCGCGTCCGCACCGAATTGTCCGATGCCGGGACCGTCGGGTCCAAATATGGCCAGCAGGTCGTCCAGGGCGTCATCAACGTGCCGTTCAGCCCCACCAGCGCGCTGCGCGTGTCGGGCATGAGCAACACGCGCCAGGGCGTCAACCGCAATGCTGTCGCCGGCGACTGGAACGACGTCAACCGCTACGCCGTGCGTGGCCGTTTCCTGTGGAATGCGAGCGAAGACCTGACCGTCAATCTGATCGGCGACTGGTCCAAGGGGTCGGCGGACAATGGTGGGGATTTCTTCACCTTCCTGTCCAACACGCCGGCCAACACCGCGCTGCTCAACAGCTGCGGCATTACGCCGGGCGAGGGCAACCAGACCTTCTGCATCGGCGATGAATTCAGCAGCAAGGTCAAAGCATGGGGTGGATCGGCGCAGGTCGATTACGATGCCGGTCCGCTGACGCTGACGTCGATCACCGCCTACCGTAAGACGGAAAGCAGCAATACGCTGGGCAATATCTATCGCGCCGATCCGCTGGCATCGGAACTCATCAGCGGCCCGACAGGCACGAATATCCGCCTGTTCACGCAGGAATTCCGCGCATCGTCGCCCAGAAATTCGACATTTGAATATACGGTCGGCGCCTTCTATTCGAACCAGAAGACGGTGCAGCAGCCCGAACGCTTCACCATTTCGGTGACGCTGCCCAACGGCTTCGTGATCCGTCCGGTCGACTCTCCGGGCGCTTTGAACGAGATCACCGACGAATCCCTCGCCATCTTCGGCCAAGGGACGTTGCACGCCACCGACAAGCTGCGCCTCATCCTGGGCGGACGCTACACGGCTGGGCGCTTGTCGCTGGACCGGACCGATGCCGGCACCGGGGCGGAGAGCTTCCAGATCCTCAATGTCGACAAAATATCGTGGCGCACCGGCATCCAATATGACATCGACCGCTCGCTGATGGCTTACGCCACTGCGTCGCGGGGGTTCAAAGGCGGTCAGATCGCGGTGCCGACCGCGCCACTGCTGCCCTATGTCGTCCAGCCGGAAATCCCGATGTCCTATGAAGCGGGCATGAAGGCCACGCTGTTCGGCGGTGCGGTGCTGGACGTCAGCGTCTTCTATAGCAAGATCAAGAATTTCCAGGCGCAGGAATGTATCGTCAATCCGGTCACGGCGCAGCTCGTCTGCGCGCAGACCAACATTGACGGGGTCAAAACGCGCGGCGCGGAGGTCAACCTGTTCGGCCAGATTTCCGATCGACTGTCTCTGAACACCGGTTTCATCTATACCAAGGCGACCTATCCGGGCGGTTTCATCGGCAATGACGGCACCGATATCGGCGGCAGCCAGCTAGCTTATTCGCCGCGGTACAAGTTCACCTTGTCGGGTGAATATGAGCAGCCGCTGACCGGCGGCCTGAACGCTTTCCTGGCGGCGGACACGATCTGGAAATCGCGGGTCCGTTACCAGAATACATCGACCCGCGCGGAAACCTTCCGTCCGCACTGGACGGTCGGTGGTCGTCTGGGCGTGCGTAGTGAGGACGAACGCTATTCGGCGGGCGTGTTCGTGCGCAACCTGTTCAATGTCCACGAACCTTCCTTGCTCCAGAGCAATTTCGGTTCGGGCCTGGGCGCCATTTATGGCCCGCAGTCCTTCCGCCAGGTCGGCCTGCAACTTGACGCCAAATTCTGATCGAAAAAGGGACATGGCGGTTCTCCGCCATGCCCCTTTCGCTGTTGACCGAGGTGGTTAGGGTGCGGGGATGATTTCAGTCAGACAATCCATAGCCGCCATGGGGACGGACCTTGGCCCCGCCGTGCTTGCGCAATGCCGTGCTCTCTTCGATGCCGAGCAATTGGCGCTGGTCGATCAGGTGCCGGTCAGCGTCGCCGACATCGCTTATGGGCCGCATGAACGCCACCGTCTCGACATCTATCGGCCGCAGGGTGACGGTCTCGTGCCGATCCTGGTGTTCGTCCATGGCGGCGGCTTTCTGAAAGGCGACAAAGGCGGGCATGGGGGCGGGACTGACGCGTGGCCCAACGCCAATGTCGGCCGCATGGCGGCGCAGGCGGGGTTTCTAGGCGTCGTCATCAACTATCGGCTGGCCCCGGACAATGTCTGGCCCGCCGGGGCGGAGGATATCGCCGCCGTCGTCGCCTGGATCAAGGATCATGCTGCGCAATATGGCGGCGACCCGGAACGGATCGTGCTGATGGGCACCTCTGCCGGCGCTGTGCATGTGGCGGGCTATCTCAAACTGGCTGGCGATCGCGACATTTGCGCTGCGATCCTGCTTTCGGGCCTCTATGGCTATACGCCGCTCGATGAGCGGGACACGCTCTATTATGGCGATCCGGCGCTCTATGCTGAACGGATGCCGCTGGAGGCGGTCGCGGGCACGCCATTACCTTTGATGCTCGCCTGCGCCGAATTTGATCCGCCGCGCTTTCAGGCCGAGTTCCTCAGCCTGATGCAGGATCGGCTTGCTCGCCATGGCGCGATGCCGCGCGCGTTTATCCATTCGGGCCATAATCATTACAGCATGGCTATGCATCTGGGCGCCGCCGACCGTCGGCTCGCCAATGAAATCTGCGCCTTCGTGCGCGACACAACCGCCTGACAATCATAATCGGAGAGATCGACACCATGCTGGACCGCAGAACCCTTCTGGCCACCGGCGCGGCGCTGATGGCCGCCCCCGGTTTCGCCGCGCACAAGGCCGCCGACCCGAATTTCCCGAAGGGTTTCCTATGGGGTGCTGCGACCGCGGCGCACCAGATCGAGGGCAACAACATCGCTAGCGATCTGTGGTTTCTGGAAAATCAGCAGCCCACCGTCTTCGCCCAGCCGTCCGGCGACGCCTGCAACAGTTTCGCTCTGTGGGAAACCGACCTCGATCTCGCCAAGACTATGGGCCTCAACTGCTATCGCTTCGGCATCGAATGGGCGCGAATAGAGCCGGAGAAGGGGCTGTCTTCGCAGGCGATGCTTGACCATTATCGGGCGATCGTCGACGGGTGCCGCGCGCGCGGTCTGACGCCGATCGTCACCTACAGCCATTTCACCGCGCCACGCTGGTTCAGCGCGCAGGGCGGCTGGACCAACCCCGAAAGCGCGCAGCTTTTCGCCCGCTATTGCGACAAGGCGACCCGCGCTCTGGGGCAGGGGGTGGACCGGGTCATCACCTTCAACGAACCCAATATCCTGCTGTTGCTGAAGCCTATGTTGCCCCAGCAGGTGTGGGACATTCAGAAACTCACGCTCGACACCGCGGCCAAGCGGCTGGGCGTGCCCAAGTTTGTCAGCGCCAATGTCGCCGGGTTTGACGATTTGCCTGCGCTGCAAAAGGGGCTGCTCGCCGCGCACAAGGCGGGCAAGGCGGCGATCAAGGCGGTGCGGCCCGACCTGCCGGTCGGCTTCTCGCTGGCGATGATGGACGACCAGGCCGTGGGCAAGGCGTCGATCCGCGACAGGATGCGCGGCGAACTTTACGGCGAATGGCTGAACGTCGCCAAGGGCGATGATTTCATCGGCGTACAGAATTACGAACGCGCGCTCTGGGGCGACAAGGGCCGCCTGCCTGCGCCCGCCGGATCGACCGTCAACTGGTCGGGCACCGAAGTCTGGCCGGGCTCGCTTGCAGGCGCGGTGCGCTTTGCCCATGAGGCGACCGGCGTGCCGATCCTGGTGTCCGAACATGGGGTGGGCAGCGATGATGACGCGATCCGCGCGAAATTCATTCCCGAAGCGCTCGCCGGCCTGAAGGCTGCGATGGACGATGGCGCGCCGGTGCTGGGCTATTGCCACTGGTCGCTGCTCGATAATTTCGAGTGGATATTTGGTTATAAGCCCAAATTCGGCCTGCACAGCGTCGATCCCGTCACCTTCGCCCGCACGGCAAAGCCCAGCGCTGCCGTCTATGGCGCGATCGCCCGCCGCAACGCGCTGTAAGGAGACTATCCGATGAAATCTGTGATTTGCGCGGCTATCTTGCTGGTCGCTGCTCCGGCCGTTGCGCAGGATGTGCATATGGAGCCGATCAAGGCCCCCGACCAGAAAGGCGCGATTCCCCTTTATCCGGCTGTCTCTCCGCCCGCGGACAAAGACGAGCAATGGTCGCATATGCAAGTGACGCTTGGCGCGAACAGGCTGGATAACATCATGGTGCGCAATGTCGTGCGGCCGACTTTGACCCCCTATCTGCCTGCGCCGGGCAAGGCGACCGGCGCAGCGGTTATCGTGGCGCCCGGCGGTGCTTTCCTGTCCCTGTCGATGACGGGAGAGGGTAGCGAGATCGCCCAATGGCTGGCCGACCATGGCGTTGCGGCCTTCGTTCTGAAATATAGACTGAACGCAACGCCACGGGACGATCGCGCCTTTCTGGACATGATGGGGCAGCGCTTCGCCGCCGCCGCCAAGGATGGCCCAGCCGAAGACGTGAAGGAACCGCGCGCGACGCAGGATGCGATCAGGGCGCTGGACATCGTGCGCGCTGGCGCGACCCAATATCATGTCGATGCGTCACGCGTCGGCATGATCGGCTTTTCCGCCGGGGCGATGACCACGCTCAACGCCGCGCTGGAAGGGCAGGGCGCGCAGCGGCCCGCGTTTATCGGCTATATCTATGGGCCCATGGCCGCCATCTCCGTGCCGGCTGACGCACCGCCGATGTTTGCGGCGATCGCCATGGACGACGGGCTTTTCGCAAAGCAGAATTTCGGCATCGTCGAAGCTTGGCGGCAGGCGAAGCGGCCGGTCGAACTCCACGCCTATGAACGCGGCGATCATGGTTTTGGCAAGGGTTTGCCCGGCACGACGACCATGGGTCTGTTGCCGCAATTCCTGTCCTGGATGGAGATGCGGGGGCTGCTGGCGGCGAAAGCCAGCCAGTGACACAGGCTGTTTCGATCGGTCGGGAAGCGGCGATCAGCATCGTCATCAACGGCGTCCTGAGCCTCGCCTTCTTCCTCGGCGTCTTCGGGACGCAGCCGCGTCTTTTGCGCTGGGGCGCGCCGGATCAACTCGCGCAGGATTTCGTGCCGCAAAGCATTGCCGTTGCGCTGATGAGCGCTCTGGTTCCGTCGCTGATCGTGCGGCGCAAGCTGATCCGCGCGGCGGTCCAGCACGCCGTTTCGCTGCGCGGTATCCTGTTGCGCGCGGCGCTCTTCGCTATTGCCGGTGCGGGGCTGGGCGGGTTGCTAGCCGTTTCGATCGGCGGCCTGGACGTTCCTTCGATCGCCTGGGGCGCTGCCATGATGATCAAGATCGCCTATGGCGGCGCGCTTGGCGCGCTGGTCGCCAGCCTGGCGCTACGGCGACTGCTGTCGTCCGCCCGCCCTGTTTGAACAAGAGGATCGTTCGTCGATGAAAGCCCGCACCCTTCGTTTCGCCGCGCTGCTGGTCTGCAGTGCGATCGGCGCGCCCGCGCTGGCGGATGATCTGGCGGATGGCTTCCGCAATCCGCCTCAGTCGGCGCGGCCGCGCGTGTGGTGGCACTGGATGAACGGCAATGTTACGAAGGAGGGCATCGACAAGGATCTCGACTGGATGGCGCGCATGGGCATCGGCGGGGTCCAGAATTTCGACGCCAGCTTGATGACCCCGCAGATCGTCAAGGAACGACTGATCTATATGACCGACGGTTGGAAGGATGCCTTCCGCCATGCCGTGAAGACGGCGGACGCCAAGGGGTTGGAATTCGCCATCGCCGCCTCGCCGGGCTGGAGCGAGACGGGCGGTCCGTGGGTCAAACCGCAGGACGCGATGAAGAAGCTGGTGTGGAGCGAGATGGACCTGCCCGGCGGCCAACGGCTGAAGGGCACGTTGCCCATGCCACCGGCGATTACCGGGGCATTCCAAAGCGCTAAATTCAGCGATCCGCTCGCGGCGGGGGGTGGGGCGGGCGCGCTTCCGACCTCCTATGGCGACGCCCGCATTCTGGCCTATCCGTTCAAGGCCATCCCCCTGCCACAGCCGCGCGTCACCCAGGCGGACGGAACGGCGCTCAGCGCCGCGCCTTTGGTGGACAACGATCTTGAAACGATGGTGCAGATCGCCAAAGGCGACGCCGCCAATCCCGGTGCGCTGATCCTTGACTATGGCAAGCCGGTCACGATCCGCTCTGCCAGTCTGTTCGTGCCCCATGCCCGGCCGCCCTTCGGCGATCCGGCCTATCGCCCGACGCTGGAGGCCGAAACTGTGCGGGGCTGGCAGCCGGTCGGCCGCTTTTCGCTGACGGAAGTATCGGCGACGATAGGTTTCGCGCCAGTTGCCGCTCAGCGCTTCCGTGTCATCCTCTCGCCCAACGATGCGGCCAAGTCGCCTGGTCTAGGCGATGGCGCGCCCGGCGCGATCATGATGGATGTCTTCGCCCGGCCCAGCAGCGCCACGCTGGGCATCGGCGACCTGCGTCTGTCGGCAGAATCGAAGGTGGATCAATATGAGGCGAAAGCCGGTTACGCGATCGTCGCTGACTATAATGCGTTGAGCGATAGGTCCGTGCCCGACGTGCCGGCCATCGATCCGGCGAAGGTGATGGACCTGACCGACCGTCTGCGCCCAGACGGCACGCTGGATTGGACGGCGCCCAGGGGCAGCGATTGGCGCATCGTTCGCATGGGTTGGTCGCTGACCGGCAAGACTAATCATCCCGCCACGCCCGAAGCGACGGGGTTGGAAGTCGACAAATATGATGCGGCGGCGGTGCGCCGCTATCTCGAAACCTATCTTCGCATGTATCGCGATACGGTGGGCGCGGACTGGATCGGGAAGAAGGGCATAAGAGCGCTGCTGACCGACAGTATCGAAGTGGGTGCGTCCAACTGGACCCCGCGCATGGTGGAAGAGTTTAAGGCACGGCGCGGTTATGATCCGGTGCCCTTCCTGCCCACGCTCACCGGCGCGGTCGTGGGATCGGCTGCCCGCAGCGACGCCTTCCTCCATGATTATCGGCAAACGCTGGCGGACCTGCTGGCCGATGCGCATTATGGCACGGTCGCGAAGGTGGCACATGAAAACGGCATGACCGTTTATGGCGAAGCGTTGGAAAATGGCCGCCCGGTGCTGGGCGACGACCTGGACATGCGGTCCCATACCGATGTGCCGATGGCGGCGATGTGGACCTTCAACCGCGGGGGTGCGCCGCGTTCCACGCTGATCGGCGATATGAAGGGGGCGGCGTCGGTCGCCCATATCTACGGCCAGAATATCGTGTCGGCCGAATCCATGACATCGGCCTTTGCGCCCTGGGCCTTCGCGCCATCGGACCTGAAGCGCGTCATCGACCTGGAGTTCGCATCGGGCGTTAACCGGCCGATCATCCATACATCGGTCCACCAACCGGTCGATGACAAGCTGCCGGGCCTCAGCCTCATAATCTTCGGCCAATATTTCAACCGGCATGAAAGCTGGGCGGAGATGGCCAAGCCATGGGTCGATTATATGGCGCGCACCGGCTATCTGCTGCAACAGGGCCGCGACCATGCCGATCTCGCCTATTTCTATGGCGAAGATATGCCGATCACATCTTTGTTCGAACATGGCGTGCCGGCCGACCTGCCCGCCCGCTACGCCTATGATTTCGTTAATGCCGACATCATTGCCAACCGGATGACCGTGGCTAATGGCGAACTGGCGGCGGGCAACGCCCGCTACCGCGCACTCTATCTGGGCGGCGCCAGCCGGGTGATGACGCTGGCGACGTTGCAACGGATCGCGGCGCTGGTGGAGGGCGGCGCGACCATAATCGGCATGGCCCCCGAACGTGCGCCGGGCCTGGCGGACGATACCGCGGCGTTCAAGGCGCTCGTCACGCGCCTGTGGAGCGGCGCTCCGATCGGCAAGGGCCGAGTGATCGCCAGCCGCGACGCCGAAGCCGCACTCGCCAGCACGGGCGTTGGACCGGACTTTCACATAACGAACGGCGCACAGGACGCCGATTATCGCTTCGTCCACCGCAAGCTGGCGGACGGCGATCTGTATTTCGTCAACAACCGCACCGACAAGGCCGGTAGAGTCGAGGCGCGTTTTCGGGTCACCGGCAGACAGCCCGAAATCTGGCGCGCAATCGAGGGTATGGCCGCGCCTGTTTCCTACCGCATCGAAGGCGGCGAAACGGTGATCCCGCTGGATGTCGGCGCCGAGGATGCCTTCTTCATCCTGTTCCGCAAGCCGTCCGCAGTGCCATCTGTCACCATGACGGCCAAGGCAACACATTCGGTCGCGACTTTGACAAGCCCCTGGACCGTCAGCCTCCAGCCCGGTCGCGGCGCACCCGCACGGATCAATATGCCTGCCCTGACACCGCTTGAAAACAACGCCGACAAGGGCGTGCGCTATTTCTCCGGCATCGCGACCTACGCTACGCGCTTCGCCCTGCCAAAGGGCGTGAACTCCGGCGCGCCGCTGTGGATTGATCTGGGCAAGATCGGCGATCTGGCCGAGGTGCGGGTCAACGGCCATCTGGCCGGCACGACCTGGTTCGCGCCCTATCGGCTCGACATCGGCAAGCTGGTGAAGCCGGGCAACAACCAGTTGGAGGTCAAGGTCGCGAACCTGTGGGTCAATCGCCTGATCGGCGACCAGCAGCCCGGCGTGGGAAAAATCACCTTCACCGCCGCGCCGACCTATCGGCCCGACGCGCCGCTGCGTCCGTCCGGCCTGATCGGCCCGGTGCAGTTGCTGGCCGAATAAGCCCTAATGGTCGAGCGTCTCGCCGTCCCGCAAGGATGGCGGGCGCTTCATCTTCCTGATCTTGCGAAGGCCCAGAAACACCGCAGCGATGATCGCGGGGACCAAGGCCAGGTCGATCCAGCCGGGCAGATGCGCGCCCTGATGCTCGATCGCTTCCTTGAGATAATGCCACAGACCGAGCGCATAATAGCTGATCGCCACCACCGACAGACCTTCGACCGTGTGCTGGAGGCGCAGTTGCAGACCGGTGCGCCGGTCCATCGATGCCAACAAGTCGCGATTGCGGCGCGCCAGGGCGGTGTCGACCCGCGTGCGCAGCATCGCGCTGGTCCATGCGGTGCGTTGTGACAAATCTTCCAGCCGCCGACTAAAAGCGTCGCAGGTCCGCATGGCTGGCAGCAACCGCCGCTCGGTAAAATCGTCGAGCGAGCGATAGCCGCGCACGGGCGCGACATCCAGCCGGCGGATGCGGTCGAAACATAGTTCCGCATAGGCGTGGGTGGCGCTCATGCGATAGCGGGTGCGTGCAACGATTTGCGCCAGTTCGGCACCGAGCGTAGAAAGATCCTCCAGAACCGCATCGGCGTCCGCTTGCGGCTCCGCCACGCGCGCGGTGACGTCGGTCAGGCGCTGCTCCAACGTGGCAAGGACCGGCGTCGCCTGCTGCGCTTCGGGCAGGCCAAGCAGCGCGATCTTCCGATAATTGCCCAACTCCTGCAGCCGTTGCACCAACAGCGCAGCTTCTGCGCCCTCCAGTCCGCGATCCTGAACCAGCAAGCGGCCGAACCCATTGTCATGCAGCCGGAAATCGCCCCAGATACGGGCGCGCCCTTGGGCGATGTCCGAAATGATGAGGTCGTCCGAAGCGAAATAGGTGGCGATCGTCGCGTTAGATGGCTCGTTCCTGGTCAAGGCGATCTGGGTCGATCGAATGATCTGCCCCGGCAGCCGATCGATCCAGTGCGACACTGGCAGGAAAGGCGACAAATCGAACGGCTCGCCATCGCCGTCGGCTATGAAACTGTAAGTGATGAACTCGCTGTGCCGTTCCCAGGAAAAGCCGAGCGTGCCAACGCGGCATGCGAAGAAGCGGTCGCTGTCATCGGGGGAGGGAGCATTCTGGGGAAGCAGCGCGTGGAGCGCCGCCAGGCTGTCCCGCGACTCCTGCTCATTGACCATCATCATGAACTGAACGGCGCGGGCTGGGGTTTCCAGCCGCGGCATTTTGCGAACGTGCATTTCGCGCGAGAGCGAGGCGCGCAGGGCATGGCTGCGCTGCGCCAGGTTCGGAAAAGGCCCATCGCCCGGCTGCGTGGCTGTGTCCGTCATTGTCCGATCCCCCTCGACACCTGTGGCGCTATTTTAGTGGGACTATTAGGACTTGAGCAATCGGCTTGATCCAAAGAATGAAAGGGGGGCTTTTCAGATGCGACGGGCGATGAAGCCTGCGGCCCAACCCATGCCTACGGCCATGGCGATCGCCACCAGGCCATAGGCGAAGGACCAATGTTCGGCCGCACTGGCGATGAACTGTTCGAAGCCCGATTTGCGCACGGTAATGTCCCGAACCGCGGCGGCGACCACCCGGCCGTCCTGCACCAGAAAGGTTTCGGCGGTATAGTCGCCCACGATGACGCGCGCCGACAACGGCAGGCGCGCGCGATAGAGGACGCCGTCGGTGATCTCGACCGCGCCTGGCCGCTCAACGAACAGGCCGGACCGCGCCCGCAAATCGACAAGCCCCGACTGGAAGCGCGATAATTCAACGCTTTCGTTCAAAGAGGAGGGCGAAAGTTGTAATTTGTCCACGCCCAGTTCGTAAATGGCGGCGGTGCGTTCATCGACGATCCGGTCGATCGGACGCGAGGACGCCATGGCGTAGAAGCTGGGCGCGGAGCGGAAGCGGGCGGTGTCGGCATTGACCCAGATGCCAGCGACCTTCTGCTTTTCGCGCATGGTGATCGACTGTTCTGGCCCCTTGAGCACGACGACGATGTCGGCCGGCCTGTCGGGGCGCCGACCGTCGGGATAGACGATCGCGCCGAACAGCAGCAGGTCCGCGCCGGTAAAGCTGTACTGGATGACGACTTCGCGCTGGGAAACGTCCGGCACCAGTTGCGGTTCGTCTGCCCCGATCAACGCCAGTGCTGCCGGCAGAGCGAGCAAGGCACGCCAGCGACGCATCAGCCCACCTCGATCGTGTAGATTTCGTCAGGACGAAATCCCAGTCCCAGCGCCATCCGCGCCGCGACGAACAGCACGATCGCGGCCAGCAGAATGCGCAGATATTCCGGCCTGATCGACATGGAAATGCGCGCGCCGACCTGCGCGCCGACGACGCTGCCGATCAGCAGCAGCAGCGCCAGCACCAAATCCACCGCCTTGGTCGTCATCGCGTGCATCATCGTCGTCGCCATGGTGACGAACAATATCTGGAACAGCGATGTGCCGACCACCGATTGCGTCGCCATGCCCAGCAGATAAAGCATGGCGGGCACCAGGATGAAACCGCCGCCCACGCCCAGCAACATCGTCAATATGCCGGTCGCCATGCCCAGCAACAGCGGCGCAAGCGGCGAGATGTAGAGGCCGGAGCGGTAGAAGCGCCAGCGCATCGGCAGCGCAGCGACTAACGGATGATGCCGCCGCTTGCGAGCGGGAAGGCGCTTGCCGGTTTTCAGTGCAACCAGCGCCTGGATCGATTCCTTCGCCATCAATGCGCCTATGCCGCCCAGCATCAGCACATAAAGGATGCCGATGACGGTATCGATCTGGCCCAGATGTTGGAGCAGGCGGAAGATGAAGACGCCCAGGCCCGCCCCGATCACGCCACCCGCGATCAGCACGCCACCCATGCGGAAATCGACGGTGCCGCGCGACATATGCGTAAACACGCCTGAGACGCTGGCGCCGGTTACCTGTGAGGCGGCGGAAGCGGCGGCGACGGTGGGGGGGATGCCATAAAAGATCAGCAGTGGGGTCGTCAGGAACCCGCCACCCACGCCGAACATGCCGGACAGCAACCCGACGACACCGCCCAGGCCGATGATGACAAGCGCGTTCACCGATAGATTGGCTATGGGCAGGTAAAGATCCATGCGTGTCCGCGGTAACGCCAACGGACGGCGATATAAAGCGGCGATGGCGTAAGGCGATTAAAAATCGGCAGCCAGCGTGATAGCCAGGCCTGATCCAGGCCGAGCCTGGCCCGCGATCCGTTCGCGCCATTCGACGGCGATGCGGGCCCCGACATGTCGCAAGGGCAGGCGGAATTGCACTTCGGGGCCTATGTCCAGCCTGCTAACACCCGGCTGAGCGCCCCCCGACATGGCTGCGCCGACACGGAAGGGTGATTGCGCCAGCGGCGTGGACAACGAGAATTTGCCGTCGATGAAAACATCCCCGCGCTTAAAGCCGACGACTCCCGCCTGCCCATAACCCTCGGCCACGACCGTCGGGGCGATCGCCACCGGTCCAAACCCGCCCACCGCCATCACCGCATTGGCGTTGCGTGCGCCGTTGCCCAGCGCGATGCGCCGTTCGACCGCGACACTGACCGGGATCGCGCGGACGGGCTGAATGGACAATCCGACCGCGGCTTCGGGCACCGTCGGGCGCTGAAGGGCGCTGGTCACGCGGCTGTAGGCAATGGTCCTGCTGGCGGCGCGGGGGGTCAGATCATAATCCACGCGGAGGCCGGCCTGCGAGCCGCCGAGTTGCCCGGTCGCAATGGCTCCGCCAGGATTCGCGCCCCCTGGGCGCCACAGCTGCCACGCAGCGGCGTGCCATCGATCCGGCGTTTTTTGCGCCGCTGGAAATGGAGCAGGACTGGCCGTCGGTGCCTGGAATCGGCTTATATAATCCGGGTCGCTCGCGAAATGGCGATTGGCGAACGCGACGGTGAAAGTGATGAAATCCATCAGATCGACAGGCATGGCGGCGTTGTCGGCGGCTGCGGATGGCCGTGCGGACGGTGGCCCGATCTTCTCTTTCGTCGTGCGTGTCGCGATGTGCGGCAAGCGTTCCACGGCCAGCCGTGGGGGTTGCGGCAGCGCCGCGACGGCGGTGGACGCCAGCACGACTGTCGGCAGTAGGACAGATCGCGGTGCATTGTCGGCGTCAGCATAGCTTGGCTGAGGCGGAAGCGTGCCGGCATGATGGCCCATCAGGCGAAGAGCGATCCACCCCATCATCATCATCGCGAAAAAGCGCAATGGGCGGCCGTTCGCGGTACGGCTCACGGATCGGTCTTCAGGTCGGGGAAACTATGCTGCGTCTTGTCCCAGCGGAGCGGTTTGCCAAGGAGTGATTTGCCATAGAGGAAGACGGCCCGTCGAGCCGCCAATATGGCGATATAATTGGCGATGACGGTGCGGGGTATCGCCATCAAGCCAGAGCGCCAGCCATAAGCCCGGCCCGCAAAAAGCGCGCGCATCAAGGTGCGCCAGCCCATCAACCCCATGTTGAACCATAGCAAGGCTTCCGTGAAGGCTGGGAGGGGTGGCGGGGACAATGGCACGAACAGGCCCACCACGGCGATCAGGCCCCATAGGATCAGCGCCATATAGGCGGCAAAGAGAATGAGCGCGGCAATAGTGGCGCGACGGTCGCGAATGCGCATCCACCATTCGGCAGGGCCGCCGTGCCAGCCCATACGATCCCACCCCGCCAGCGATATGCCCACCATCCACCGCGCCTTCTGCCTGACGGCGGCGTGGATGCTGTCGGGGAAATATTCGCGCGTGGCGACAAGCGCACCGGTCCGGTCGCGCATGCGGACGAACACGCCACGCCCGCCCATATTGGCGATTCGCAGGCCCGCTTCATAATCCTCCGTCAGCGAAGAAGGATCGAAAGGGCCGCCATGGGCGGCATCGGATAGGCGGCCAAGCATCTCCCGCTCGAACGCGCACGCCACCCCAGCCGACGGGATCGAGGCACCCAGCGCTTCCCGCACCGTCAGTGCTTTACCGTGGTTTTCCGCAAATTCGTCGCCATAATGGTTGGCGATCGCGCGCGCAAACCATGTCCCGCGACCAGGCAGCGGCAGGACCGGCAACTGGACCAGCGCAAAACGATCGATCATGAAGTCGAACAGCCGGATCTCGTCCGCATGGACCACATCTTCGCAAGTGGTTACGGTTGTAACACTGAAAATACACGCAAATCTGCGATTTTAGGGAAGGGCCGTCATGGGTGGAAAGCGGTCATTAACTCGGTGACGCTAAATGGTTGTGCGGAGGCCTTTAGAATGGCGAGATCATACACCAAAACGGACAAGTTCCTGATGGCGGCAGGCGCGCTAGGTTTCGCTGCCTCGCGCATCATTCCCGTTCCAAGGCCTGTGCTGATTGTCATCGGAGTCGTTGTCGGCCTTTTGGCTCTCTGGCTTTCCGCGAAAGCATTGATACGAAGACGAAGGGAAAAGCTAGAAGATCGAGACGCCGCATGGGATGCGTTCGTTCGGGACCGGAATGTCTCCTAATGGTCGTTCGGCGACAGTCCGCTTTGCTCGTCTGTTAACCATCTTTATGAACCAGTTTCTCGCAAGTAGTTACGGTTATAACACCGAAAACCCACGCAAATCTGCGATTTTAGGGAATCGCAATTTCCGGTCGACTAGTGACCGTGCGCTTTGCAAGGCCGTTAATCAACCTCACGAAATAAACCGCTCCTCATATTCCAGTTCGGCGGCCCAGCACCAAGTGGTGATGATAAAATGAGCTTGGTACAACTCGTCTAAATCTACGTTGACGCCTTCATACGGTTGGCCCGATCTATTGGTTGGGTAGCGAAATCGATCGGCGAACGGGTCAAATGATTGAACATGTGCTACAGTGTCCTTCACCTTATTCGTGTACTCGCCATCATCGACCCAACCTAAGTCTGCCCTTGCAGCGAGTAGGCGCTCAAACATCTTCGTCAAGTTGTGACTTAGGCTGCTATCCAATCCGCCTGCTAACTGGAATATAGCTGATTTGATCGCCAGCTCTACGCTTTGTCGCCAAAGCATCAGAAGAGGGTGGATCAGGAGGCCAGCATGATCCTTTTGAGCCTGATCCCACATTGCCTCAAAGCCCCGCTCGAAGCTATATGACAGAAATTCCCAGGAGCCGGAAAGCAGAGATCCGGGCGAATGCCTGACAAACTCCTGCAAACCCAGTTGGTCGTCAGCGACTTCCAGTTCTAATTGCTGTCTTCGCTCCAACGACATCATCGCGTCTCCAAGGTCTTATGGTCAGCCTCGTAGTCGCCTTGCCAGCCGAGGCCAATGCTCTTCGTTGCTCATCCAGTCCGGGTTATCTGGTCTGCGAGGCGAGGGAGTAAATCGTTCAGGATGGCCCCGACAGCGCGAGCAGCGCAAATGCGTGTCAATCGGCGTGCAAACGGGACCCCTTATCGGCGCGCAAAAGGGACCCCCTGTCAGGATGGCGGAACGTTGATGTGACGGGCTTCCTTGCGCTGCGCGCGGCGTAGGGAGGGCGTAGCCCGACCGGAGGCGCGCGCAGCGCAAAACATCTTCTAATTGATCGCTGCTGGGGCGGATCAGCTGCGGTTTTTGAAGCGCCAGCTGTCATTTGCCGGTCTCGACAATGTCGCAATGATGGGTGACGCGATCGAGGAGCGCGGTTGTCATCTTGGGATCGCCGAACACGGTGGGCCACTCGCCAAAGGCGAGGTTGGTGGTGATGATGACACTGGTCTGCTCATAGAGTTTGCTGATCAGGTGGAACAGCAACTGGCCGCCCGATCGAGCGAACGGCAGATACCCCAGTTCATCGAGCACGATGAGATCGAGGCGGGATAGCTGGGCGGCGAGAGCGCCACTCTTGCCGATCCTGGCCTCCTCTTCGAGGCGGGTCACCAGATCGACCGTGTTGAAGTAGCGGCCTCGGGCGCCGGAGCGCACTACATTGGCGGTGATGGCGATGGCCAGATGGGTCTTTCCTGTGCCTGTGCCGCCGACCAGGACGATATTGCGCCGTGCGGGCAGGAACGCGCCGCTGTGCAATGAACGCACAAGCCCCTCGTTGATCGGGGTACCCTCGAACCGGAAGGCATCGATGTCCTTCACGACTGGCAGCTTGGCAGCGGCCATCCGGTATCGGATCGACGCGGCATGACGATGCGTCGCCTCCGCTCGCAGGAGATCGGTCAGTATCTCCATGGTGGTGCGCTGGCGCTGAAGGCCGGTGGTGACGGCATCGTCGAACGCGCCCGCCATGCCCTTGAGTCCAAGCCCGCGCATGGCCTCGATCATATCATGCCGCTGCATCGAAGGTCCTCAGCTGGTCGTAACGGGCACAGTCGGCGATCGGGGGATGGCGCAAGGCGCTATCCTCGGAGGTGATGATCGTCAGCGGACGCGGAGGCTCCCGGCGTCGTGCCAGGATGTTGAGGATCAGGTCGTCGCTCGCCGTGCCCGTCGCCAGTGCCTCACGCACAGCGGTTTCGACAGGCTCCAGGCCATCGGTCAGTACGGCCGACAGTACACGGACGAACCGGCGATCGGCATCGTCGCCATTACCCAGCTTGCGGCGCAGGCGGGCCAGCGCCGGTGGCAGATCCCAGTCCTGGAAGGGGGCACCGTTCCGCAACGCGCCAGGCTTGCGGGCCAGCACTGGCAGATAATGCCAGGGGTCATAGATCGTGCGGTTGCGCCCAAAGTAGCGAGGATGTTCAGCGACAACCTCTTCGCCGCAGCGAACGACGATGCGGTCGGCATAGGCGCGGACCTGCACCGTGCGTCGTGCCACCGTCGAGAGTACCGAGTAGCGGTTGCGGTCGAAGCTGATCAGGCAGGTGCCGGTCACGGCATGCTCGCTCTCATTGAAGCCCCGGATAGATTTTGGCTCACGGTCCCAGCATCGGCTGCAGCGCAGATCGTTCGATCTCCAGCATCTGCGCCACGGTCAGATCTCCCTGTTCAGGATGGGGCTGCCGTTCCGCCCAGCGCCGACACTCTGCCTCCAGCCAGCCATTGAGCTCTTCGAGACTGGCGAACCGCAACCGGGGCTGGAAGAAGCGACCCCGGATCGTCTGCACCTGGTTCTCGACCTGACCCTTCTCCCATCCCGCCGCAGGCGAGCAGGCCGTGGGCTCGACCATATAATGGTCGGTCATGATCAGGAACCGCCGGTTGAAGACGCGTTCCTTGCCGGTGAACACGCTCGTCACAGCCGTCTTCATATTATCGTAGATGCCGCGCCCTGGCACGCCGCCGAAGAAGGCAAAGCCGCGCGCATGCGCGTCGAACAGCATCTCCTGGCTCTCGCGAGGATAGGCCCGGACATAGACCCCACGTGACGCGCACAGGCGCATATGCGCGACCTTCACCCGCATCGGCGCTCCTGCGATCTCGACATCCTCATGGCTCCAGTCGAACTGGTAGGCCTCGCCTGGCCTGAACATCAGCGGGATGAAGGCGGTGACGCCATCGCCAGCATCCTTGCGCCGCTCGATCTTCCAGCGCGTCGCATAGCGCCGCACCGCATCGTAAGAACCCTCAAAGCCTTCTCGCACCAGCAGGTCATGGATCCGCGTCATCCGCAGCCGGTCACGCCTGCCGCGCAGCTCGTTCTCTTCCAGCAGCGTGTTCAGGCGCTCCTGGAACGGACCGATCCTGGGCAGCGGCTGAACCTTGCGCTGATAATCAAAGGCGCCCTCCGGCGCTCGGACCGCTTTGCGGATGACCTTCCGCGACACATGCAGATCCCGTGCGATCGCCTTGATCGCCTTGCCTCCGGCATACTCGCGCCGGATCCGTAAAACTGTCTCCAAAACCAACATCCCGATCTCGCCGCCTGAAAATCCAGCCGGCTGCTTAAACCATCGAAATGAGGGGTCCCTTTTAGACGCCGATCACCCCGCTAACGGGGTTCTTTTTGCACGCCGATCCACAGCGATTGACCGTCAAATCGAACTATTCAACAAGCCCAAGACGGAAGGCCGTCGCTGGTTCGAGATAGTCGGTGAAAACGTGGGCTTCGCTATCCGCTACGCTAACTCGCCGTTGAAGCTCGTCGGTGACGAAACCAAGGTCGTCGTGCCAAAAGCGCAGTTCGTTGAGGTCATGGAAGCCATCAAGGCCGACATTCTCAAAGGCGACTTCAAAGCGCAGTTGGACGCCGGGGAGGCCAAAGTTCGCACCCGCGCAGAGAAGATCAAGGGTGTGAAGCGCAAGTAAGTGCCTAACCCTGCAACAAAACGGCTCGCCAGCAATGGCGGGCCTTTTTTGTGACTGCGCTACCTTGTGTTCGTGGAGAAAGCTGGGCCATTTCTGACCCAGCTTCCCCTTTGGCAATCAGCCTAAAATGACGAAAAACCGACTGCCAGCTATTTAACAGCTTATGCCCGAATTGCCCCTGCGGACCTCGCTTGCGCTGCATATTCGCTAAGGGTGTGCTTGGCCGTCCAGTAGCGATCCTGTTCTATATGAAGCCCACCGGGCAGCTTAACGGCAAACACTTCCTCAAGCGAAATGTAGCCGAGTTCGGGATAGCCCATGTCCGATAATCCGAAGGCCAGGCCATCGTTATCGCACTCCGTGAGCAGCCATGTCCCTATGCCCAGCGGGTTAAACAGTTTGACTACAGGGTTGTAATCTCGCTCCTGAGAAGTCCCTTTGAGGGGCTGCTGCTCTTCCCAATTTATGATGAGCTGTTGCAGGTCTTCGGGGCGGATATGATCTGTCCATTCCATATTAGGCACGTCCTTTCTGGTTGAAGTGCCTCAGGACATGCAAAGCCATATGGGCTGGAAATCAACCAAATAACGACTACGGACTAGAAATAAAGAGTGGTGCAGCGTTCACTCTTTGGATGACTACTTCCCTGACTGAAAACATACAGTTGGGGAAGGAGACAGCAAATGCTAACACAGGTTGAACTTGTCCGACTTGCAGATTTCATGCTTGAGGTCGTAGAGTGTGATGCGGGCTTTGAGGAAGATGAGTTCTGCTGCATATTCGAGGGACACCGGCTTTATGTCGAGCGCTATCTAAGCCATTATCGGATCGAAGTTAGTCACGAAGATGATGTGATCGAATTGCCGCGTCACTAATACTCTCAAGCTATCTTAGACTGCAAAAGCGCTCCGGTAGTAAGCCGGAGCGCTCTTCGCTTGTCTGGAGCTATCTGGCCATCTACGGGTCGAGCATGGCAACGATTAATATCATCGAAGCGTTCTGCGCTGTTCCTTATCGGAAGCGTGACCATGGCGCTTTTCGTGCATTGCGAGATATTGAAGAAGCAGGCGAGCGCGTAATTCATCTCGATCTAAAGGCCCAAATCAGCGTGGACAAGTTGAACCCCAATTGGGAGTGGGGTTGTCCCACGGCGAATGTGCTTGCGATAACTGATCGGCGTCTCGTTGCGTTCGGAAGTGACGGCCTCCCCAGCGGACTTCCCGGCGTTAGCGAGAAGAGGGGACATATTGTTCTAGAGATAGCGAAGGGCGACATTTCGAGCATCAAGGCTGTGCCGTCCGCGCCTCACCTCGATTGGAAAGACATCCATGTTATTGAGCGAAATAGAACTCACGTGTTTGAATGGTTTCTTGATGGGAAAGAACGGGACGTTATGACCCTGCTGTATGGCTTGTTCTGAACCGACCACGGTCCTTGCTACGGGACATATTCGCCTTCAAGCAACGTTCCTGTTTCATCGAACATATACCATGCCTCTCCTTGTAACGAGATTTTGAAGGTGCCGTTGGAATAGATTTCGATCTTGTCGATGAGGCGGCGCAGCGCGACGTTGGTTCGTGTCCGCGCATCAAAGCGGACTTCCTCGTCTTTGCTGTTGATAGCATCGCGCAGAAGGTCAATGGCTGCGGTGTCAGCGGACTTGTCGGGCATTGCAGCTTGAATACCGCGCTGCCTTCTAAGTTCAGTTATCTCTAACGTGAGGGTTTCAATCGCCGCCTCTACCTTCATCGAGCGCGTAGCTAACGCCTTTGGGGCAACGCCCTCTGTGATGGCATCAAGTATGTTGTCCAGCGCCTTCTGCTGCGCGTCCAGTCTGTGCTGCACCTCAGCAATCTGACGGTCGAAGGACGCAAGTGCGTTGTTTATATTTCCGTTGTCCGCAATGACTGGAAGCATTTCGTCCAGCACCGTGCTTTCGACAACCCCGTATTGGATAGTTGCGCCGTTGGTGCAGGAGTTCTCCCTATAACGGGCGTCGTTGCAGCGCAGCCAGGAATAGTGACGCGGTGGCTTTTTTTTGTTGACCATCGTGCGGCGCTGGATGACCGCACCATATCCGCAATGACCGCATTTAGTGATACCTGAAAACAAGTTCTGCGCTCGCTTTCGCTCATCGCCACCGAGCGTTGTCCGGTCCTTCCGAACCGAGAGCGCCTTGTGGAATGTGTGAGCGTCGATGATCTGAGGATAGTAGTCCGTCGAAAGCACCTCACCTTTGAGCGTCACATATTCGCCCATCACCGCTGGACTAGTCAGCAGTTTGTGCAGGTATCGGGGCGTCCAGTGCTTCTTGTCCTTATACCGTTTTTCGATGGACCAGCTTTTCTCGCCCATTGCGTTAAGGCGATCTATGATCGTCAGGCTTCCAATTCCGTTCACATACCAATCAAAAATCTGGCGGACGAGGGCTGCTCGATGCTCGTTCGGGACATAAACGCCTCCCTGAATGTCCAGCCATGAAGGGCATTGTTTGCTGTATGCCGTCTTATCGCCGTTTGCGATTGCAGTGTGAATGCGCGTCCAACCTGCATTTGAGAGGCGGCTTTTGTTCAAACTCTCCTCATGAGAAGTCTGGGCCTTAATGATAAGGCCGAATACGTCCATCAGGTCGGCATCGTTACCCGCTTTGTAGAGGTGGTTGTCATGATAGGTGGCGACATCAACACCGGCTTCGTTAAGCGCCCATACGAGGCGCGCAGCAGCTTTGGGGCCTTGTCGGGATAGGCGTGACACATTCTCGCAGACTAGCACTGCGCCATTTTCAAAATGGCCCTCACGCGCCTTCCGCTCGAATTCGTATAGGGCTGAACCGTCCTCGCGGTTTGCCCCTTTGAATGCGGACTTGGCCTCGTCCGTCATTTCCTCAACCACTGTCCAGCCGTATTGGTCAGCATGTGTGCGACCGTAAGTAAGCTGGCGTTCGATGCTGTGTCCGTCGCGCTGGCCGTGCGAGCTAAAGCGTGCGTAGAGGTAAGCGGGCTTCGTTTCGGTTGCTGCAACTATATGCGAATTGTGTTTGACCATATTCTCTGACCTACGCGGGATTGCGTTGCCAATCTGTTTACATCCGAAACCACATGCTCGGCATCGTGCAGCACGACCGCCTTGAACATATTGCCGGTGCGGCCTTCCTCCGCCAACATCGCCCGCCACAAGACGTTCAGGCAGTCGGCCTTGGTGCTCGGTCCCAGCTTGGGGTTGATACCCACGATGATTCGCGGTTCCCCGGCGGCGATGGGCGCGACGATGTCGATCGTTTGCGGGTCATTAGGATAGAGGCCGACGAACATCCGATAATCATCCGCGGGCCAGCGCGCGAGCGCATGGCGCAACATCGAGCCGATGACGTCCGCTTCGCGCCAGGCCGGGATGAAGATGGCGATGCGGCCTGGTTTCGATGACGCGGGCAGGGTCGCGGTAGTCATACGCGGATGGCGGGCATAGATGGCGACGTTGCGCCAGCAGCGCCGGACCAGAAAGAGGAGGTCGACCAGAAAATCGTCCAGTCCGCCGATCGCCAGACCGACGACAGCAAAAAGCAGGATTTCCCGATGCAGAGCCACAAGGCCTGCGGCCACCATGTCTCCCAAGACTTGACCCCCATGTCCCTATGCGGGAGAGGATGCCATTTGCATCACACCGATCCAAGCCTTTTGCATATATTGCAGACAAGTCCTTGGAAATTTTGGCGCAACGATGGGCTTGAGCTTTCTCTTGTACGGCGAAAAGGACAGACAAGCGTGAATCGACCACCCCGATCCGCATTGCGCGATTTTCTGACTGGGGAGACCGGCGGGGCGATCCTATTGATGATCGCGGCCGGCGCGGCGATGATATTGGCCAATCTGCCCGGCGAGATCGGGCACCTTTATCACGACATGCTGCATGCGCCGCTGGGGCCGACCCTGTCGTCACAGATCGGGCCGATGACGCCCCATCTGTGGATCAACGACGGGCTAATGGCTATTTTCTTCCTTGTGGTCGGGCTGGAAATCAAGCGAGAGTTTCTGGATGGCGGCCTGTCCACCTGGGAGCGGCGACGCCTGCCGATCCTCGCAGCTGTCGCCGGCATGGCCGTCCCGGCCATGGTGTATCTGATGGTGACCGCCGGGGAGCCTGCGCTGGGCAATGGCTGGGCTATTCCCGCCGCGACCGATATCGCCTTCGCCATCGGCGTGCTGGCATTGCTGGGGCGCCGCGCGCCCGCCTCGCTCAAGCTGTTCCTGACCGCCGTCGCCATCGTCGATGATATGGGCGCGGTGGCGATCATCGCGTTATTTTACAGCCAGGGCCTCGACCTGGCGGCGCTGGCCGGCGCGGCGGGGGTGCTGGCGCTGATGTACGGCCTCAATCGTGCGGGGGTTAAGGCGCTGGCACCCTATCTTCTGGGTTTCGCCCTGCTTTGGTTCCTGATGCTGCTGTCGGGCGTCCATGCCACCGTTGCCGGCGTCCTTGCGGCGATGACGGTGCCCGTGCGCTGCACGCCCGGCGCGCCCGATGCGGCGGACAGTCCGCTGCATCGGCTGGAACATGCCATCCATCCTTGGAGCGCCTATCTGATCGTCCCGCTGTTCGGGTTCGCCAATGCGGGGCTTAGCCTCGGCGGGGAGGCAATGGTAATGCTGTTTGCGCCCCTATCGCTGGGCGTGGCGCTCGGCCTGTTTCTGGGCAAGCAGCTGGGCATTTTCGGTGCGGTCTGGGTGGCGGTGCGCCTGGGATTTGCGGAGCGTCCGGCTAACGCCAGTTGGAGCCAGGTCTATGGCATGGCGATGCTGTGCGGCATCGGCTTCACCATGAGCCTATTCATAGGTGCGCTCGCTTTCCCCGGCCAGGCTTCGCTGGTCGAAGAAGCGAAAGGCGGAATACTCCTAGGGTCGTTGCTATCCGCTCTGTCGGGATATGCGGTTCTGCGCTGGATTGCGCGTCCAGCCGTCGTTCCAACGCGATGAGCGGGTTCGCCAACTGTTGGCGGCAGTGCTATTCTCCATGGGCTGGGGCTGCGAGTTTATGCAGCCTTGGCCAATCGACCAATCTCTTCGAACTGGAACGGGAGTATGGCGACTATGGAGATGGACGTTAACGACCTGTTGCACCGCCAGCAGATGTCATTGATACGTGCGCAGTCCAGCCGATCGGACAAGGGACGGGACGCTTATGAAAGCCTCGCCCGAAGTTACACGGACCGGATCGACGCCTATCGTCGGGAAAATCAAAGAGTGACCATGCACGCACATTGACTGATTGGGTCAACGGCGCTGGATCAGCCTTTCGATTGCCAGTCTGTGGGTGGCATCGTCCCCACATTCCTGTTCCAGAACGCGCTTGATGCGTTGCAATTCCGCTTCGGTTAGATGTTCGATGCCGATAAAGTCGTTGCGAGCGTTTTCAACGGCGCGGATCAGTTCGTCCAGCTTCGCTTGGATGGCGGACCCATCACGGTTTTGCGCGTTTTGAATCAGGAACACCATCAGGAAGGTGACAATGGTGGTGCCGGTGTTGATTACTAGCTGCCATGTGTCGGAATAGTGGAAGACCGGACCGGTCGCCAACCAGATAATGACGGTGCTGAGCGCCAGGACGAAGGCCAACGGCTGGCCCGCCCAGTTGGCGACGCGGTGCGACATTGCCGCGAAAATCCGATCCATGGCTGATTCTTTCCTTTGTAAAATCGGGAGCATTTATCCCTTGTTCAGCCGCCGCGGCCATGAAAAGCGCAATGACCCCTATTTCATCCCGCGCCTTGCTGGCTACCGCCCTTCTTCTCCTTCCCGCCTGCTCGTCCTTGTCGCCCGAATCACGCCTGCGCGCGGGTCTGGTCGAGGCCGGGCTGTCGCCGCAAATGGCAGATTGTATGGCTGAACGGATGGTCGATCGGCTGAGCTTGGCCCAGTTGCGAAAGCTCCAGTCGCTCGCATCGCTCCGCAAGTCTCACAGCGGGAAAGCCAGCATCGAGCAGCTGTTGCACGAAGCGCAAGCGTTACAGGAACCTGAGATTTTAGCGGTTACCAGTTCATCTGCGCTTGTCTGCGCTTTTTGATGATCGTCGGTTGCGACAGGTTTGATCGGCCTGCACGCTTTGCAATTTTGCAAAGTCATTTTGCGAAATTTTCTAGCGCCTCGCTTTTGGCTGTGCTTAGCCGCTGACATCAGGTTTCAGCGAAAAGGGCAGGCCCTATGAATATTCATGAATATCAGGCGAAAGAGCTGCTGGCGAAATATGGCGCGCCGATCGCCGCGGGTTATCCCGCTTTCTCGGTCGAGGAAGCCGTCGAAGCCGCCAAGAAGCTGCCTGGCCCGCTCTATGTCGTAAAGTCGCAGATTCATGCCGGTGGCCGCGGCAAGGGCAAGTTCAAGGAGCTGGCCCCCGAAGCCAAGGGCGGTGTCCGCCTCGCCTTCAACCTGGATGAGGTCAAGGCCCACGCCACCGACATGCTTGGCAACACGCTGGTCACGATCCAGACCGGCGACGCTGGCAAGCAAGTCAACCGCCTGTATGTGACTGACGGCGCTGACATCGCCAAGGAATTTTACCTGGCCCTGCTGGTCGATCGTGGCAGCAGCAAGATCGCCTTCGTCGTATCGACCGAAGGCGGCATGGACATTGAAGAAGTCGCCCATTCGACGCCGGAAAAGATCCACAGCTTCTCGGTCGATCCGGCCGCCGGCTTCCAGCCGCATCACGGCCGCTCGATCGCCGCGGCGCTGGGCCTGACCGGCGACCTCGCCAAGCAGGCCGCCAAGGTCGCGTCGTCGCTCTATGCCGCGTTCCTCGACACGGATGCCGAGCAGATCGAAGTCAATCCGCTGGCGCTGACCGAGCAGGGCAATCTGCTGGTGCTGGACGCCAAGGTCGCTTTCGACGGCAACGCCATGTTCCGTCATAAGGACATCGCCGAACTGCGCGACCTGACCGAGGAAGATGCGGCCGAAGTCGAAGCATCCAAATATGACCTCGCCTACATCAAGTTGGATGGCAATATCGGTTGCATGGTGAACGGCGCGGGTCTGGCCATGGCGACGATGGACATCATCAAGCTGAACGGCGAATTCCCCGCCAACTTCCTGGATGTAGGCGGCGGTGCCACGACCGAGAAGGTGACGGCGGCGTTCAAGATCATTCTGCAGGACCCGGCGGTCAAGGGCATCCTGGTGAACATCTTCGGCGGCATCATGAAGTGTGACATCATCGCAAACGGCATCGTCGCCGCTGCCAAGGAAGTGAACCTGTCGGTTCCGCTGGTGGTGCGCTTGGAAGGCACCAACGTCCAGCAGGGCAAAGACATATTGGCATCGTCCGGCTTGGCGATCGTCCCCGCCGACGACTTGGGTGACGCCGCCAAAAAGATCGTGGCGGAAGTGAGGAAGGCGGCCTGAGGCACTTTCCAGCCTGAACGAACGACATTGGGTGCGGGTAGTCCGGTAACGGGCTGCCCGCGCCCGTGCTGGCATTGAAAACGGAGGATGTTGGAAATGAAAATCCTTGTGCCCGTAAAACGGGTCATCGACTATAATGTGAAGCCGCGGGTGAAGGCGGACGGGACGGGCGTCGATCTGGCGAACGTCAAGATGAGCATGAACCCGTTCGATGAGATCGCGATCGAGGAAGCCATCCGCCTGAAGGAAAAGGGCGTTGCGACCGAGGTGATCGCAGTGTCGATCGGTGTCGCCAAGGCGCAGGAAACGCTGCGGACCTCGCTCGCCATGGGGGCGGATCGCGCGATCCTGATCCAGACGGACGATGATGTTGAACCGCTGGGCGTGGCCAAGCTGCTCGCCAAGGTGCAGGAAGAGGAAGGCGCTGGCCTTATCATTCTGGGCAAGCAGGCGATCGACGACGACAGCAACCAGACCGGCCAGATGCTGGCCGCGCTGCTCAATCTGCCGCAGGGCACGTTCGCGTCGAAGGTCGAGGTTGCCGACGGCAGCGTGTCGGTCACGCGCGAAGTCGATGGCGGGCTGGAGACGGTGAAGCTGTCGACGCCCGCGATCATCACCACCGACCTGCGCCTCAACGAACCGCGCTATGCGTCGCTGCCCAACATCATGAAGGCCAAGTCGAAGCCCTTGGCGCAGAAGACGCCTGCGGACTATGGCGTGGACATCGCTCCGCGCCTCGAAACGCTCAAGGTGGTCGAGCCGCCCAAGCGCACCGCCGGCGTCAAGGTCGCCGATGTCGATGAACTGGTTGCCAAGCTCAAGGCCATGGGAGTTGCCGCATGAAAACGCTCGTTTGGGTTGAACATGAGGGCGGGGCCGTCAAGGACGCGACCCTCTCTGCCGTTACTGCCGCCGCCAAGCTGGGCGAAGTGCATCTGCTGGTCGTAGGCCAGGGCGTCGATGGCGTCGCCGCCGAAGCCGCAAAGATCGCTGGCGTTGGCAAGGTCCATGTCGCCGACGATGCGGCATTCGGCCATGCGCTGGCCGAGAATGTCGCCCCGCTGATCGTGGAACTGATGGGGCATCATGATGCGTTCATCGCGCCCGCCACCAGCAACGGCAAGAATATCGCGCCGCGGGTCGCCGCGCTGCTCGATGTCATGCAGATCAGCGACATTTTGTCGGTCGAGAGCGAGGATACGTTCACCCGCCCGATCTATGCCGGCAATGCGATCGCGACGGTCAAGAGCAAGGACGCCAAGAAGGTCATCACCGTCCGGGGCACGGCCTTCGAAAAGGCCGAGCGCGACGGCGGTTCCGGTACGGTGGAGGCCGTCGCCTCGACTGGCGACAAGGGTTTGTCGAGCTTCGTCGGGGCCGAGATCGTCAAGCTGGAGCGTCCCGAACTGACCAGCGCCAAGATCATCGTCTCTGGCGGGCGTGCGCTCAAGGACGGGCCGACCTTCGAGGAGGTCATCTTCCCGCTTGCCGACAAGCTGGGTGCTGCGGTCGGCGCCAGCCGGGCTGCGGTTGATGCGGGCTATGTGCCCAACGATTATCAGGTCGGGCAGACCGGCAAGATCGTCGCGCCGGAAGTCTATGTCGCCGTCGGCATTTCCGGGGCGATCCAGCATCTGGCCGGCATGAAGGACAGCAAGACCATCATCGCCATAAACAAGGACGAAGATGCGCCGATCTTCCAGGTGGCAGACATCGGCCTGGTCGGCGATCTGTTCAAGATCGTGCCGGAACTTACCGGCAAGCTGTAAACCAGCGTCACGATGTAGGAAAGGGCGCGGCGTGATTGCCGCGCCCTTTTTCATGTCATTCGCAGTTGATGTCGTTCTTGTCGATGGCACGGCCAGCCAAAGCGCCGCCTGCACCGCCGATGATGGTGCCAAGGGTCTTCGATCCGCCGGGAGCGATGACATTGCCCAGCACACCGCCGGCGATCGCGCCGACGATCGTGCCGGTGGTGCCGTCGTCGCGCTTGCAATAATAGCGGCCGTCGCGGTCGCGGTAGATCTGGTCATTGTCGCGGATCGGACGGCGTGAATGACGCGGCGGTCCGCGGCGATCACCTGGACGGTCATAGCCGTAGCCGCGACCGCCGCCGCCACTGTCCGACATACAGGCGCCGAGCGGCAACATCGCCAGCATAGCGACCGCGAGGATGGGTTTGCGCATAGGTCTCTCCTTGATGTTACTCTTATGGCCTCAACAACCCGGCGCAGCGGCGCGGGTTGCGTGGCAGTAACATTATCGGCCAAAAGAAAACCGCCCGCTGCGACCGCGAGAGGGGGAGCGGTGGCGAGCGGGCGGTGACCGGCGGCGAGCGGGGGACTGGGCCGCCGGATGGGTGATTGGTTAGTTGGGCAGCGGGCGGTTAATCGCGCCGGTCGAGGAGACGAGCGGTGATGCGGGCGACGTTTCGAGTTCGTCGGCCTTTTCGGCGATGGTCGTCTTCGCGTCGTTGTAGCGAGTGACGAGGTCGTTCTTGAACTCAGTCAGTTTGCCTTCATCATACAGTTTCTTGCCGACATAGCCTGCGATGGCGCCGAAAATCAGGGTGCGGATCATGGTGGTCTCCATTGTTGCGGTTCGGGGAGATAACCGGCGGCGGGGCGGGGGGTTCCGAGATCCATTGTCTGAAGCGCTGCTTTTGCTAGGCTTGCGACGGACAGTGCTTTGGGGGAGCCGAATGTCGGGATTTGATCTGGTGTTCGCGGCCTTCGGGCTGCTGTTGGGCTTGGCGATCAGTGAGGTGCTGGGCGGTTTTTCCCGCGCTCTCAAACTCAAGCGAGGGGCCAAGCCGGTGCGGATCGGCTGGTTGACGCCGCTGCTGGGTCTGTTCGTGCTGCTCGACCTGACCAGTTTCTGGCTGACGGCGTTCGAGGCGCGGGCGCAGATGGACGCCAATTATCTGACTTTGACCGCGGTGCTGGCGCTAGTCGGGGTCTATTATCTGGCCGCGACGCTGATCTTTCCCGACGAGCCGGAGGAGTGGCCTGATTTCGACGATTGGTATGATCGGCACAAAAGGCTGGTGATCGGTGGCGTGCTGACCGCCAATATCGGCATCATCATTGGCCAGAATCTGCTGGAGCTTTATCGGCCATCGGGCGGGCCGGAACCCAGCGATGCGGTGATCGCCTGGGGTCTGCTGGCGCTGGTGGGCCTGATCGGGCTGCTCGTCGCCCTGCTGTTCGTGCGGTCGCGGCGGTGGAATGTCGCCATGCTGATCGCGCTGCCCATGATATTGGTGACCGCGTCGGTCTATCTGGACATGGTATGAGTGGCGGGCGCGCGAGCGCCCGCCATCCAGATTATTCGGCGTGCTGCAGGTTCACAGCGGCCATCTTGCCACGACGGTCCTGCTCCAGATCATAGGAGACGCGGTCCTTTTCGCGCAGCGTGGCCAGGCCAGCGCGCTCGACGGCGGTGATGTGGACGAACGCGTCCGGGCTGCCGTCATCAGGAGCGATGAAGCCATAGCCCTTGTCAGCGTTGAAGAATTTGACGGTTCCGACGATGCTCATGGTAGTTCCTTCTTTCATGCGGCGCGGCCCGTGTGGTCGCACCGGATCGCTAAAGGGGCAGGGAAAGAAGGAAACAGGTGCCGCAAAGCGCCGAGAACCGTCGATTTGCGACTGTAGCTGCCTTCCTCCTAGGGTATTGGCGGGGAAATAGCAAGTCGGGGTGTGTGGGTAGCGCCACTACCAGACCTCCGTTCGTTTCGAGCGTAGTCGAAAAACCTCGGCAGCGCTGGGGGGAGCGGGTGAACGCGGGCGTGGCGCTAGGCGCTTCTCGACTACGCTCGAAGCGAACGGGCGGGGGTGAGGCATCGGTCACGAGCGGGGTGGGGGCGGCGTTGGCCGTTGTTGGGTGGCAACGCCCACCGCCGGGTCATCCCGCCTCGGCCACAGCGGTCGCGCACCCCGCGTCCTGCGCCAGGACAAAGCCGAAGAAATCGTCGCGGGCACGGGACGCGGCCTGTTCATAGGGGCGGCGTTCGGCCTCCTGTTGGGCGGCGAGGGCGTCTTCCTCCGCTTCCGTCAGGTCACGCTCATAATCGTCGACATCGTAGATCGTATCGCTGGCGTCGCCGTCGAAGCCGGGCGGCGGCGGGAAATCGGTGCGCCAGCGGTCTAGCCGATCATCCCACCAGATACCGCGCAGCCGATTGGCGGCTTCCTCCGGCGGCAGATCGGCCAGGTCGGGCGGCGGCGGGTCGCGAAGTTCACACCGTTCATCCTCGACGGAAAAGTGCGGATTTTGCGGTTTGTGCAGCGCCATCCGCGCGGCGACGAACAGGGCGGCCGACGCGCCCGGAGACAATTTGCTGGAGAGGGCGGTGTCGCTGTCTATCGGGGCGGGCGTGTCGGGCATGGAGCCGTCATAAAGGGTGGCGTCCTCCATCAGGCGCGCGGTCGGCTCCGTGCCGGTGCGGGGGAGGCCCAGGCTTTCGGCTTCCGCCTGCGCGTCGGCTTCGGGGCAGAGCATGTCGCAATAGGCGGCGAAATCCTGCGCGACGACGCGGGCGAGCGCGGCGTCGGACCCCTCGGCCGGGCAATCGGCCATGCGATCGAGCCGGGCGAGCATCGACATGGCGAGCCGGTTGTCGTGGCGGTGGCGGGTGATTGCGTGATTGTCGGGGTCTTTGCGGATGGTTTCCTCCGTCCCCATGATGGCGCGGGCGAGCAACGTGTCGGCCAGCCGCGCGCGGGCGATCAGGATCGCCGCGTCCCAGCCCAGGCGAAAGGCCGCGCCGTCGCGGCGGATGCGCAGCGTGTAGGCGGAGCGGGTGGTGATATACACGGCTTCGCAAGCGAGGCGGATGACGCCGGTCGCGGCGAGCACTTCGAGAAAGCGGCGCTGGCGCGCGGGAGACCAGCCATCGACGCGGATTTGCGGGGCGGGGGTGGGGGTGGGGAGGATGGGGTCGTGATAGGACATGGGTCGCGTGCCTCCGGCTGAGGGGTTTGCCGGGAGGATGGACAGAAAAGCGGCGTGTAGGACAGCGGAATAGGATAATTCGACAGGCCTACCAGTTGCCGCCGATATCCTTGATGGCTTTGAGCAGCGCTTTCTTGCTTTCCGTGCGCCGTGCGCCGCTGTTGCGGGGGATGTCGGCGTCGGTGATGCCGAGTTCGGCGCGACGGCGTGCGATCTGACGGCCGAGTTCTTCGAGCGTGATCGGTTCAGGAGATGACATCTTCGATTCCATAGTCGCCAGCCGTTTCATAGCGGATACGGCGTTCCATATAGTCCAAATCGAGTTTCTCCGAAAGGCTGGCGAGGGTGCGGGCCTGCTGGAGCATGTCGCGGGCCGTGCCGGACGCATATTGACCCATGCGATCGGCGATCATGTCTTCCACGGCGATGACATGGATGATGCCTTTGTCGGCGACCCGGATCGGGCGCACCCGGTTCCTTTCGGCCTGACCGTCCAGCAGCGTGGATGAGACGATTTCAAAACCGAGTTGGAGAATAGGATGAATCCAGCCGCGTGTCGCCTTACCCGATCCAACCGGACGGATGAAACCGTGATGCTGTAAAACAGCCTCGAATGCGGATTGCGCGCCCGTCACGATGTCAAAGTCGCCGGTGTTGATTGCGCCCAGCGTATAGATCTCCACGGCCGCGCCGCCGACGAGGATAGGACTTTCCCTGCCAGCAGCGGCCATGGCCTCACTGACGCGAGCGAAGGCGGCGAGGGCTGCTTCAAATTCTGGTCGGTAGGCAGTCATGTTGATCAGGTCGGGTTTTTATGACGGTTTAGAATGGCCTGCATTCTGGCCATGGTGACGTCGTGCGGGATGCCGGGGCCGGGATTGGCTAGAGCGGCTTCGACTCTTGCGCGAAGCCATGCGTCATACTCAGTTGGGTTTTCCGGCGACATGAGGTGGGATGGTGGATCGAAGTCCGAGGGGGTGAAGGCGTCGTCGCTGGGCATTGGGAAATTATAGCAGTCGTGCGACTTGTCCGATAGTTTGTCACGCACGACCCCCGCTGACTTTCACTTTATTGCCTGCGACCTCGGCATTTGCAGCACATTGGTGATCCGCCCATGGTATTTGCCCCTCAAAGAACTTCCTTTCCGAAGTGCAATTGCGGTGTACATCTATTCCGCTGTGTCAGCGATAAATTCGCTCTCCCTACCAAATACCGAGATTTTATCCATGTCGTAATGGGATAGAGGATACGAAAATTTTCGAGTCAGGATCATCAATTCCGCAATCTGCTAAGATCGTTCTGAAGGCGTGTAGCATGGGCAATTGGTTATCTGTTGGGCCGATTATAATTCTGTCCAGCAAGGATGGAATATCTACGCCATCAAATCCCTCATCTGGTATGTTGTTCAATGGAATTTTGCAGACCTGCTGAGGTACACCTCTCACCACCTCTATATCCATTTTAATGTGTGAGGATGATTCAAAGTCCGGTGAGTGAATTATGCGCCACTCTCTTTCTTCATGAAAGCCTGGATGTTTAGTGCATAAGACAGCGAATTTAAATTCGGAAAATAACCCATCTAGTAAAGCTTGAGAGCCCAAGGATTTTATGAAATTGGTTTCAGCTAATAGGCCATCTACAGTGTCAGAAAAAATGTCCTGAAAACCTGCTTGGCTTAAATAAGCTACTGGAGATGAATAAGCTTTCAAAGCATCAGTCGGATTCAAAAATGGCCCATTTTTGAATACCAATGCAATACCGTTTGAACCGCCATATGCTCGCCACATAGAAAGGCGACCCAAGACATCCTCGCTATCTCGATGTTCTGAAAAGCAAGTTAGAAAAGTCTTAGTTTCTAAATCTTTGAGCCATCCATTAAATAAATCTTCTAATTTTCTATCAAGAACTTTCTCGATATCATTCAAAAATTTTTTAATTTAATGCCTGCATCGCTTTTGTAAGCGGGGAAGAGGCATGATTTTCCATGTTCCACTTCAGAGAAGTCGTTCATAGTGACAAGGTTTCGCATCCATGCGTTATTATTCCGTAAGATGCTGACTGCGACCTCGGCGGATGTGTAGTGTACGAAACGTGCATTTCGTCGACGCATTGATGATTGCCGCCGCATCATATGTGGCATGAGCAGGGCGGTAAATTTCAAAGCGTCGGGCGGAATTTCAATCATAGCTTCTCACTCCGCCGCCACACTCTCCAACCCCAACAACGGCGCCAGATAATGCCCGGTAAACGACCGCGGCTCCTTCGCGACCTTTTCCGGCGTCCCTTCGGCGACCACTTCGCCGCCCTTGACGCCGCCTTCCGGTCCCATGTCGATGATCCAATCCGCGGTCTTGATGACGTCCAGATTATGTTCGATCACGACGACGCTGTTGCCCTGGTCGACCAAGGCGTGGAGGACTTCGAGCAGTTTGCGGACGTCCTCGAAATGCAGGCCGGTGGTGGGTTCGTCGAGGATATAGAGGGTGTTGCCGGTCGCGCGGCGCGACAATTCCTTGGCGAGTTTGACGCGCTGGGCTTCGCCGCCGGACAGGGTCGTGGCCTGCTGGCCGACCTTGACATAGCCCAGGCCCACTTCCGCGAGCATCGCCATCTTGTCGCGGATAGGGGGGACGGCCTTGAAAAATTCGACCGCATCCTCGACCGTCATGTCGAGCACGTCGGCGATCGAGTGGCCCTTGAACTTCACCTCAAGCGTTTCGCGGTTGTAACGCGCGCCGTGGCAGACGTCGCAGGTGACATAGACGTCGGGGAGGAAGTGCATCTCGATCTTGATGAGGCCGTCGCCGGTGCAGGCTTCGCAGCGGCCGCCCTTGACGTTGAAGCTGAAGCGGCCGGGCTTGTAGCCGCGCGCCTGGCTTTCGGGGAGGCCCGCGAACCAGTCGCGGATGTTGGTGAACGATCCGGTATAGGTGGCCGGGTTGGAGCGCGGGGTGCGGCCGATGGGCGACTGGTCGATGTCGATCACCTTGTCGCAATGTTCCAGGCCCGTGATCTTGTCATGCGGGCCGGCGATAATTCTGGCTCCGTTGAGGGCGCGCGCCGATGCTGCATAGAGGGTGTCGATAGTGAAGCTGGACTTGCCCGAACCGGAGACGCCGGTGATGCAGGTAAAGGTGCCGAGCGGGATCGACGCGGTGACGCCGGTCAGGTTGTTGGCGCGGGCATTGTGGACGGTGAGTTTCTTGCCTGAGCCCTTGCGGCGCTTGGCCGGGACTTCGATGCGGCGGGTGCCGTTGAGATAGTCGGCGGTGAGGCTGTTCTTGGCCTTGAGGATTTGCTTGAGCGTGCCCTGAGTGACGATCTCGCCGCCATGGATGCCCGCGCCTGGCCCCATGTCCACGATATAGTCGGCGTGGCGGATCGCGTCTTCGTCATGCTCCACGACGATGACGCTGTTGCCGAGGTCGCGCAGGCGCTTGAGGGTAACGAGCAGGCGGTCATTGTCGCGCTGGTGCAGGCCGATGCTGGGTTCGTCGAGGACGTAGAGGACGCCCGACAGGCCGCTGCCGATTTGCGACGCGAGGCGGATGCGCTGGGATTCGCCGCCTGAGAGCGTGCCGCTGGTGCGGTCGAGGTTGAGATAATCCAGGCCGACATTGTTGAGGAAGCCCAGGCGCTCGACGATTTCCTTGAGGATGGCTTTCGCGATCTGGTTCTGCTGGTCGTTCAGCTTGTCGGGCATCGCGGTGAAGAAGTTGAGCGCGTCGACCACGCTGCGGCGGGTGGAAAGGGAGATGTCCTCGCCCGCAATCTTGACTGCCAGCGCTTCGGGTTTGAGGCGCGCGCCGTGGCAGGTTTCGCACGGCATGGCGGTCTGATATTTGGCCAGCTCCTCGCGCATCCAGGCGCTTTCGGTCTGAAGCAGGCGGCGGTTGAGGTTGCCGATGACGCCCTCGAACGCTTTCTTGACCTCGTAGGATTTGCGGCCGTCGATGAAGCGAAGGGTGACAGGCTTGCCGCCGGTGCCGTGGAGGATGATGAGCTTTATTTCGCCGGGCAGATCGGCCCAGGGGGTGTCGAGCGAGAAGCTGAATTCCTTGGCGAGGGAGCCGAGCACCTGCATATAATAGGGGCTGGGCGGGTTGGATTTGGCCCAGGGGACGACGGCGCCCTTCTTGATCGAGAGCGCTTCGTTGGGGACGACCAGTTCGGGGTCGAATTCCTGCCGTTCGCCCAAGCCGTCGCAGGCGGGGCAGGCACCCATGGGGGCGTTGAAGGAGAAGAGGCGCGGTTCGATTTCGGGGATGGTGAAGCCGCTGACCGGACAGGCGAATTTTTCGGAAAAAACGATGCGGTTGGCGGGGATGCCCGCGCCCTTCATCTTCTTGTCGGTGGACTGTGCTTCGTCTTCGCGGCCCGGCACGACGCCTTCGGCCAGATCGACGAAGGCCAGGCCGTCGGCGAGTTTCAGGGCCTGTTCGAAGCTGTCGGCGAGGCGCGTGCCCATGTCCGGCTCCACGGCCAGGCGATCGACCACGACTTCGATGTCATGCTTATATCTCTTGTCGAGCGCGGGCGCGTCCTCGATCAGATACATTTCTCCGTCGATGCGGACGCGGGTGTAGCCCGCCTTCTGCCATTCGGCCAGTTCCTTGCGATACTCCCCCTTGCGGCCGCGCACGACGGGGGCGAGCAGGTAGAAGCGGGTGCCTTCGGGCAGGAGGGCGACGCGATCGACCATCTGGCTGACGGTCTGTGCGCTGATGGGGAGGCCGGTCGCAGGGCTGTAGGGGATGCCGACGCGCGCCCAGAGCAGGCGCATATAGTCGTAGATTTCCGTGACCGTAGCGACCGTGGAGCGGGGATTGCGGCTGGTCGTCTTCTGCTCGATGGAGATGGCGGGGCTGAGGCCCTCGATATGCTCGACATCGGGCTTCTGCATCATCTCCAGAAACTGGCGCGCATAGGCGGAGAGCGATTCCACATAGCGCCGCTGTCCTTCGGCATAGATGGTGTCGAAGGCGAGGGAGCTTTTGCCGGAGCCGGACAGGCCGGTGATGACGATCAGGCTGTCGCGGGGCAGATCGACGTCGACGCCCTTGAGATTATGCTCGCGCGCGCCGCGGACGGAGATGTGGGTGAGGCTCATAAGGGGCGTTGTTCCAGATTTGTTCTGATGGGGCAAGCGTGGGCGCCCCGCACATGACGAAAGATAGGAACGCGGGCGCGGCAGGGAAAGATGCCTCGTCCTCGGCAGCCCAAATCGATTGGAATAGCAGGCGGCACCTGGCCATCGCTCCTGCCATAGGAAGAATGGCCAGGTCCGTCCGAATTCAAACGATCAGGAAGTCAGCTGCGGACAGGTTGAGCTGGGCTGTTAAGGTAGCGAACTGGATGGCAGAGCCGCCGCCTGCCCCGTCCATATCGAACGACAAGGCCCCTGTCTGATTGTCATAGATGATCCGATCGGAAGCATCGCCCGCCTGGCTGCCGGTCTGGAAGGCGGACGCGGACAGGGGGCCGTCAATAAGCCCGGCGAATATGCTGTTGTCGATCAGGATCTTGTCGACGCCAACGGTGAAATCGGAGATGCGGTCGATATTGGTGGCGCCCAGTTGCGATGCGAACAGGAACTGGTCGCTCCCGGTGCCACCGATCAGGGTGTCTGCGCCCAAGCCGCCGGCAAGCCTGTCGTCCCCGCCCAATCCTGAAAGGGTATTGATGCCGCTATTGCCGTTAATAGTCTGAGCCAGGCTGTTGCCGGTGCCATTGATATTTTGCGAGCCGGTCAGCGTCAGCGTTTCCACCTGGATGCCGGACAATGAATAGGAAACCGTGGAATAGACAAGATCGGTGCCGCCATTGGCCCCTTCCACCACAATGTCGCCGACATTATCGACATAGAATATGTCATTGCCGTTGCCGCCGACCATGCGGTCGGTATCGGTTCCGCCGATCAGCGTGTCGTTACCATCGCCGCCATTGAGAATATCGTTCCCACCGAGGCCCGACAGGATGTTATTGCCGTCATTGCCGTTGATGGTCTGCACAAGGCTGTCGCCGGTGCCGTTGATATTCTGCGAACCGGTCAGCGTCAGGGTTTCGGCCTGGATGCCGGACAGGGAATAGGAAACCGTGGCATAGACGAGATCGGTGCCGCCATTGGTCCCTTCCACCACCACATCGCCGAGATTATCGACATAGAATATGTCGTTGCCCAGACCCCCGACCATGCGGTCGGCCCCGGTGCCGCCAATCAGAGTGTCATTGCCATCGCCGCCATTGAGGACATCGTCCCCACCCAATCCAGACAGGATGTTATGGCCGCTATTGCCATTGATGGTCTGCACCAGGCTGTTGCCGGTGCCGTTGATATTCTGCGAGCCGGTCAGCGTCAGGGTTTCGACCTGGATGCCGGATAGCGAATAGGAGGCACTGGTGTAGGCATGGTCGGAGCCGCCATTGGCGCCTTCCACCAGGACGTCGCCGACATTGTCGATATAGAATATGTCATTGCCCAGCCCTCCGACCATGCGGTCGGCTCCAGTTCCGCCATCCAGAATATCGGCGCCGCTGCCGCCCGACAGAAGGTCGTTTCCGGCCCTGCCGTCCAGACGGTTAGCGAACCCGTTGCCGATGATTTCATCGCCTGCGTCCGAGCCGATGGCATTTTCGATCGCATCCAGCGTATCGGAGCCTGCCTCCGAACCGTAGGCGGTGCCGGTGCTAAGGTCGATCTTTACGCCGTGCGCACGGAAATTCTGATATGAAACCGTATCCACGCCAGTGTCGCCGTAAAGAATGTCGTCCCCGCTCCCGGCCTGTAGGAGATCATCCCCTTCGCCCCCATCCAGAATGTCGTTGCCGGCGCCGCCAATAAGACTGTCATTGCCCTTCTTGCCGACCAGCTCGTCATTGCCCTCGCCGCCGTCCAGTTGATCGGCAAGCGCGCCACCTTGAAGGAAATCATCTCCGCCACGTCCTTCGAACATTGCGGCGCTATATGTCTCGAATATCGAGCTGATGCTGATGCGATTGGCTACATCATTGCCGATTCCGACCGACTGCGAGACCGTGGCGAACACGATATTCTCGATATTGCTCAGTTCATGGGTGCCCCAATAGCCATCGGCCCGGCCAAGATTGAGGTCTGTCGTGCCATAAGCCTCCACGGTGTCGTTGCCGCTGCCGCCGTCGATGATGCCGCCGCCCGAGGTTGCGGAAATATAATCGTCCCCCGCCTCACCATAAATGCGGTTATAGCCCTGTCCCGCGGACAGGTCATCATCTCCAGTCCCGCCATAGATGATGTCGTCGCCATAACCGCCATGGATGTCGTCGGCACCGCCGCCGCCGTAGATAGTCAATCCGTCGCTGATCGTATAGAAATTGAAGATGTCCTGGCCCGATCCACCGATGAGCTTTTCCACCCGGCGGAAATCCACGTCCCAGACATTATACAGGCCTGTCCTGGTGTCGAACGACCAATATATGTAGGATGCGGAGTTGCTGTAATCGAGCGTGTCGAAGCCGCTGCCACCGTCATAGGTAGCATTCGGTAACCCGGTGCTGATGCTCGACATCTTGAAAAGATCGTCACCCGCGCCACCGGACACAATGTCCGCGCCGGAGCCGGCGTCGATTATATCGTTGCCGCTGCCACCATCGATGATGTCATCGCCTGCATAGCCATTTATGACATCGGCGCCGGTCGTGCCGGTCAGAGTGTCGTTACCAGAAGTGCCATTGATCGTGGCCACGTTACATCCCCCACTATGTCGATTTAAAACCCACATTGCATAGATAGCGGATTAGTTGTTCGTCAATGAAACGCGCGTTTTTCGAGAAATCTATATGATTTTGTCATGTTGTATAACGGCGGGGCAAAGGGCCATCGATGCTCGTGTCGCAAATATCTTGTCGGCTGTTATGATCGCAGGGCCGGGCGGCTGGATGTCGTTCGTGCCACAGTAACCGCCGTTGGTCCGGCTCGGATGCCGCCGGGCGTTGGGGATGGGCGGATCATCGAAGGGGCGGCGATCGGCGTGGTCGCGGCGCTATGGTGAGGGCATCGGCAGAGCGTGGCGCCAGGTGACAAGCCCGGCCCGTTAAGCGACGGTTCAGCGCTTATGGCGTCGTCTCTGCCTGACAGATTTACCCCGATCCGGTGCCCGACAGCATCTGGATACGCCCCCGGCCTTCCCTTGCGCCGGGGGCGTTTTCGTGTCCGGGGCTGACGGACGGGCGATTCGCTTTTCCCTTACGGCAATATGGCGCGCGCATGTCGTTCGCATTGTTGCGGATGTCGTTCGTCGCGCCGTTCGTCCGCGTTCCTTTGCACTTGGTCGCCGAGACTGTCGTTGGCCGATGCTGATCGCCATCGGTCGAAGGCGGCGGGCGCAGCGGGCGGGGCGGGCGTAGACAGGATGGGCGAACGGGGCAGGACGCCGACCCCCTAAAGACCCCGGCTCCGCCCGTTCGCACCCGGCGTTCCCTGCAACCCCTTATTGCAGCGGTGCCCGGTCACAACAGATTTTGAGGAGATAAGCCCATGTTCGTTGCCACCAAATTCGCCGCTGCCGCCGCCGCTTCCATCGCCCTGCTGGCCAGCGCCGGCGCTGCATCCGCGCAGGACTTCGTGTCCAACGGCCGCACCAGCGCCGTCTATCATGGCGACCTGGACCTGAGCCAGGTGACAGGGCAGCAGCAATTGCGCAGCCGCATCGCCCGCGCCGCCAGCCGCGTCTGTTCGTCGGTGGATCTGGCCACGGCGCAGGCGTGCAAGGCCAAGGCGCTGGCCCAGGTCCAGGCGCCGGTCAGCGCCGCCATCGCCCGCGCCGAAACCGGCGAGCGTTATGCGGACGCGGGTGGGGCAGACACGGGCAAGGAGATGCGCCCGGTCGTGGGCAACTGATGATCCAGCCCGCCACGGTGAAAGGCCCGGTTCGCACCGGGCCTTTTTGCGTGTGTGTTAGAAGTCTGGCGGGCGTTTGGCGCGGAAGGCGGCGACGCCTTCGGCCAAGTCGGGCAGGGTGAAGGCGTCGCGGAAGAGGGCGAGCGTGGTGGCGTCGTCGTCGGCCTGCCCGTCGAGGATGCGGCGGACGATCGCCTTGGACGCGCGGACGCTGTGCTGCGCGTTGGCGGCGATGGTGCGGGCGAGCATGTCCGCCGCGGCGAGCGGATCGGGCGCGATCTCTTCGATGAGGCCGATGGACAGGGCTTGCTCGGCGCTGTGGAGCGCGCCGGTGTAGAGGATGCGCTTGGCGCGGGCGGGGCCGACCAGATCGACCAGCAATTTGGTGTCGAACAGCGAATAGACCATGCCGAGCTTGGCCGGCGTGATGCCCAGGCGCGCGGCGGGCGCGGCGATGCGCAGGTCGCAGGCGATGGCGAGGCCGCAACCGCCGCCGACGCAATCGCCGTCGATCGCGGCGATCACGGGTTTTGGCGCATGGGCGAGGGCATATTGGCTGGCGCGGATCGCGGCCTGATTGGCGATGCGCCAGTCTTCTTGGGCAGAGCAGGCCGCAAATTCGTTGATGTCCGCGCCGGCGCAGAAGAGGCCGGGGGTGGCGGAGGCGAGGATGAGGACGCGGATGGCGTCGTCGGCCATCGCTTGCCCGACGAGGGCCGGCAGGGCTTCCCACATCGCCTGGGTCATGGCGTTGCGCCGGTCGGGCCGGTCGATCAGCAGCCGGGCGACCGGGCCGTCCTGTTCCAGGCGCAGGGTCATGACAGGCGCGTCATGCCGGCCAGCGCCGCAGCAGGGGGACCAGTTCGTCATAATGATGGATGATGGCGTCGGCCTCCAGATGTTCGACCGGGCCGTCGAGGAAGCCGAAGCCGACCGCGACATTGGGGATGCCCGCATTGCGCGCGCCGGCGATGTCGTTGATCGTGTCGCCGACGAAAATGGCACGGCCGCCGCCCGCGCGGGCGATCATCTCGCGGATGGGTGCGGGATCGGGCTTGGCGACGCCGACCGTGTCGCCGCCCACGATGGCTGCGAACCGGTCCGACAGGCCGATCTGGTGCATCAGGGGGAGGGTGAAGCGTTCCGCCTTGTTGGTGCAGATGGCCAGTTTGACGCCGGCGTCGGTCAGCGCATCCATCGCTTCCAGCAAGCCGGGATAGGGGACCGAGTGGATGGCGAGATTCTGCTGATAATAGTCGAGCAGGATGGGCAGGAGCGAGTCCAGCGTATCGGCGGTATAGCCGCCCGATGCGTCGAGCGCGCGCGCCAGCATCACCTTTGCGCCCTTGCCCACGAAAGGGTGGATCGCCGCGGCCGGGAAGGGTGGGCGGTCGATCGTGCCGATGGCGTAATTGACCGCGGCGGCGAGATCGCCGCTGGTGTCGATCAAGGTGCCGTCAAGGTCGAAGCCGACGATATCGAAGGGGATGCTGGTCATGACCCATGCCCATGCCGTGTGGGTGGTGGCAATGGCAAGGCAAACATGGCAGAGCGAGGTTGTAATCGCTTCCGGTCGATGATCGTTGCGCTAATCCCTGTTGGCCGTGCGTGGGCAAGAAGGGGGCTTCGACAGGCTCAGCCCGAACGGGTGTCTGAGGTTGTGGATATGGAGCGGTCGTCGCGCTGGAGGCATCGTAGCAACAGGACCGATATGCCGTGACCAGTTCAGTCTCTCGCCCCTTGGCCGTCATCATCCTTGCCGCGGGGCAGGGGACGCGGATGAAATCATCGCTGCACAAGGTGCTGCATCCGATCGCCGGGCGACCGATGCTGCTGCATCTGCTGGCGAGCGCTGGGGAGCTGGCGCCGGAGCGGCAAGTCGTGGTGGTGGGCGCGGGGCGCGAACAGGTGGAGCAGGCGGTAGCCGGCACTGGCGCGATCGTGGCGGTACAGGACCAGCAGTTGGGCACGGGCCATGCGGTCGCCCAGGCGCATGATGCGCTGGCGGGGTTCGCGGGCGATGTGCTGATCCTCTATGGCGACGTGCCGCTGGTAAGCGCGGCCACGATGCGGGCGATGCTGGATCGCCTCAACCGGGGGGACGAGCCGCGCGCGGTGGTGCTGGGCTTCCGGCCCGATGACGCGGCGGCATACGGCCGGATCATTGCCGATGGGCAGGGCATCATCGAGAAGATGGTGGAATATAAGGACGCCAGCGAAGCCGAGCGGGCGGTAACTTTGTGCAATAGCGGGTTGATGACGGTGCGGTCGACCGACCTGTTCGTGCTGCTGGACCAGATCGGCAACAATAATGCCGCGGGCGAATATTATCTGCCCGATATCGTCATGCTGCCCGGTGGGACGAGCGCAGTGATCGAGACGGACGCCTGGGAAGTGGCCGGGGTCAACAGCCGCATCGAACTGGCGGGCGTCGAGGCGATGTGGCAGGCGCGGCGGCGGGCGGAGGCGATGCGCGATGGCGTGACGCTGGTGGCGCCGGAAACGGTGTTCTTTGCGCATGATACCGTGCTGGGCCGCGATGTGGTGGTGGAGCCGAACGTGGTTTTCGGTCCTGGCGTGACCGTGGCGGGCGATGTCGTCATTCACGCCTTTTCGCATCTGGAGGGGGCGAGCGTGGCCAGTGGCGCGGCGATCGGTCCCTATGCGCGGTTGCGGCCGGGGGCGGATATCGGTCCCAAAGCCAAGGTCGGCAATTTCGTGGAGATCAAGAAGGCGCGGCTGGACGAGGGGGCGAAGGTCAACCACCTGTCCTATATCGGCGACGCCAGCGTGGGGGCGGGGGCCAATATCGGGGCGGGGACGATCACCTGCAATTATGACGGCTTCTTAAAATATAGGACGGAGATTGGCGCGGGGGCGTTTATCGGGTCGAACAGCGCGCTGGTGGCGCCGGCGAGCATCGGCGCAGGGGCGATCGTTGCGGCGGGGAGCGTGGTGACGAAGCCGGTGGAGGCCGATGCGCTGTGCCTGGGGCGGCCGGAGCAGGTCGGCAAGCCGGGGTGGGCCAAACGCTTTCGGGAACGGATGTTGGCGCGGAAAGCAGCGAAGTGAATGGTCTTTCCGTGCTCATGCGAAAGCAGGAGCTCAGAGCATGATGACTTTTGCTCGAATCGTCATTGCTTCGCTTCGCTCGCAATGACCAAGCGGGGCAATGTACCTTCATCCCATGCTACGAGGCCTGGCAGGTCGTTCGACCATGGCCTCCTGCTTTCGCAGGAGCATGGCGTTCTTTGACGATGGGCCGTAAAATTCTTTGGACGCTGCTGGGGCTGGTTCTGCTGGGGGCGGCCTTCGCTTTCTGGCTGTTCCTCAACGCCAGCGCCATGCCGGTCGTGCGGCGGGCGGCGGTGGCTTTGCCATTCCCCGCCGATGTACCGCGCAAGCCCATCACCGTCGCGCTGCTGACCGACACGCATCTTTCGGGGCCGGACAACAGCCCGGCGCGGATGGCGCGGATCGTGGCGCAGATCAATGCGCTCAAGCCCGACCTGATCCTGCTGGGCGGCGATTATATCGGCGATGACAAGGGCGGCGCCATCTATGATGCGCGGGCCAGCATCGCGCCGTTCGCGGGATTGCGCGCGCCGCTGGGCGTGGTGGCGGTGCTGGGCAATCATGACAGCCGCAGCAAGGTGAACCGCCGGGCGCTGAGCGCGGCGGACTGGCGCGCGGCCTTCGCGCGGATTGGCATCCCCCTGTTGCAGGACGGGGCGATTCGGCGCGGGCCACTGGCGATCGCCGGGTTCAGGGACATCTACACCCGCAAGATCGATATGCCCGATACGCTGGCGGCGATGCGACGGGTGGGTGGCGCGCCGCTGATCCTGTCGCACGGGCCGGACATTTTCCCGCTGCTGCCCGATGCGCCCTCGCTGACGCTGGTAGGGCATACCCATTGCGGGCAGATCGCCTTGCCCTTTGTCGGGATTACCTATGTCCCGTCCAAATATGGCACCCGCTATGCGTGTGGCCTGTATCGCGAGGGTAAACGGACGATGATCGTGTCCGGCGGGGTGGGGACCAGCAGCGCGCCGGTGCGGATGCTGGCACCGCCCGATATATGGCTGGTGACGGTCAAGCCGCTGCGAGGTGATTGACTTGATATCATGATATGATATCATGGAATCATGCGTTTCCTGGCCGATATTCCCGACGATGACGTCCAATGGCTCGACCAGCGGGCGCGCGAGCAGGGCAAGTCGCGCGCGGCGGTGTTGCGGGAGGCAGTGCGGGATCATCGCGCCAACGCGGAGTCGATGACCAGCAAAAAATGGCTCGATATCGGCTTTGGCGCATGGAAAGACATCGTCGATATCGGCGATGCGGTCGAATGGCAGCGGCGGGAGCGGGCATCGACGACCCGGCCCTGGGACGATGATTATGAAGACACCAGGGCTGAATTTCCCGACCTGTTCGATGCGGAGGATGATCGCCAGCGCCAGATTTATCTGGATATGGTGGCGGGCAAATATCCCGATGCCAAGACGCCTGTGTCCCGGTGAGTGGTTTCAGCTTCGATTCCAATATCATCATCGACGCGCTGGCGGGCTTTGCGCCGGCCCGGACGGAGATTGATCGCGCGACCGATTATGGCGCACGGGCCTGGATCAGCCGGGCGGTGTGGATCGAAGTCATGTCCAAGGGCGCGGGCGACGGGCTGTGGCGGGCCGAAACTTTGCTGTCCGGCTTTGGCGTTGACGAGATCGATGCGGAGGTTGGGCGGCGCGCAGCGGCCTTGCGCCGCGAGCGGGGGCGGCTCAAGGCGATGGATGCCATCATCCTGGCCACGGCCCAATTGCGCGGCCGCGTGCTGGTGACACGAAATACGAAGGATTTCCCGGCAGAGATGCCGGGTATCCGCGTTCCCTATACATTCTGAAAGGCTTTCCGGCACATGTGCGGCATCATCGGCATCATCGGCAAGGACGACGTGGCGGAACGGCTGGTCGACGGATTGAAGCGGCTGGAATATCGCGGCTATGATAGCGCGGGGGTCGCCACCATCCATGACGGCGCGATCGAGCGGCGGCGGGCCGAGGGGAAGCTGGCCAACCTGGTGCGCGAATTGCGCGACGAACCGTTGCCCGGCACGACCGGCATCGCGCATACCCGCTGGGCGACGCACGGGCCGCCGACGACCAGCAATGCGCACCCCCATGCGACCAGCGAAGTGGCGCTGGTCCACAATGGCATCATTGAGAATTTCAAGCCACTGCGCGCGGAATTGATGGCGCGGGGCCGCCATTTCGACAGCCAGACCGACACCGAAGTCGTCGCCCATCTGGTGAGCGAGCTGGTGGAGCAGGGCGCGTCGCCGCAGGAGGCGGTGGCCCGCGTGCTGCCGCGGCTGCATGGGGCGTTCGCTTTAGCGATCGCGTTTCGCAGCCATCCCGACATGTTGATCGGCGCGCGGCTGGGGTCGCCGCTGGTCGTGGGCTATGGCGACGGGGAGACCTATCTGGGGTCGGATGCGCTGGCTTTGGCCCCGCTGACGCAGCGGATCGCTTATCTGGAAGAGGGCGACTGGGTCGTCATCACGGCGGACGGGGCGGAGATTTTCGACAAGGATAATCAGCCGGTCGAGCGGCCGGTGACGATTTCCGGCGTATCGGGCGCGATGATCGACAAGGGCAATCATCGCCACTTCATGCAGAAGGAGATTTACGAGCAGCCGGTGGTCGTCGCCCAGACGCTGCGGTCCTATTTGCGCCGGATGGAAAATGAGATCGCCATGCCGGACATGGATTTCGACCTGGGGAGCGTGAAGCGCATCACCATCGTTGCGTGCGGCACGAGCTATTATGCCGGGCTGGTCGCGAAATATTGGTTCGAGAAATTCGCGCGGGTGCCCGTGGACATCGATGTGGCGAGCGAGTTTCGTTATCGCGACCCGGTGCTGGAGGCGGGGGGGCTGGCTCTGTTCATCAGCCAGTCGGGCGAGACGGCCGATACGCTGGCGGCGCTACGCCATGCCAAGGCGGCGGGACAGATCATCGCAGTAGTCGTGAACGTGCCGACCAGTTCGATGGCGCGCGAGGCGGACCTGCTGTTGCCCACCCATGCCGGGCCGGAGATCGGCGTGGCGTCGACCAAAGCGTTCACCTGCCAGTTGGCGGTGCTGGCGGCGCTGGCGGCCAATCTGGCGCGGGCCAAGGGCAAGCTGACGCCGGAGGAAGAGGCCGAGATCGTCTGGCATTTGTCGGAAGCGCCCGCCGCGCTCAACGAAGCGCTAAGCCGGGATGGGCAGATCGAGGCGATGGCGCACCTGATCGCGCCGGCGCGGGACGTGCTGTATCTGGGGCGCGGGCCGGATTATCCGATGGCGCTGGAAGGGGCGCTGAAGCTCAAGGAAATCAGCTATATCCATGCCGAGGGTTATGCCGCGGGCGAGATGAAGCATGGGCCGATCGCGCTGATCGACGAACTGGTGCCTGTGATCGTGATCGCGCCGAGCGGGCCGTTGTTCGAGAAGACCGTGAGCAACATGCAGGAAGTGCAGGCGCGCGGCGGCAAGGTGGTGCTGATTTCCGACGCGGAAGGCATCGTGGCGGCCGGCGAGGGCTGCATGGCGACGATCGAAATGCCCAAGGTCCATCCGCTGATCGCGCCTTTAGTCTATGCGGTGCCGGTGCAGTTGCTGGCCTACCATGTGGCGGTGGCGAAGGGGACGGATGTGGACCAGCCGCGGAATCTGGCGAAGAGTGTGACGGTGGAGTGAGGGGGGCGCTATGTCGGGCGTCGGCAAACGATCAGTTGCCGACTTAATTCCCCCTCCCGCTGGCGGGGGGGGGTAGGGGGTGGGCCTGCGCAAGGTTGCCTTGGCCCACCCCGCTGCTACTAAATTCGCTGCGCTCATTAAGTCTCGCTGCCCCTCCCGCAAGCGGGCGGGGAAGAGTAAACCCTTCAGTCCGCTGCCCACCTCTTTTCGTCATTCCGGTGAAGCGGGAACCCATCTCCCAATCTTTCGACAGGGCGCAAAAGCTGGAGATGGATCCCCGCCTGCGCGGGGATGACTATGTGGGAATGGCACGTCCGCTGACTACCGCTAATTCTGTTCACCCGCCCCCCGGCGAGTTGTGCCCGCCGGCCGGGACCGGGCCGCCACTCGGCGCGTGACTGTGGTCGGGGTTACTGTCCCATTCGATATGGTAGAGATCGAAGCGGCGGTCGCGCAGGTTGCGGACGGTGCCTTCGGCGCGCGCCCAGCTGAGGTCGGCGAGGTTGACGTCCGCCATCGTCAGCGTTTCCACATTCTCCGTTGATTCCGCGGCGATGCCGTCGCGCGCGAAGGGGAGGTCGCAGGGGGTCAGGATGGCGCTCTGGGCATATTGGATGTCCATATTGTCGACATTGGGCAGATTGCCGACATTGCCGGACATGACGACATAGCATTGGTTTTCGATCGCACGGGCCTGCGCGCAGTAGCGCACGCGCATATAGCCGAGCCGCGAATCGGTGCAGAAGGGGACGAAGATGATGCGGGCGCCCTGGTCCACCAGGCGACGGGCGAGTTCGGGAAATTCGCTGTCGTAGCAGATGAGGACGCCGATCGGGCCGCAGTCGGTCTGGATCACGTCGAGCGAATCGCCGCCCTTGATGTTCCACCAAAAGGCTTCGTTCGGCGTCGGGTGGATCTTTTCCTGGGTATGGACGGAGCCGTCGCGCAGCGCGACATAGGCGATATTCTGGATATCGCCATCGTCGGCGCGGGTCGGGTGGGAGCCGCCGATGATATTGATATTATATTCCAGCGCCATCCGCGTCAGTTCTTTCGTCAGGCGCGGGGTGTAGCTGGTCAGCTTGTCGATCGCCTCCATGGGATTGAGCTTCTTGGTTTCGAACGACAGCAGCGGCAGGGTGAAGAGTTCGGGGAAGATGATGAAGTCCGAGCGATAATCCGCCGCGACATCCACGAAATATTCGATATTGCGGATGAAGGCCTCGAAATTCTCCACCGCGCGGGCCTGGAGCTGGCAGGTGGCGATGCGGACGCTTTCGACGCCGCGGGGGACGCGCATTTCGGGCGCTTCGTCCGGGTCGACATAGGGGTTGCGCCAGACGAGGTGGGCGGCGTGTCCGTCGGACTGCTTGTCTTCGGGCAGATAGTTTTCCAGCACGCCCAAGGGTTCGAACTGGTTTTTCAGCTGGAAGCTGACGACCTGGTCGCGCAGCTTGCCCTGGGCGACCTTGTCCAGATAATCCTTCGGCCCGTCCACCCGGCGTTTGGCGCGCAGATAGCCCGGCATGCGCCCGGCGATGACGATGCCGTGCAGGTCGAGTTCCTCGGCCAGTTCCTTGCGCTCGTCATAGAGCCGCTGGCCGATGCGCAGGCCGCGCAGCGCAGGATCGACCGCCATTTCATAACCATACAGCCATTCGCCCGCCGCGCTGTGGCGGGTGCCAAAGCCATTGGCGGTGATTTCTTCCCAGTCATGATGGGCGAAGGCCATGCCCTTGCTGACGCGCATTGTCGCGCAATAGCCGACCACCTTGTCGTCATAGAGGGCGACGAAGCAGCCATCGGGGAAATTGTTGATCTGGCCCCGGATGGTTGCGAGCGAATAATTGGGCATGCCGGGATAGGCGCGGGCGATCAATTGCCGGATGCCGCGGACGTCGGACGGCACGGCGGCGCGGACTTCCAGGCGTTTCTTGGTTCCTGTAGACATGATGTCACCTTCCGTTCGCCCTGAGTAGGGGCTGAGCTTGTCGAAGACCCGTATCGAAGGGTCGTTTGCGCAAATGTCCTTCGATACGCCGCTTCGACTTCGCTCGGCGGCCACTCAGGACGAACGGCTTTGGGGAATGGGTTGCCAAAGAAAAGGCGGCGTCGGGTGTCCGGCGCCGCCTCGTTCCGTTTGCGTATTGAAACGCGCAGGCGCGGATCAGTTCCCGTCTTTTAGGCCCAGCTGGCCATTTCCTTTTCCAGGTTGACGCGGATCTGTTCAAAGAACTGTTCCGTGGTCATCCAGGCCTGGTCAGGACCGATCAGCAGCGCCAGATCCTTGGTCATCGCGCCGTCCTCGACAGTCTTGATGCAGACGCGTTCCAAGGTTTCGGCGAATTTGGTGACTTCGGGCGTGCCGTCAAACTTGCCGCGGAAGGCGAGGCCCTGCGTCCAGGCGAAGATCGATGCGATCGGGTTGGTCGAGGTCGCCTTGCCCTGCTGGTGCTGGCGATAATGGCGGGTGACGGTGCCGTGCGCGGCTTCCGCCTCGACCGTCTTGCCGTCGGGCGAGAGTAGGACGGAGGTCATGAGGCCGAGCGAACCGAAGCCCTGCGCGACGGTGTCCGACTGGACGTCGCCGTCATAGTTCTTGCAGGCCCAGACGAACTTACCGCTCCACTTGAGCGCGGAGGCGACCATGTCGTCGATCAGGCGATGCTCATAGACGATGCCGGCCGCTTTGAACTTGTCGGCAAATTCGGCGTCGAACACCTGCTGGAACAGATCCTTGAAGCGGCCGTCATAGGCCTTGAGGATCGTGTTCTTGGTCGACAGGTAGAGCGGCCATCCGCGGTCGAGCGCGTAGTTCATGCTCGCCTTGGCGAAATCGATGATCGAATCGTCCAGATTATACATGCCCATGGCGACGCCGGCCGACGGGAAGTCGAACACTTCCTTGTCGATCTTCTGGCCATCTTCGCCGTCCCATACCAGGCGCAGCTTGCCGGGGCCGGGGACCAGGAAGTCGGTCGCCTTATACTGGTCGCCAAAGGCGTGACGACCAACCACGATCGGGTCAGTCCAGCCGGGGACCAGGCGGGGCACGTTCTTGATGACGATGGGTTCGCGGAATACGACGCCGCCCAGGATGTTGCGGATGGTGCCGTTGGGCGATTTCCACATCTGCTTGAGGTGGAATTCCTCCACGCGCTGTTCGTCGGGCGTGATGGTGGCGCATTTCACGCCGACGCCATATTGCTTGATCGCGTTGGCGGAATCGATCGTGATCTGGTCGTTCGTTTCATCGCGCTTCTGGACGGACAGATCGTAATATTTGAGGTCGATGTCGAGATAGGGAAGAATCAGGCGCTCGCGAATCCATTCCCAAATGATCCGGGTCATTTCGTCGCCGTCAATTTCAACGACGGGGTTTTTCACCTTGATCTTCGCCATAGCGCCTGTTTGCCTTCTTGCTGCTGGGTGGAATATGCGGACGCACTAGGCAAAGCGGCGGGAATGTTCAACCGTCGTGGGTTAGTTATCTGCCGCGGGTGGAGCGTTGTACGGGATCGATCGTTGTCAGGGGGATGGTCTCTCCCTAAAGACGGTGGCTATGGAAAATAACGAGATCACGATTGCCGCGGGCGGCAATGTCAAATGGCGCTTTCCTTCGGTGCACCCGGAGGGGATGAAATTCGGCCTGATCGCGGTCGCGATCACTGGCGTCCTGTTCCTGCTGGGGTGGGAGATATTGGGCTGGCTGATGCTGATCGTGACGATCTGGGTCTTTGCCTTCTTCCGCGATCCGGTGCGCGCCGTGCCGCAGGACGATAGCGCGATCATCGCGCCGGCCGATGGTCTGGTGACGCTGATCCAGCGCGTGCCGCCGCCGCGCGAAATGGCGGGACCGAACGGCCTGGGCGACCAGCCGATGATCCGCGTGTCGATCTTCATGAGCGTGTTCGACGTCCATATCAATCGGACGCCGATCGGCGGGACGATCAAGTCGGTCGTCTATATTTCGGGCAAGTTCCTGAACGCGGACCTGGACAAGGCGAGCGAGGATAATGAGCGCCAGCATATATTGGTCGAGCGGCATGACGGCGTGCGCATCGGCTTCACGCAGATTGCAGGCCTGGTCGCGCGGCGGATCGTGCCGTTCGTCAAGCCCGGCGACATGGTCGCGGCGGGGCAGCGCATCGGCCTTATTCGCTTCGGCAGCCGGGTCGATGTTTATCTGCCGGCCGGCACCGCGCCGCGCGTGATCCTGGGCCAGCGCACGATCGCGGGCGAGACGATCCTGGGGCAGATGGGCGACGCGCGGGTTATTGCGGGCATCCAGCAGTGAGTCGCCAGCGGCGCGCCATACCCCGCGGCTTGCGCCGGGGCATTACGTTGCGGATGCTGGCGCCCAATGCAGTGACGGCGATGGCGCTGTGTTTCGGCCTGACCGGGGTGCGTTACGGCATTTCGGGCGAGTGGGAGCGGGCCGTGCTGTCCATCCTGTTCGCCGGTGTGCTCGACGGGCTGGACGGGCGGATTGCGCGGATGTTGCGCGGTGAGAGCCGGTTTGGCGCGGAACTGGATTCGCTGTCCGATTCGATCGCGTTCGGCGTGGCGCCAGCGCTGATCCTCTATCTCTGGTCGCTTTACGCCATGCCGAAATTCGGCTGGATCTTCGCTCTGGCCCATGCGCTGTCCTGCGCGTTGCGGCTGGCGCGGTTCAATGCCGCGATCGATGCGGACGAGCAGCCGCATAAGTCAGCGGGCTTTCTGACGGGCGTTCCGGCCCCGGCGGGCGCGGGGCTGGCCTTCGTGCCGCTCTATCTGTGGCTGGTGACGGGCGAAGATATTTTCCGGGCTTGGTATGTGGTTGCGCCCTGGACCGCCTTCATCGCCTTCCTGATGATTTCCAACATCGCGACCTATACCTGGTCGGCGTTGCGATTGCGCAAGCGTATCCGGCTGGAGCTGATTGCTTTCGCCGGGCTTCTGGCGGCCTTGCTGGTCACCGATCCTTGGCTGACGCTGCTGTTGATCTGCGCCATCTATGTGGCGCTGATCCCGTTCGGGATCATGTCCTATGCCAAAGTCATGCGGCAGCGCGAGAGCGCCAAGGTCGTTTCGCCGACGGCTTGATATAGGGTGAGGCGCTGCGCCTTGCGGCAGGCAGGGGCTTCGACAGGCTCAGCCCGAACGGATGTGGGAGCAGTGTTTAAACGAAGGCTCTAGCGTATCAGGCCGTTTTCAGGCGGCCAGGGCGTTGCCAGGCAGCACCGCCGCGGTCCGACGGAGCGGCTGCGGGCCACGCGGGCGGCGGATGCGCAGATGATAGACCGGCGGATTTTGAGGGATAGGCTCGAACTGGAGCGCGGCCACCATCTTGTCATGATATTGAGCGAACATCCAAACGATGGTGCCCATGGCGAACAGGAAAGCGCCGGAGAACAGGGTTGCTGCAACAAGAGTGAACATCGTCGATCACTTTCCATCTTGCCATTTGCACGGCATGTCTCATGATGACGGTGTAAACGGCCGTTAACCGTCTTTGTTCCGTCTGTTCCTCTTATGTTCTCATTCGGGAGCGCCGTCAAGCCTTGCTTTTGCTTTTTTCCGCGTCTAAAGGCGCGACCATTCCACATGGGAATCGACATATCCGGTGCCGGAGACGCCTTTCAGGCTGCTTTCCGTGTTCCTGATTCCCAGAGGTCAAACCGGAAGGAGATACTATTATGGCGGCACCTGTCGTCACCATGCACCAATTGATCGAGGCTGGCGCCCATTTCGGCCACCAGACCCACCGCTGGAATCCGCGTATGAAGCCGTACATCTTCGGCGAGCGCAACGGCATTCACATCCTTGATCTGTCGCAGACCGTGCCGTTGTTCGGCCGTGCGCTCGACTTCGTGTCGGGCACCGTCGCGGCTGGCGGCAAGGTGCTGTTCGTGGGCACCAAGCGCCAGGCGCAGGACCCGATCGCGGACGCCGCGCGCAAGTCCGGCCAGCATTTCGTCAACCATCGCTGGCTGGGCGGCATGCTCACCAACTGGAAGACGATTTCGGGTTCGATCAAGCGCCTGAAGACCCTTGAGGAAAAGCTGTCGGGCGACACCCATGGCTTCACCAAGAAGGAAGTGCTTCAGATGACTCGCGAGCGCGAGAAGCTGGAAGCGTCGCTGGGCGGTATCCGCGACATGAACGGCATCCCCGATGTCATGTTCGTGATCGACGCCAACAAGGAAGAGCTGGCGATCAAGGAAGCCAACACGCTGGGTATCCCGGTCGTTGCGATCCTCGATTCGAACGTCTCGCCCGACGGCATCGCCTTCCCGGTGCCCGCCAACGATGACGCCAGCCGCGCCATCCGCCTCTATTGCGACGCGATCGCCGCCGCCGCCACCAAGGGCAACCGTGGTGCGCAGCAGGCTTCGGGCGTGGACCTGGGCGCGCTCGACGAGCCGCAGGCTGAAGAAGTCGTCGCCGAAGCCTAAGCGCGTCGCACGACTGTAGGAAAGACAGGCTAGGGCGCGCTCTTCGGAGACGCGCCCTGCCGCTTATTTGAAACATCCATTTTTAGGAGCCGAAACATGGCCGAGATTACCGCTGCCGCCGTCAAGGAACTGCGCGACCGTTCGGGCGCGGGCATGATGGATTGCAAGAAGGCGCTCACCGAAGCCAATGGCGACATCGAAGCGGCAACCGACTGGCTGCGCGCCAAGGGCCTGGCCGCCGCGCAGAAGAAGTCGAGCCGCACCGCCGCTGAAGGCCTGGTCGGCGTCGCCGTCGCCGGCACCAAGGGGGTCGCTGTCGAAGTGAACAGCGAAACCGACTTCGTCGCCAAGAACGACCAGTTCCAGGATTTCGTGCGCACCGTATCGGCAATCGCGCTGGACACCGGCGCGACCGATGCCGAGACGCTGGCCAATTCGGCCTATCCGTCGGGCGGCACTGTCGCTGAAAAGCTGGTCGCCAACATCGCCACCATCGGCGAGAACCAGAATGTCCGTCGCGTGGCGCAGGTCGAAGTGAGCCAGGGCGTCGTCGTGTCCTACGTCCATAACGCCGCGGCGCCGGGCCTGGGCAAGATCGGCGTGCTGGTCGCGCTGGAAAGCGAAGCGCCTGCCGACGTGCTGGAGCCGCTGGGCAAGCAGTTGGCCATGCACATCGCCGCCGCGTTCCCGCTGGCCCTGTCGGCCGACGACATCGATCCGGCGATCATCGAGCGTGAAGCCGCGATCGCGCGGGAAAAGAATGCCGACAAGATCGCCGGCAAGTCCGAAGAGATCGCCGCCAAGATCATCAACGGCCCGGTCGAGAAGTTCCGCAAGGACAGCGCGCTGTTGACGCAGGCGTTCGTGATGGACGGCAAGACCCCGGTGCAGGACGTGGTCGCCTCGGCCGCGAAGGACGCCGGCAAGCCGATCACGCTCAAAAGCTATGTCCGTTTCCAGCTGGGCGAAGGCATCGAGAAGGAAGTCAGCGACTTCGCGGCGGAAGTCGCGGCGGCCGCTGGCGTCTGATCGCCAGACCCACAATAGGTCGAGGGAAGGGGCGTCCTGCGGGGCGCCCCTTTTTCGTTGATGGGGCGGATTATTTCAGGGTGGCGAGATAGGCGATCAGCCGTTGCCGCCGCGCCGGATCGGGCAGCCCGGCAAAGGGCATTCGCGTGCCCTTGACCATGGCCTGTGGGCCGGTGAGCCAGGTTTCGAGCGTCCGGGCGTTCCAGGTGACGCCCGACGCCTTGAGCGCGTCGCTATAGGCGTAGCCGGGCAGGCTGGCGGCCTTGCGCCCCATGACGCCGCGTAGATTGGGACCGAAGCTGGATTTGCCCGGCTGCGTGGCATGGCAGGCGGCGCAGATCGCGAAATCGGCAGGCGGCTGGGCGAGGGCCGGTTGCGTGACGCCCATCAGCGCGATGCAAAGGGCGAGGGCACCGGAATGGCGAAGCGTCATGATCGGGAGTCCGTGATGGAAGGTGCGGGGGCGGCGGCCGGAACACATGCCCGGCCGCCCCCCGCACAATCAGGGGTCAGAAGCGGTCTGCGTCCATTACCTTGACCCAGGCGGCGACGAAATCGTCGACGAACTTCTGCTGGGCGTCGTTGGCGGCATAGACTTCGGCCACGGCGCGCAGTTCGGAGTTCGACCCGAAGACCAGATCGACCGGGGTCGCCGTCCACCGGGCCGCGCCCGATGCGCGATCTTTGCCCTCATACAGGGCCGGGTTCGCCGCCGACTTCGCCCACACCGTGTCCATCGACAGCAGGTTGACGAAGAAGTCGTTGCTGAGCGTGCCAGGGCGGCTGGTGAAGATGCCCGCGTTTGACGCACCCGCATTGGCGCCCAGCGCGCGCATACCGCCGACCAGCACGGTCATTTCCGGCACGGTGAGGTTCAGCGCATCCGCCTTGTCCACCAGTGCTTCGGCCGGTCCCACTTCCGCTTTCGCCGTGTAGAAGTTGCGGAAGCCGTCCGCCTTGGGTTCCAGATAGGCGAAGGAGGCGACGTCGGTCTGGGCCTGCGCGGCATCGACCCGGCCAGGGGTGAAGGGCACGCGCACCGGATGGCCCGCACGGGCGGCCGCCTGTTCGATCGCGGCATTGCCCGACAAGATTATGAGGTCGGCCATCGACACCTGCTTGCCCGACTTGGCAAAGTCCTTCTGCACCGCCGTCAGTTTGGTGAGCACCTTGGCCAGTTCCGCCGGGTTGTTGACCGCCCAGTTGCGTTGCGGATCGAGGCGCAGACGCGCGCCATTGGCGCCGCCGCGCATGTCGGTGCTGCGGAAGGTCGCGGCGGAGGCCCAGGCGGTCCGCACCAGTTCAGGCGTGGTCAGGCCCGACGCCAGCACCATCGCCTTGAGCTTTGCCTGGTCCGCATCGCCAATCGGCGCGATGGTGGATTTGGGCAGCGGGTCTTGCCAGCTATAGGTTTCGCTGGGGATGTCCTTGCCTAGATAGCGCGCCTGCGGCCCCAGATCGCGATGGGTCAGCTTGAACCAGGCGCGGGCGAAGGCCTTGCCGAACAGGTCGGGATTCTTCTGCCAGCTTACCAGCACCTTGTGGAAGCCGGGGTCTTCCTTGAGCGCGATGTCCGTGGTGAACATGATCGGCGCGTGGCGCTTGTCCTTGAGATGCGCGTCGGGCACCAGGGCGGCGGCGTTGGGATCGGTCGGAATCCACTGGGTCGCACCGGCCGGGCTTTTGGTCTTGACCCAGTCGAAGTTCAGCAGATTGTCGATATATTGGGTGGTGAACAGCGTGGGCGTGGCCGACCAGGCGCCTTCCAGCCCCGATGTCAGCGTGTCTTCCGCGTTGCCTTTGCCGCATTTATTGTGCCAGCCAAGCCCCTGATTTTCGACGCCCAGCGCGGCGGGTTCCTTGCCGAGGCAGTCTTCGGGCTTGCGCGCGCCATGGGCCTTGCCGAAGGTGTGGCCGCCCGCGATCAGCGCCAGCGTTTCTTCGTCGTCCATCGCCATCTGGCCAAAGGCGCGGCGGATGTCGGCGGCAGCGCCAATGGGGTCGTGATTGCCGCCCGGTCCTTCGGGATTGACATAGATAAGGCCCATGGTGGTGGCGGCCAGCGACCGCTTGAGCGAGCCGTCCGGGTTGGAGCGGTCGGTGCCCATCATCTTGCTTTCCGGTCCCCAGAACACGACGTCCGGTTGCCAGGCGTCGACGCGGCCGCCCGCAAAGCCGACGGTCCTGAAGCCCATATCCTCCAGCGCGACATTGCCGGACAGGACCATCAGGTCGCCCCAGCTGAGTTTGCGGCCATATTTCTGCTTGATCGGCCAGACCAGGCGGCGCGCCTTGTCCAGGCTGACATTATCGGGCCAGCTGTTGAGCGGTTCGAACCGCTGTTCGCCGCCGTCCGATCCGCCGCGCCCGTCGCCCACGCGATAGGTGCCCGCGCTGTGCCAGGCCATGCGGATGAAGAAGGGACCATAATGGCCATAATCAGCCGGCCACCAAGGTTGCGACGTGGTCAGCACCTTGCGGATGTCGGCCTTTACCGCGTCGAGATCGAGCGAGGCGAATTCCTTGGCATAGTCATAGTCGGCGCCATAGGGGTTGGATTGCGACTCATGCTGGCGCAGGGCGGTCAGATCCAGCACATTGGGCCACCAGCGCGGCGAGGTAGTCGTGGCTGGTTCGGTGGGCAGCGCAGGTTCCTGCGCGAGTACCGGCGTAAAGGTTGCGGCGCACAGCAGCGCCAATATCGATGTGGATGTCCGTCGCATGTCATCATCTCCCCGTTCATGCAGGCGTTAGTGCCATGGCAGGCGGATAGGCCCTGGCCGGAAAGACGGACAATTGATTGATCAGGTCACAATGATTGAGCGCTGCGATCAATCGGAACGGTCACGCAATAAGCATGTCCGCGCATGTCAGGGCTGATCCGCCTTTTGCGGGCGGCGGGCGGATCGGCGCAAACGCCGCTTGGCATTGCGGTTGCGCGCGACTAAGGTTCGCGCCGCTTTCCGCCATTCGCAAAAGGATATCAGACCGCTCATGACCCGGCCCGCCTACAAGCGTATCCTGTTGAAATTGTCCGGCGAAGTGCTGATGGGGCAGGGGCAGTTCGGTATCGAGCCGGAGACGGTGGCGCGTGTCGCGGGCGAGATCGCCGCGGCCAAGGATGCCGGTTTCGAAATTTGCGTGGTCGTGGGCGGCGGGAACATCTTCCGCGGTCTGGCGGGCGCTGCGGCGGGCTTCGACCGGGCGAGCGCCGATTATATGGGGATGCTCGCCACGGTCATGAACGCCCTGGCCGTGCAGAATGCGCTGGAAAAGCTGGGGTATGACACCCGCGTCCAGTCGGCGATCCCGATGGCGTCGGTGTGCGAGCCCTATATCCGCCGCAAGGCCGAACGGCATATGGAGAAGGGCCGGATCGTGATCTTCGCGGCCGGCACCGGCAGCCCCTATTTCACCACCGACACGACCGCGGCGCTGCGCGCGGCAGAAATGAACTGCGACGCGCTGTTCAAGGGTACCAGCGTCGATGGCGTCTATAATGCCGATCCCAAGAAGGTCGCCGATGCGGTGCGTTATGACAGCATCAGCTTCGACCAGGTCTTGAACGACAACCTCAAGGTGATGGACGCCAGCGCCATCGCCCTGTGCCGCGAAAACAACATTCCCATCGTCGTGTTCAACATCCGTGAAACTGGTAATCTGGCCACCGTGCTGGCCGGCAAGGGTGTCGCGACGATCGTCCAGAATCAGGAGAGCTAAGCATGGCCCAATATGACAAGTCCGACCTTGAACGCCGCATGGCCGGCGCGATCGAAGCCTTGCGCGGCGACCTTACCGGCTTGCGCACCGGGCGCGCCAACGTCCAGTTGCTCGATCCGGTGATGGTCACCGTCTATGGCGCGAACATGCCGCTCAACCAGGTGGCCACCGTGTCCGCGCCCGAGCCGCGCATGTTGTCGGTCCAGGTGTGGGACAAGACCAATGTGGGGCCATGTGACAAGGCGATCCGTTCGGCGGGCCTGGGCCTGAACCCCATTGTCGACGGGCAGACGCTGCGCCTGCCGATCCCCGACCTGACCGAGGACCGGCGCAAGGAATTGGCGAAGCTGGCCAGCAAATATGCCGAAGGCGCGCGGATCGCCGTCCGCAACGTCCGCCGCGACGGCATGGACAGCTTGAAAGCCGACGAGAAGAAGGGCGAAATCAGCGAGGACGAGCGCAAGCGCAAGGAAACCGAGGTCCAGAAGCTGACCGACGGCGTGATTGCGGATATCGACGCGCTGGCGACATCGAAGGAAAAGGAAATCCTCGGCCAGTAAGCCGGGGCTTTCCTTTCGCGGCCAAAGCACGCATGTCTTCCTGATGGCCACACAAGCCAAGCCCGATCTGACCAGCGTCGCGCCTGTCCATGGCGCGCGTCATGTCGCTATCATCATGGACGGCAATGGACGCTGGGCCAAGAAACGACTGCTGCCGCGCATCGCCGGGCATCGCGCCGGCGTGGAGGCGGTGCGCAAGGTGGCGCGGGCGGCGCAGGCGATGGGGCTGGAATGCCTGACGCTCTACGCCTTTTCGTCCGAAAACTGGAAGCGGCCGGCGAGCGAGGTGGCGGACCTGATGGGTTTGCTGCGCCATTTCATCCAGTCCGATGTCGATGAAATGCATGCCAATGGCGTGCGGTTGCGGGTGATCGGCAATTATCGCGCGCTGGAACCGTCGCTGGTGACGCTGATCGAAAACGCTATGGCGCGAACGGCGGGCAATGGCGGGCCGATCGTCGCGATCGCGCTGAATTACGGCGCGCAGGACGAGATGGTGCAGGCGGTGCAGGCGCTGGCGGCGCGGGCGGCCGCGGGCGAGATTGCGGCCGACGCGATCGGCGCGGGCGATATCGACCGGGCGCTCTATACCGCCGATCTGCCGCCGCTGGACCTGATGATCCGCACGTCGGGCGAGCAAAGGCTGAGCAATTTCATGCTGTGGCAGGCGGCCTATGCCGAACTCTATTTCACCGACATGCTGTGGCCCGATTTCGACGGTCGGGCGTTGGAACAGGCGCTGGACGCCTTCCGATTGAGGGACCGCCGGTTCGGCGGATTGTGATCTGACATGACGAGCGAATTGCGGACCCGCAGCATCGTGGGCGTCGCGCTGATCGCGGTGGCGCTGGGCGCGTTGCTGTCGGGTGGCCTGATCTTCTGGACGCTGCTGGTGATCGCCGGCGTGCTGATGCAGGGCGAGTGGGGCGACCTGACCGGGGCGACCCCGGAACAGCGCAAGGCGGCGATGTTCGCGGTGTCGATCCCGCTGGCGCTGCTATGTCCCTATGCCGCCGGGATCGATTGGCCGGTGCTGATTGCAGGCGCAGCGGCGTTTTTCTTCGTGCTGTTCACCAGTCGCAGCCTGAAGCTGGCGCTGGGCATACCCTATGTCTGTTTGCCGATCGTGGCGTTGCTGTTCCTGCGCGGACAGGCGCCCTATGCCTATGGGCTGCTGCTGGCCTTCTGGGCTTTGGGGCTGGTGTGGGCGACGGACATCGGCGCCTATTTTGCGGGGCGTTCGATCGGCGGGCCGAAGCTGGCGCCGCGGGTCAGCCCGTCCAAGACCTGGGCCGGGCTGGCGGGCGGCGTGCTGGCGGCGCTGGTTCTGGGCTTTCTGCTGCATCGCTTCGCAGGCCTGCCGATCCAGCTGGCGGCGGCGAGTGGCATATTGGCGGTGGCGGCGCAACTGGGCGATCTGCTGGAAAGCTATATGAAGCGGCGCGCGGGGGTGAAGGACAGCGGCACGTTGCTCCCCGGCCATGGCGGGGTGATGGACCGGCTGGACGGGGTCGCGACTGCTGCACCGCTTGCCGCCTTGCTCTATATCCTACTGGGGCAGGGCGGATGAAGCGGGTTTCGATCTTTGGCGCGACTGGATCGGTCGGCCTATCTACGCTGGACCTGATCCGGCGTGAACCCGACGCGTATCAGGTCGTGGCGCTTACTGCGAACAGCGACGTGGACAGTTTGGCGGCCCTGGCGCGGGAGACCGGCGCGGCGATGGCGGTGATCGGGCAGTCGCGGCTGTATGAGGCACTGAAAGAGGCGTTGGCCGGGTCCGGCATCGCGGCCGCGGCGGGCGAGGAGGCGCTGGTCGAAGCGGCGGCGATGGACGCGGACTGGACGATGGCCTCGATCGTGGGCTGCGCGGGCTTGCGGCCGACCATGGCGGCATTGAAGGCCGGCCGCACGGTGGCGCTGGCGAACAAGGAATCGCTCGTGTCGGCGGGCGGGCTGATGATGGAAGCGGCGACTGCATCGGGCGCGACACTGCTGCCGGTCGATAGCGAGCATAATGCCATTTTCCAGTGTCTTGCGGGCAGTCGTTTGGACGATGTGGCAAGGATCACGCTGACCGCCAGCGGCGGGCCGTTCCGTAGCAAGAGCCGCGACGAAATGGCGGCGATGACGCCAGCGCAGGCGGTGGCGCATCCCAACTGGTCGATGGGGGCCAAGATCAGCGTCGATAGCGCGACGATGATGAACAAGGGGCTGGAACTGATCGAGGCGGCGCATCTGTTTCCGGTCGGCCTCGACCGGATCGAGATTCTGGTCCACCCCCAATCGGTGATTCACTCGATGGTCGAATATCGCGACCGATCGACGCTGGCGCAGCTGGGATCGCCCGATATGCGGATTCCGATTGCCCATGCGCTGGCCTGGCCGCAGCGGATAGCGACGCCGTGCCAGCCATTGGACTTGGCGCGGATTGGCAGGCTCGATTTCGAAGCACCTGATATGGAACGCTTTCCCGCGCTGCGACTGGCGCGGCAGGCGGCCGAAGCGGGCGGGGCGACGCCCGCAATATTGAACGCGGCCAATGAAGTGGCGGTAGCGGCTTTCCTGGATGGGCGGATCGGCTTCCTTGATATCGCCATGATTGTGGAGGAGGTGTTGAACCGCTATAGCGCGGCGACGCCTTCCGTTATCGATGATGTGCTGGCGGCTGACGGCCGGGCGCGCATGGAGGCGGGCCAAGTGATGGAAAGATTGACGGCTTGATCCATAATCCTGGTTTCCTGTTGACCGTGCTGGCCTTTATCGCGGTCATCGGACCGCTCGTCTTTGTCCACGAGCTGGGCCATTATCTGGTCGGCCGCTGGTGCGGGGTGAAGGCGGAGGCGTTCTCCATCGGCTTCGGGCCGGAATTGTTCGCCTGGGTCGATTCCCGCGGCACCCGCTGGCGCGTCGCGGCGCTGCCGCTGGGCGGCTATGTCCGCTTCAAGGGCGACATGAACGCGGCGAGCCAGACCGATCCGGCCTGGTTGGAAATGTCGGCGCAGGATCGGGCGGAGAGTTTCCCCGCCAAGCCGCTGTGGCAGCGCGCGGCGATCGTGGCGGCCGGCCCGGCGATCAATTTCCTGTTTGCGATCCTGATCCTGGCGACCTTCGCGTTCGTGCATGGCGAAAGCCGCACCCCGGCGGTGGCGGGCGTCGTCCAGCCGGGCAGCGCGGCGGCGGCCGCGGGCATCCTGGCGGGCGATCGGATCGTGTCGCTGGGCGGCCGGGACATGGCCACGTTCGACGATATCCGCCTCTATGCGCAGATCCGCCCCGGCGAGCCGGTGGCGATGGTGATCGAGCGCGACGGCAAGATTTTCGCCCGCAATGGCCGGATCGGCAGCGTCACCGAGGATGACGGATTCGGCAACAAGTTCCAGATCGGTCGGCTGGGCCTGGCGCCTGGCGATCCAGTGGTGGAGCCGGTCAGCCTGTTGCGTGCGCCGGTCGTCGCGGTCGAGCGCACCGGGCAGATCGTGCGGACGATGGTCGAAACGATGGGGCAGATTTTCAGTGGCGGCCGGTCGGTCAAGGAATTGGGCGGGCCGTTGAAGATCGCCCAAGTATCGGGTCAGGCCGCAACGCTGGGCATCGAGAGCTTCATCTTCCTGGTGGCGCTCATCTCGATTAACTTGGGGTTCATCAACCTGTTGCCAATTCCCATGCTGGATGGCGGGCATCTGCTCTTTTACGGGATAGAGGCGATACGGCGGCGGCCAGTGAGTGCGCAGGCGCAGGAATGGGCCTATCGGTCGGGCTTGGCGGTGCTGATGGCGATGATGCTGCTGGTGACTTTCAACGATTTGTCGTCTTTCGGGCTTTGGAAGAGCCTGTCCGGCTTGATCGGTTGACGCGCATCGGGCAGGGAAGCCCGGTTTGGCGTCGTCTGTGTCGGCGGAAACATTGTATCGGAATTTTGAGGTGAAGCGGGTGACAGCGATGAAGAGCAGCAACAGGCAGCGCCCGATCGTGGCGGCCTTGTTGGCGACCACGATGATCGCGGGCCTCTCGGCACCCGTCATGGCGCAACAGGCTCCTCCTGCGCCCGCGGCTCCTTTGGCCGCGCCTGCCGCATCGGTGGCCGCGCCCATCGGCACGATCCGCGCGATCACCGTCGTCGGCACCCAGCGGCTGGAGCCGGACACGGTCCTGTCCTACACCAAGCTGCGCATCGGCCAGCCTTATAGCCAGGAAAGCCTGGATCAGGGCCTGCGCGACCTGTACGAGACGGAATTATTCGCCGACGTCCAGATCCGCAACGACAATGGCGCCCTTACCGTTGAGGTAAAGGAAAACCCGGTCATTAACCGTATCGTCCTGGAAGGTAATAAGCGCCTGAAGGAAGACAAGATTCGACCTGAAATTAAACTGGCGCCGCGCCAGATTTATACCCGGTCGAAGGTGCGCGCAGACGTGGCCCGCATCGTTGAGCTGTATCGCCGCCAGGGCCGCTTCGCCGCGACGATCGAGCCGAAGATGGTGCAGCTGGACCAGAACCGCGTCGACATCGTGTTCGAGATTTCGGAAGGGCCGAAATCCAAGGTCCGCCAGATCAACATCATCGGCAACGAAAAGTTCAAGGACGGCGAACTGCGTAGCCAGATGGTGACCAAGCAGTCACGCTGGTTCCGCCTGTTTTCATCGGGCACCAGCTATGATCCCGATCGCCTGGCCTATGACCAGCAGAAGCTGCGCCAATATTATCTGACCGAAGGCTATGCCGATTTCCGCGTGATCTCCGCGGTCGCGGAACTGACGCCGGACAAGCAGGATTTCATCATCACCTATGTGGTGGAAGAAGGCGACCGCTATAAATTCGGCGATGTGAAGGTCGAATCGGACATTCGCGACCTGTCCGGTGAATCGCTGACCAAGCGTCTGCCGATGAAGAAGGGCGACTGGTACAACGCCAAGCAGGTCGAGGACACGGTCGATACGCTGAGCGAGACGGCCGGTCTGTTCGGATACGCCTTCGCCGACGTGTCGCCCGACTTCAACCGCGAGAAGGAATCGCTGACGATGGGGATTAATTTCCGCATCGCCAATGCGCCGCGCGTCTATGTCGAGCGGGTGGACATCAACGGCAATACGCTGACGCAGGACAAGGTTATCCGCCGCGAGTTCCGTCTGGCCGAAGGCGACGCCTTCAACAGCTTCCTGGTGAAGCGCTCAAAGGACCGGATCAACTCGCTCGGCTTCTTCCAGGAGAAGCTGGACGTCGAGCAGAAGCCCGGCTCCGCGCCCGACCGCATCATCCTGGAAACCAATGTGCAGGAAAAGTCGACCGGCGAATTGTCGCTGTCGGCCGGTTTCTCGTCGCTGGAACGCTTTATCGTGTCGGCGTCGATCACGCAGCGCAACTTCCGCGGCAAGGGCCAGGAACTGCGCACCTCGGTCAATTATTCGGCATACAGCAAGTCGGTCGAGGTCGGGTTCACCGAACCCTATTTCATGGACAAGAATATCGCGCTGGGCGGCGACATCTATCGCCGCGACCTGAACAGCTTCCGCTATCTGACCAACAATGATCGCGACACCACTTACGAGCAGACGACCACCGGCTTCCAGATCCGGGCGGGCGTGCCAATCACCGAATATATGTCGCTGGCGCTGCGTTACAGCCTCAATTTCGACGATGTGACGCTGGACAAGGATACCTATTATTCCGACCCGGACGGCACCGGGCCGTTGGGATCGCAGTGCGACCCGCTGCTGGCGGGCCGCTATCTGTGCGACGCGATCGGCAAGCGCACGACATCGTCGCTCGGCTATTCGCTGATCTATGACACGCGCGACAACCGTATTCGCGCGACCCGCGGCCAGAATGTCACGCTGAGCCAGGATTTCGCAGGCCTTGGCGGCAGCGTGAAATATGTCCGCACCCGTTTGTCGGCATCGAAATATATCCCGCTGGGCAGTGGCTTCATCTTCTCGCTGACCGGCGAGGGCGGGTATATCCACAGCCTGGAAGGCACGCGCCGCGATTCGACCGGTCAGGAAGTGGACCGGATTCGTCTTACCGACCGCTTCTTCCTGGGCGAACCGCAATTCCGCGGCTTCGATATTCGCGGCGTGGGTCCGCGCGTGAAGCGCTATTATCTGACGGCGGAAACCAACGAGGCGGGCGTAGCCACGGGCAAGTATATTCGCAACAATGACAACAACAACGTCTCCGACGATGCGTTGGGCGGCAAAATCTATTATCTCGCCCGTGCGGAAGTCGAAATTCCGCTGGGTTCGGGCGCGCGTGAAATGGGGCTGCGCCCCTCCATCTTCATGGATGCTGGCGCCGTCGCCGGACTGAAAAATCCCGGCACGATCGATTTTCAAGGCTATTGCGATCCGGGCACCGGCGCGCCAACAGGTTCGACCAGGGTTCGCGCGACCGGCAGTGCGGATGCGCCTGTTTGCGGCGCGAACTTCACGTTCGCTGGCGGCAATTTCCAAGAAGAATATCTCGGCGACACGCTCAAACCGCGTCTGTCGGTGGGCTTTGGCGTCAACTGGAACTCGCCCTTTGGTCCGTTCCGCATCGACATCGCCAAGGCCCTGTTGAAAGAACCAGGGGACGACAACAAGCTCATTACCTTCAACGTAGGGACTCAATTCTGATGAAGACCATTTTCAAGGCCGCGGCGCTCGTTTGCGCGCCCATGACCGCTATCGCACTGACCGCCGTTCCGGCCGTCGCCCAGACCAAGCAGGGCCTGGCCGTGGTCGACCTGGAGGAAGCCGTCGCCAAGAGCACGGCCTTCACCACCGCGATCACCCAGATGCAGACCACCTACAAGCCGCAGATCGACGCGCTGAACACGCGCCGCGCCGCGATCGAGACGGACCTCAAGACCAAGGGCGACGCACTGCAGGCGGCACTGAAGGCCGCCGCGAACAAGCCGACCCCGGCGATCGAGACCCAGTATCAGCAATATCAGCAGGCGCAGCAGGCGGGGCAGGCCGAATTGCAGCGCATGAGCCAGCCGATCAGCCTGGCCCGCGCCTATGTCGAGGAACAGATCGTCGCCAAGCTGGACGACGCGCTGAAGGCCGCGACCGCCAAGACCAAGTCGGAAATCGTGTTCAAGAAAGCCGCGACCGAGAGCTTCGGCGCGACGGCGGACATCACGCCTGCTGTCACCACCGAACTCAACGCCCTGGTCCCCAGCGCATCGATCACCCCGCCGGCTGGCTGGCAGCCCGGCGGCCGTCAGGGTCAACCCGCCGCCGCCGCCGCTCCGGCGACCCCGGCGCAGGCGCCCAAGTCGCGCTGATAAAAAATGACGGGAGAGGTTGAAACGACTGCGCGTGGCCCGATGGATATCCGTCGGGTCATGGCCGCGCTGCCGCATCGTTACCCGATGCTGCTGGTCGATCGGGTGGTGACGCTGGTGCCCAACCAGTCGATCCACGCGATCAAGGCGGTGTCGGTGAACGAGCCCTTTTTCCAGGGGCATTTCCCGACCCGGCCGATCATGCCCGGCGTGCTGATCGTGGAAGCGATGGCGCAGGCGGCGGGCGTGCTGGTGGTGGATTCGATGGATTTGGCCGATTCGGGCAAGCTCGTCTATTTCATGAGCATCGACGGCGCCAAGTTCCGTACGCCAGTGGAGCCGGGCTGCCTGCTCGACCTGCATGTGGAAGTGACGCAGATGCGCGGCGCGGTCTGCAAGTTCAGCGGCAAGGCGATGATCGAGGGCAAGCTGGCGGCGGAAGCGCATTTCGTTGCGATGATCGCCGATCCGCCCAAGGATTAATCGTGCTGCCGTCCAGGTTGATGCCGGGGCCGGCCTTTATTCTTGCCAAGGCGCGCCGAACCCGCTAACGGCGCGCCTTCGCTATTTTTACCGCATCCACAGCCGGTCGGAACCGGCACATTACGGAGCAATACGCCATGAAGGCCGATACCCACCCCGACTACCATCTGATCAACGTCCAGATGACCGACGGCACCATCTTTCAGACCCGCTCCACCTGGGGCAAGGAAGGCGACACGCTGGCGCTCGACATCGATCCCAAGTCGCATCCGGCCTGGACCGGCGGCAACCGCCAGCTGGACACCGGCGGCCAGGTGGCGCGCTTCAACAAGCGTTTCGGCGGTCTGACGCTGAAGAAGTAATCGGCCTTTCATGGTTGAACGAAAGGGCGCCTGCGAGGCGCCCTTTTTTGTGGCCGCTTTCCGGGGGGCAGCAAAAAAAGGGCCTCCAGCTAAAAGCTGGAGGCCGAGGTTCAGGGGAGGAGTCAGCGGCGACAGAGGGGGGATCTGTAAGGGATGCCGCTGACAAGGAGGGGTGTAGGCGGGCAATGATGCAGGGGAATGTCAGACTTGTTGCTGAGGGGCGGTTTGGGTGAAATTTTCGAGCGGTGGTCTGTTATCGAATGGGAGCGGATGTGCGCCGGTCATTCGGCTTGCCCAAATAGCCGTCACCCCAGCGAAGGCTGGGGTCGCAGACGACAGGAGAAGGAGGCCAGCCGTGTAGCGCTATCCGTTTAAGCGGCGTGCGCCGGCCTGAGATGCCAGCTTTCGCTGGCATGACGGTTCTTTCGGAGGTCCGGCCTGAAAAAGGCAAAGCGTCTTCCCTCCCCTCGTCCTGGCACTGAACATTGCCTCAGGCCGCCGCCCTATCCTGATCCAGGAACGCCGCCACGTCGTCCAGCACGACATCCTTCGACAGGAAGGTCTGGCCGATGCCGCGGGCGAGGAGGAAGGGGAGGGTGCCGGCCGCCATCTTCTTGTCGTGCAGCATGTGGCCGACCAGTGCCGCGCCGTCTGCGCGCACATGGGCGGTGGCGAGGTCGTGGGGTAGGCCAACGGCTCTCAAATGCGCGGTGACGCGGTCGGCATCGGCCTGCGGACACAGGTCAAGGCGCGCGGAGTAGCGGAAGGCGAGCGCCATGCCGGCCGCGACGCCTTCGCCATGGAGCAACGTGTCGGAAAAGCCGGTGTCGGCCTCCAGCGCATGACCAAAGGTGTGGCCAAGGTTGAGCAGGGCGCGGCGGCCCGACGTTTCGCGCTCGTCATCGGCGACGATCGCGGCCTTGGCCTGCACGCTGCGGGTAATGGCGATGGTGCGGGCGTTCGGGTCGCCGGCAAGCAGCGCCTGGGCGTTGGCGGCGCACCAGTCGAAAAATTCGGGATCGTCGATCAGGCCATATTTGACGACTTCGGCATAGCCGGCGCGGGTTTCGCGCGGCGGCAGGCTGTCGAGGGTCGAGGGGTCGATCAGGACAAGGGCGGGCTGGTAGAAGCTGCCGATCAGGTTCTTGCCCGCCTTCGCGTTGATCGCGGTCTTGCCGCCGACCGACGAATCGACCTGCGCCAACAGGGTGGTCGGCACCTGGATGAAGTGGCAGCCGCGCTTGAGGATGGAGGCGGCAAAGCCGACCAGGTCGCCGATGACGCCGCCGCCCAAGGCGACGATATGGTCGCCTCGCTCGATTTCCAGGGCCAGCAGCGCGTCGAGCAATTGTTCGAGGTGACGCCAGCTCTTGGTCTGTTCGCCCGGCGGCAGGATGATCGGTTCGACGGCGATGTTAGCGGCGCGCAGGCTGGCGTCGAGGCGCGGCAATTGCGCGGCGGCGACGTTCGTGTCGGTGACGACCACCAGCCGGCCGTTGCGGGCATAGGGAGCCAGGCTGTCGCCGGCGCGGTCGAGCGCGCCCTGTTCGATGACTATATTATAACTGCGCGCACCCAGCGCTACGCGGACTATTGCCATGTGGTCAATTGCTCCATGATGCGATCGACCGCGACTTCATGCGGGGCGGCGATGCTCTTCACATGAATAGGGGCGAGCGCGTAGACGGGATTGCGTATCGCGGCCAGCTCCGTCAGCACGACGCGCGGGTCGCGATCTTTCAGCAGCGGGCGGCTGTCGCGGCGGGCGACGCGATCGACCAATATGTCGATGTCGGCGTCCAGCCAGATGGCGGTGGCGGCCTCCAGGATCAGGCGGCGCGTCTCATCCTGCATGAAGGCGCCGCCGCCCGTCGCGATCACCTTGGGCGCGCCATCCATCAGCCGGGCGATGACGCGCCGTTCGCCGTCGCGAAAATAGGGTTCGCCATAGCGTTCGAAAATCTCCGCCACGGACATGCCGGCGGCCTTCTCAATCTCCTCATCCGCGTCGACGAAGCTGAGCCCCAGACGCGCGGCGAGACGGCGGCCGACCGTGGATTTGCCCACGCCCATCATGCCCACCAGGACGATGGGACCGCGCCGGGCCTGGCTCTGCGGGATTTTGCTGTTTCGCTGCATGGCTTGCGGGGCTATACAGCCAGCCGTCACAGAGGCAAATCGCATCTTTCTTTGTTGTCCGGCATGTCAGTCGGCCCGTTATAGCCAAGGATCTATGAAGAATAATCGCAACTTCAGCAGTTTCGAGGGCGGTAATCGTCGTCGTGGCTCCAGCCTGCCGATCATCCCCATTGCCCTGGCCGTGCTGGTCATCGCGCTGTTGGCCTTTTTCTGGTCGCGCGGGGGCGAACAGCCGCAGCAGCGCGTCGAGAAGGTCATCCCCGCCGAGAAGCTGGGCCAGTAAGGCGGATGCGCTGGCCGCGCGGTAATGCGAAATGGGCGGTGGGCAGCTTTGCGTTAGCGCTGGCGTTGCCGGTCGTCGCACAGCAGGCGCCCGAATCGCTGCTGCCGCCTGGTTTTGGCGATGCGCCCGAAGCGCCCGCGCCGCCGCCGGTGCGGCCAACGCCCGCTGCGCCCAGCACGACGGGATCGCCCGCAGCGCCGATGGTGCAGCCGCTCGATCCCGGCACGCCGCCCGACCTGTCGCTCGTGGACGCGGCGCAGAATGCGGCCGAGGCCGAACTGACGCCCGAAGAACTGGCGGCGCAGAAGGCGAAATATGACTTGCCCGACACGGCGCGTCGATCGCTGGACCGCATTGGGCCGCTGACGCCGCAGACGCGCGGGTTCGAGCCGGACGCGTTCGGCGGCGAATCGGGCAAATATCTCGCCGCGTTGATGAAGCAGACGCATGCGCCGATCGTGTCCCGCTGGGCCTCCATCCTGCTGCGCCGGGCCTTGCTGAGCGCGGTCGATACGCCGCGCGACATTGACGGGGCGGACTGGGCGGCGGAACGCGCCTGGCTGTTGCTCCGCATGGGCGAGGCGGACAATGCCCGGTTGATGGTGCAGAGCGTCGATCCCGACCGCTATTCGCCGCGCCTATACGCGATCGCGATGCAGACCTATCTGGCGACGGCCGATCCGGCCGGGCTGTGCCCGCTGTCGGCAGGCGCGCTGCGGTTCAGCAAGGAACCGGGTTGGGACATGACGCGGGCGATCTGCCCGGCGCTGTCGGGCGACCAGGGGACGTCGAGCGGCGCGCTGAACCAGGCGCAGCGGCGCGGCATCGTGCGCGGCATCGATTATCGGCTGGCCGAAAAGGTGGTCGGCACCGGGTTCAATGCGCGTCGGTCGGTGAAGATCGAATGGGACGGCGTCGATCGGCTGACGGCCTGGCGATTCGGGCTGGCGACGGCGCTGAATGTCGAAATTCCCGATGCGCTGTACGGCACGGTCGGATCGCATGTGCGCGCCTGGGAAGCGCGCGCGCCTGCGCTGAGCGCGGTCAAGCGGCGACCGGGCGTGGAGATTGCAGCGCGGCTGGGCGTGCTGTCCAGCGCGGCGCTAGTCGGCTTTTATGGCCAGATGGGCACCGAGGGCGATGCGCCGGGCGATCTGGCGGACCGGATCGAGACGCTGCGCACCGCCCATGCCGGATCGACCGTGGGCGACCGGATCGGCGCGATGCGGACATGGTGGCGCGACGGCGCGAAGCCCGATTATCTGGGCTTGGTCGCGACGGCGCGGGCGGCCGCGGCGCTGCCGGTGGCGCAGGCCGATGCGCAGGATGCGGCCAATCTGGTCGCGGCGATGCTGGCGGCGGGCTATGACCGCAATGCCGCGCGGTGGGCGCGGGCGATCGGCCAGTTGGACGGCGCGGGCGCATCGCAATTCTGGGCCTTGCTAGCGGTCGGCGCGCCCAGCCCGGTGGTGGACATCAACAGTAGTCGCGTGTCGAGCTATGTCGGGGACGTTGGGTCGGACAAGGGCCGGATGCTGATCGCGGCGCTGGCCGGCCTATCGCGCCTGTCAGCGGACGATGCCGCGTCGCTGGCGCAGGATAACGGCTTTGCGCTGGGCGCGAACAGCCGCTGGGCGCGCGCGATCGGCGCGGCGGCGCAGCGGGGCGAAAAGGGCACCGTTGCGCTCCTGGCAGCCGTGGGCATGCAGGGCAATGACTGGAGCCGATTGCCGGCGGGGCATCTCTATCATGTTGTCGCGGCGCTGCATCGCGTGGGGCTGGACCCCGAAGCGCGGATGATCGCGGCCGAGGCGATCAGTCGCACCTGAATATGGGACAGGATGACGCCATCCTGGTCGATCGCTTCCTTGAGATGATGGCGGCGGAGCGGGGCGCGTCGCGCAACACGTTGCTGGCCTATCGCGCCGATTTGAGCAGCGCGGGCGATCTGCTGGGCGGACTGGCCGGTGCGGATAAGGATGGGTTGGGGACGCTGGCGGCGGCCTGGGCCGATCTGGCGGCGTCGTCCGTGGCGCGCAAAGTGTCTGCGCTGCGGGCCTTCTACGCTTTTCTGGAGGAGGAGGGGCTGCGCGCCGACAATCCCTCCGCCGCGCTGCCACGGCCGACGACGCGCCGCTCGCTGCCCAAGATATTGTCGGTGGCGGAGGTCGATCGTTTCTTCGCTTATATCGCCGAGCGACTGGACGTCGAACATCCCGCGGCGGCGGACCTGCGGCTCGCGGCGCTGATCGAGCTGCTTTATGGGTCGGGGCTGCGCGCGACCGAACTCATGTCGTTGCCGCGCCGGGCGCTGGCGGCCGACCGGCCTTTCCTGATCCTCAAGGGCAAGGGCGCGCGCGAGCGGCTGGTGCCGATTTCCGACCGGGCGCGGGCCGCTGTCGCTGCCTGGCTGCCGCATGTGCCGGCCGACAGTCCGTGGCTGTTCCCTTCGGGCAAGAGCCATTTGAGCCGCATCCGCCTCTATCAACTGGTCAAGGCGCTGGCGAAGGCCAGTGGCATCGCGCCGGAGCGGGTCAGCCCCCATGTGCTGCGCCACGCCTTCGCCACCCATTTGCTGGAGGGCGGCGCGGATTTGCGCGCGTTACAGATGATGCTGGGCCATGCCGATATCGGCACCACGCAAATCTATACCCATGTCGATAGCCGGCGTCTGGTCGAGCTGGTCAACAGCCGCCATCCGCTGGCGGGGATGGCTCCCAAGATCACGCATCCCCGCGTTGACGGCGACGCGCCAGCGCCTTAACGCACGCGTCATGGTAAGTTTTCTGGAATTCGAAAAGCCGATCGCGGAACTGGAAGCGCGGATCGTCGATCTGCGCGCCACCGCCAGCGTGGGCGACATCAATATCGACGGCGAGATCGCGACGCTGGAAAGCCGCGCGGCCAAGCTGTTGTCGGACACCTATGCCAAGCTGACGCCGTGGCAGAAGACGCAGGTGGCGCGGCATGCCGAACGCCCGCACTTCAAGGATTATGTCGCGGGCATGTTCGACAATTTCATGCCGCTGGCCGGCGACCGCGCCTTTGCCGACGACCAGGCGATCATCGGCGGCTTTGCGACGCTGGGCGAGCGCAAGGTCATGGTGATCGGCCATGAAAAGGGCGACGATACCGCCAGCCGCGTGCGCCATAATTTCGGCATGGCCAAGCCCGAAGGCTATCGCAAGGCGATCCGCCTGATGGAATTGGCCGACCGGTTCGGCCTGCCGGTCGTGAGTTTGGTCGATACCTCGGGCGCCTTTCCGGGCGTGCAGGCGGAAGAACGCGGCCAGGCCGAAGCGATCGCGCGGTCGACCGAAGCCTGCCTGAAGCTGGGCGTGCCGATGGTCGCGGCCGTCGTGGGCGAGGGCGGCTCCGGCGGTGCGATTGCGCTGGCGGCGGCAAACCGCGTGCTGATGTTCGAACATGCGATCTATTCCGTGATTTCGCCCGAAGGCTGCGCGTCGATCCTGTGGCGCACCGCCGACAAGGCAAGCGATGCGGCGACGGCGATGCAGGTGACGGCGCAGCATCTGAAAGGCCTGGGCGTGATCGACCGGATCGTGCCGGAGCCGGTGGGCGGGGCGCATCGCGATCCGGTGACGGCGATCGCCAATCTGGGCGCGGCGATCGAGGCGGAGCTGGCCTCGCTCGACGGGTTGGGCGCGGACGCGCTGCGGACCGACCGGGCGGACAAGTTCCTGGCCATTGGTGCTTGATGAACTTAGCCGCATCCGTTCGTCCTGAGTAGCGATTGAGCTTGTCGAAATGGCGTATCGAAGGATCATATGTAGCGCTTGATGCTTCGATACGGGGCTTCGACTTCGCTCAACCCCTACTCAGCACGAACGGAATGAGCGAAGCTGGAATCACCTTCGTCTAAACCGCTCGCTTTTCCGGGAACGGCGCGTCATTTTCATCGTTACGTAGGGGTAATGGTGAGGGTGGAGAGAAGATGAACTGGAAGATGAAGCTGGGCTGTGCGAGCGGCTTGCTTGCGGTGGCGATCAGCGCGCCTGCGGTGATCGGACAGCAGCGGGCGATCCGCACCGTGTCGTCGATCAGCGCGCAGGACAAGGCGAGCGGCGCCAAGCAGCATCCTGAATTGCTCAAGGAATTTGGCGGTCCCTATGCTGGGCCGCAGGCCAAATATGTGGAGGGCGTTGGCCGTCGCATCGCGGTGCAATCCGGCCTGTCCAATGCGCAGGGCGATTTTACCGTCACCCTGCTCAATTCGCCGGTCAACAACGCCTTCGCCATCCCCGGCGGCTATGTCTATGTGACGCGCCAGTTGATGGCGCTGATGAACGACGAGGCCGAATTGGCCGGCGTGCTGGGCCATGAAGTCGGCCATGTCGCGGCCCAGCATGGCCAGCGCAGGCAGAAGGCGGCGACGCGCAATGCGATCGGCGGGGCGCTGCTTGGGGCGCTGGCCGGGGCGTTTCTGGGCGATTCGGGCTTGGCAGGGTTGGTCCAGAAGGGGATCGGCACGGGCAGTCAGTTGCTGACGCTTAAATTTTCCCGCACGCAGGAATATGAGGCCGACGATCTGGGCATCCGTTATTTGGCGAGCGGCGGTTATGATCCGCGCGCCTTGTCGGGGATGCTGGCGTCGCTGGCGGCGCAAAGCAATCTGGATGCGCGGTTGGCGGGCAGCGCACGGTCGATGCCCGAATGGGCGAGCACACACCCCGATCCCGGCGCGCGCGTGCAAAGGGCCGCCAATGCCGCCGCGGCAACGCGCGCCACCGGCGCGGCGCGCAACCGCGACGCCTTTTTGAATGCGCTGGACGGCGTGCTCTATGGTGACGATCCCAAACAGGGGGTGATCGACGGCAATCGCTTCCGGCACCCCGACCTGCGGCTGAGCTTTGCCGCGCCGAGCGGGTTCGGCATGGAAAATGGCGCGGACGCCGTATCGATCACCGGATCGGGCGGGCAGGCGCAGTTCGGCGCGGCGCCCTATTCGGGGAATCTGGCCGCCTATATCGATAGCGTGTTCGCAAAACTGGGCGGGAGTGACGGCGGCGCGCCCGCGGGCGGGGTGAGACGGACGACGGTCAATGGACTGCCGGCCGCCTATCGCACCGTGCGCGCGTCCAGCCAGTCAAGCGAAGTCGATGCGACCGTCTTCGCCTATGATTTCGGGGGCGGGAAAGCCTATCATTTCCTGCTGCTGACGCCAGCGGGGCAGGGGCTTGGGCCATTTGCCGCGATGGTGCAGTCGGTCCAGCGGCTGAGCGCGCAGGAAGCGGCGGCGATCAAGCCGCGCCGTGTCGATGTCGTCACCGTCAAGGCGGGCGACACTGTGCAAACCATGGCCAAGCGCATGGCCTATTCGGATTATCAGCTCGACCGGTTCCTGACCATGAACGCACTGAGCGCCAATGCGACGTTGCGGCCGGGACAGCGGGTAAAGATCGTCACCTGGTAACCCTCCCGTTTGGAGCGCAAATGAAAAGGGGCGGCGGAATTGCTTCCGCCGCCCCTTAATTCGACAAGCGTCTGGGCTTACTTCAGGTTGCCCGACACGTTGTTGAAGGTCGAACCCAGCTTGGTGCCCAGGCTGGTCATCGCGCCGATGGCGGCGACGGCGATCAGAGCGGCGATCAGACCGTATTCGATCGCGGTGGCACCCTTTTCGTTCTTCAACATCTTACGGATGAACTGCATGTGACGTCTCCTTGGACTAGATTTCAGCGTTTAACTACCCGGCCGCCCCGTATGAATATGTGTGGTCAGCAAGGAATGGATTAGACAAGTCCGGTTGAAAAACTCTTAATGCGATCCACCGGCTGTCAAATATTGATGGTTAATGTTTGGTGACTTCCGTCGCGACGTTATTCCACATACCCGTGGTTTTGTTTGCGACGTTATTGAGCGCAGCGATCATGGCGAGTACGATCATCGCGATAATGAGCCCATATTCGACGGCCGTAGCGCCGCGCTCGCACCGGATCAGCCTTAATCGGCCCAGGATTTCGACAAGCGCGCGCATAAAATCCCCGTTTCGCTACAGACAGTCCCCGATGAACCTGTAAAGCAGCCACGGTTAACAAATCCCTCCCGACTGGACCGATATGCCCTCTTTTCCTCCCCTGTTGGTCGTCGCCGTAGCGTTGATCGACGCCGACGGCCGCGTGCTGTTGCAGCAGCGCCCGCCGGGCAAGTCGATGGCGGGCCTGTGGGAATTTCCCGGCGGGAAGGTCGAGCCGGGCGAAACGCCCGAAGCGGCGCTGGTGCGCGAACTGGAGGAGGAGCTGGGGATCGAGACGCACCGCAGTTGCCTGGCGCCCGCGACTTTCGCGAGCGAAGCGCTGGGCGAGAAGCATCTGTTGATGCTGCTCTATGTCTGCCGCAAGTGGAAGGGCATGCCGGAGGCGCGCCATGCGACGGCGCTCAAATGGCTGAAACCGGCGCAGATGTATGCGCTGGATATGCCGCCCGCGGACCTGCCGCTGATCGGGCTGCTCGAAGCGCTGCTGTAAACAGAAAAGGGCGCCCCGTGCAGGACGCCCCTTCTCATGTAAGTGCCCCGGCATACGCCGGGGGACAGTTGGAAGTCAGTCCTCTTTCGCCTTGCTCTGCAGCTGGACATAATTTTGGATGCCCATGCGTTCGATCATTTCGAACTGGGTTTCCAGCGTATCGACATGCTCTTCCTCGCTTTCGAGGATATATTGGAACAGGTCGCGGCTGACGAAGTCGCGGATCGATTCGCAATAGGCGATCGCGTCGCGCAGCACCGGCAGCGCCTCATATTCCAGTTCGAGATCGGACTTGAGGATTTCCTCGACCGTCTCGCCGATCTTCAATCGGCCGAGCAGCTGGAAGTTGGGCAGGCCGTCGAGGAAGAGGATGCGCTCCGCCACCTTGTCGGCATGCTTCATCTCATCGATGGACTCTTCATATTCGAACTTGGCCAGCTTCTCGATGCCCCAGTGGTTGAGCATGCGATAATGGAGAAAATATTGGTTGATCGCGGTCAGCTCATTCTTGAGCACCTCGTTCAGATATTCGATGACCTTGGCGTCGCCTTTCATGGCGCTTTACTCCGATTAGGGGGACGCCGGACCTATATCGTTTCGGACGCGCGCTGTTAAGTGCAAAACCCTTGGAAATCCGGGCTTTTCTGCGGCGCTATTGCGTGGTGATCGCGACTGCCGACATGCGGCTGATTCGCATTCCTGTCAGGCAGAAGCGCGTTCCGCGGCGATGATGGTGCGGGCGAAGGAGACGCACTGGCCGCATTTGGGGCGGCGGCCATATTGGGCGTAGGCGCTGCACGGCGTGTCAGCGCCGTTACGCGCGGCTTCCCGCAAGTCCTTTTCACGAATCGCATTACAGACGCAGACGACCATCGAAGACACTCTCCTGTTGGAAGGAGAGATAGCGCGCCTGATAATGGGTCGCAATAGTAATCTAGTCGCTCTTGCGAATCTTTTGCGGCTGGCCGCGGATCAGGCTGCGCCACAGCCATTCGGCGGGGCCAAGGGCGAATCGGGCCGCATAGGGTTTCGACCAGGCGAGCATCAGTGTCCAGCCGCCCAGCACGAACAAGGGCAGCGCGGCCGGCGGCACCCGTGCGAAGAGGCCGAGCCCCCAGCCGTAGAAGAGCGCGGTCATGACGAGGCTGGTGGCGAGATAGTTGCTGAGCGCCAGTCGGCCGGCCGCTGCCAGACGATCGACCAGCCAATGGCCGGGATGGCGCGTGAGCAGCCACAGGATGAGCGCGGCCCAGCCGACCGTCAGCGGGATGCGGAAGGGCAGCGACCAGGCGAGCGCGACGCCATAAGCGGGAAGGGGCGCAAAGCCGCTCCACGCCACCCACAGCGCCAGCGCGGCCATGGGCGGCAGGCCGATGAGGAAGCAATGGCGCGCGGTCTGGCGATATTGCGCCGCGTGCCAGCGGCCGGTGAGGAAACCGCCCTTGAGCATCGCCATCCCCAGCAGCATGAAACCCATGGTTTCGAAGGCGGTGAACAGGAAGCCCCAGAGCCAGTCGTCCGGCAGACCGGCCAGCTTGTCTTGGAAGATGCCTATGAAGCCGCCGCGATAGGTGGTGATTTCCGCCGCTGTGCCGGGGCTGGCGGGATCGGCCAGGGCAGTCATGAAGGTGGCGTAACCCGTGCGCAAGGCAGCGTCGGCGCCGGGGGCAGCGGCGGCGTGGTTCCAGGCGTACAGGCTGGCGATGAAGCTGGCGACCAGCAGGAACTGGAGCAGGAAGAAAAGCAGGGCGCGCTTGACGAGGGCGAAGGGTTCCAGGCCCACGAACAGCAGCGCGAACAGGCTGACCAGCGCATAGACGCGCAATATGTCGCCCCACCAGAGCAGGAAGAAATGCGCGCAGCCCAAGACGAACAGCCAGCCCGCCCGGATCATCTGCGCTCGGCGGCCGTCGCGCCCGGCCATCTCCTCCCGGTCGATCAGCAGCAGCATCGACGCGCCGAACAGCAGGGCGAACAGGCCGCGCATCTTGCCATCCACCAGGATCAGGCTGACCGCCCAGGCGGCGATGTCCGCGACCGACGGCGGTCCTGCCACCGCCGGATTGAAATAGGCGTTTTGCGGCAGGGCGAAGGCAGTGATGTTCATCCACAATATGCCCAGCACGGCGCAACCGCGCAGCACGTCCATGGCAGGATTGCGGGCAGAGGCGGTCATGGGGCGGCGGTTCCTGCAAAGGGGCTGGTCATAAAGCGAAGGCTCTGCCATCCGCCTAGCCATGATTGACCGCTCCAGGCAATGGCGCAAGCAACGAATAAGCGACGCCTTCGGCGCGGCGGCGGCGCATTATGACGATCATGCCGGGCCGCAGCGGCTGGCGGCGCGCCTGGTTGCGGACCTGGCCCAGCGCCAGAAGCCCGACGGGGTTACGCGCATATTGGAGATTGGCTGCGGCACTGGATTTCTGACGCGCGACATCCAGGCGCGATGGCCCTCCGCGGAACTGGTGGCCACCGATATCTCGCCCGCTATGCTGGAGCAGGCGGCGTCGCACGGGCTGGTCGCGGGCCGGTTCATGACCATGGACGGCGAAGCGCCGTGCTTCCAGGGGCCATGGTTCGACCTGATCCTGTCCAGCCTGGCCTTCCAGTGGTTTGACGATCTGGGCGGCGCGATCGCGCGGCTGGCCGGGCTGTTGCGGCCGGGGGGCAGCCTGATCGTCTCGACCATGGGGCAGGGCAGTTTTGCCCGCTGGCGCGCGGCGCACGCGGCGTGCGGGCTAGTGGCGGGGGTGCCGGACTATCCGTCGCTGGGCGATCTGCGCGGGCTGATCGCGGGGTATGAGGACGCCTTCGCCTTTGACGAGGACTATGCGCTGGAGTGCGGCGACGCGCGCGGGTTGATCGCGCATGTGAAAGGCATCGGCGCGGTGGTGCCGAACGAAGGGCGCAAACCGTTAAGCCCGGTCGATCTGCGGCGGGTGATGGCGGCGTTCGATGCGGATGGCGGCGACGATGGCTATCAGGTCTTGTTCGCGCGGGTCACACGGCCGGCGTTAAGACCTTAACTTCGCATAGTTCCCGTTGATTTTGACATGATGTTGCGTTCTGCTGATCCTATCGGAAAGGCGTAGCGCCAATATAGCATCGTCATGGCGTGTAGGACAGCGCAGGCGATGGTTGCGTGGCCAGTCCATGCCTGCCAATCCTGTCTCATGCATTCCACGCCCTTTGCCATTCGCAACGCACTGCCCGCCGATGTCGTCGCGCTGTCCGCGCTCAAGCTGGCGGCCTTTCGGGAGACATTTATCGACGGGTTCGCCATTCCCTATCCGCCCGCCGATCTCGCGCTGTTCGAGGCGGACAGTTATGGCGTGGCGACAGTGGCGCGGGAACTGGCCGATCCAAGCCACGCGACCTGGGTGGCGCAAGCGGCGGACGGGCGGTTGTTGGCTTATGCGCATGTCGGGCCATGCAAGTTGCCGCACCCCGACGCGTCGGCGGACCAGGGGGAGTTGTATCAGCTTTATGCGTTGCGGGCGGCGCAGGGCATGGGCGTGGGGCGGGCGTTGATGGACGTGGCGCTGGACTGGCTGGCGGTGAACAGGCCGGGGCCGGTGTGGCTGGGCGTATGGTCGGGTAATGCGCGCGCGCAGGCGGTCTATGCCAAGCGCGGGTTCGTGAAGGTCGGGGATTATGGTTTTCCGGTCGGGGCCTGGACGGATCGGGAGTATATTTTCCGGCGGGGGTAGGGGAGGCAGCATTTTCCGACCGCCGATCCGTCAGGAAGATGCCTTCATTCCGATCCGTTCGCTTCGGGCAATGTGGAGAAACGCGCACGCAGCGCTATCGGCGTCTCGACTTTGCTCGAAGCGAACGGGGTGTATAATTCTAGAGTTCGCTGTCCATCAGGGCCGGGAAGAAGCCTTCATGGGCGGCGCGCAGGGTGCCGAGAGGGACACCGACAACGCTATCGCCGCCGGTCATGCCGATCTTTAACGCGCCGGGGATGTCGACACCCGCTGCGGCGGTGACGACGTAGCGGCCCTGATCTTCGCCAAAGGCGGCAGCGGTAGTCAGCGCGATGTCGAGCGTCGCGCCGATCTTGCCGGCCAGCGCCATTTCCGCGATCGTGACGAGCAGCCCGCCATCGCCGATGTCGTGCACGGCATTGACGGTGCCGTTGGCGACCAGCGCGCGCACGGTGTCGGCGCGGGCGCGTTCGGCGGCCAGATCGACCTTGGGCGCGTCGCCCGCTTCGCGGCCGGCGATTTCGCGCAGCCAAATCGACTGGCCCAGATGCGCGCCTTCGCCGCCGATCAGCCAGATGGCGTCGCCTTCATTCTTGAACGCCACGGTCGCCATTATATCGACGTCGGCGAGCAGGCCGATGCCGCCGATCGCCGGGGTCGGCAGGATCGCCGAGCCGCCGCCGGTGGCCTTGCTTTCATTATAGAGCGAGACGTTGCCGCTCACGATCGGGAAGTCGAGCGCGCGGCAGGCGTCGCCCATGCCCTCCAGGCAGCCGGTCAGCTGCGCCATGATTTCAGGGCGCTGCGGGTTGGCGAAGTTGAGGCAGTTGGTGACCGCCAGCGGGGTCGCGCCGACGGCGGACAGGTTGCGATAACATTCGGCGATCGCCTGCTTGCCGCCTTCATAAGGGTCGGCATAGCAATAGCGCGGGGTGCAATCGGTGCTGATCGCGATGCCCTTGTTCGATCCGTGGACGCGCACGACCGCGGCGTCGCCGCCGGGGCGCTGCACCGTGTCGGCACCGACCATATGGTCATATTGTTCCCAGATCCAGCGGCGGCTGGCGATGTCGGGTGATCCCATCAGTTTGACGAGGTCCGCGCCGATGTCGGTGCTTTCCGCGATGTCGCCGAGCGGTTCGACCTGCGACCAGATTTTATAGTCGTCCTTCGGCATGGAGGGACGATCGTAAAGTGGCGCGTCGTCGGCCAGCGGGGCGAGCGGGATGTCGCACACCGTATCGCCCTTGTGGATCAGCACCATGCGGCCGGTGTCGGTGACATGGCCGATGACCGCGAAGTCGAGTTCCCACTTCTTGAAGATAGCTTCGGCGAAATCTTCGCGGCCGGGCTTCAAGACCATCAACATGCGCTCCTGCGATTCGGAGAGCATCATTTCATAGGTGGTCATGCCCGTTTCGCGCTGCGGGACGTCGTCCATGTTGAGCTGGATGCCGACGCCGCCCTTCGACGCCATTTCGACGCTGGAGGAGGTCAGGCCGGCCGCGCCCATATCCTGGATCGCGACGATCGCGTCGGACGCCATGAGTTCCAGGCAGGCTTCGATCAGCAGCTTTTCGGTGAAGGGGTCGCCGACCTGCACGGTGGGGCGCTTGGCGTCGGCGTCGTCGCCGAAGTCCGCGCTCGCCATAGTCGCGCCATGGATGCCGTCGCGGCCGGTCTTGGATCCGACATAGACGATGCTGTTCCCCACGCCTGACGCGGCGCTGTAGAAAATCTTGTCGGTGTCGGCGACGCCCACGGTCATCGCATTGACCAGGATATTGCCGTCATAGGCCGGGTGGAAATTCACCTCTCCACCGACAGTCGGGACGCCGACGCAATTGCCATAGCCGCCGATGCCGCGCACCACGCCGCTGATGAGGTGGCGCATCTTGGGATGGTCGGGCCGGCCGAAGCGCAGCGCGTTCATGTTCGCGATCGGGCGCGCGCCCATGGTGAAGACGTCGCGCAGGATGCCGCCAACGCCCGTCGCGGCGCCCTGATAGGGTTCGATATAGCTGGGGTGGTTGTGGCTCTCCATCTTGAAGATCGCCGCCTGCCCATCACCAATGTCGACCACGCCGGCGTTTTCGCCGGGGCCGCAAATGACCTGCGGGCCGGTGGTCGGCAGCTTCATCAGATGGATCTTGGAGCTTTTGTAGCTGCAATGTTCCGACCACATGACCGAGAATATGCCGAGTTCCGTAAGGTTCGGTTCGCGGCCGAGGGCGCTCAGGACGCGGTCATATTCTTCCGGGCTGAGGCCATGTTCGGCGACGACTTCCGGGGTGATAGCCTGGGCTACTTGGGGGGCGGTGCTGGACATGTGCGCGCCTTTAGCGGGGGCGTGGGCGGAGAGCAATGGCGGCGTGCGCGTGCTTTGGTCACGAAGGGGTGATTGGGCGGCAGATGCGAGGTTAGAGCTGGCTTGTATCTGCACAGCGATGATGGGTGATGGGGTGGACGCCCCCCGACGGTATCGATGTGCCAAAGTGGAGGTGTTGAACACCACTTGAGGGAGGCGTCCATGTCAGAAGTTAGCATAATCAGGTTGGATATCGCCAAGCATGTTTTTCATGCGCACGGTGTAGATGTGTCGGGCCATGTGCTTCTTCGCAAGAAGATCAGCCGAGCGAAGCTGTTGCCGTTTTTCGCAGCACAGCCGCGTTGCCAGGTAGTTCTGGAAGCATGCGGCGGCGCGCATCACTGGGCGCGCGAGTTGCTCAAGCTGGGCCATGATGTGCGGTTGATTGCGCCGGCCTATGTGAAGCCGTTCGTGAAGCGTCAGAAGAACGATGCGGCCGATGCCGAGGCGATCTGCGAGGCGGCCCAGCGACCAAGCATGCGGTTCGTGCCGGTGAAGACAGAGGAGCAGCAGGCGGCGGCAATGGTGTTCCGGGGCCGTGACCTGTTGGTGCGGCAGCGGACCCAGATCAGCAATGCCCTGCGCGGCCATATGACCGAGTATGGCTGGATCGCGCCCAAGGGGCTGGCCCATCTGGAAAAGCTTGCCGCGCTGCTCGCCGATCCATTGGCTGTTCCCCAGGGCGTGCGATCGGTCTGCATGCTTCTGCTCGACAGCCTGGCGATGCTCGACCGGCAGATCGCCGCACTCGACAAGGAGATTGTGCGCCGTTCGCGCGAAGATGCTCTCGCACGCCGGCTCATGACGATCCCGGGCATCGGTCCGATCACGGCAACTGCCATCCTGGCGCTTGCGCCGCCGTCGGGCACCTTCGCCAAGGGACGTGACTTTGCCGCATGGGTCGGCCTCACGCCGCGGCAGCACTCGACGGGCGGCAAGCAGAAGCTGGGTTCGATCTCAAAGATGGGCGAGCGAACGCTCAGGCGGTTGCTGATCATCGGCAGCAGCGCCGTGGTGTTGCAGGCGAGCAAGCGGGGCGCGCCCAAGGGATCATGGCTGGAGCAGATGATGGCGCGCAAGCCACGCATGCTCGTAACAGTGGCGCTCGCTAACAAGACAGCGCGCATCGTCTGGGCGCTCATGATGAAGAATGAGGATTACACTGCTCCGGTCGCAGCGGCGGCGTAAGCCAAAGCGGACCAGAGGTCGTCGGGGCGTAAGTCGGTCGAAGGAGGGTATGGCACAACAGTCGGCGAGACGGGGTCGGAAGAACCAGGGCTAACCACCGTGCTTCATCAGCACGCTTAGGGTGATGTGGTTCCGATCCGCGAACTCCCATACGGGCCCGCAGCCTTCATCGCTGCATCAGAGGCCGGACAGATGGCAGCATCCGACTACGCGCCAAATACTCCAAATTACCGCTTGCGTCGCGCGGGGCGTCCACAGATGGGTAGCGGACTGTCGGGTTCACGAGTGCAGGTGCCGTAAAGCGGACATAAAATTCACCGTCACCCCAGCGAAGGCTGGGGTCTCAGGCGGCGACGCGCTACGGTAGGACATGGCGCGAGGCGGCTACACCTACATCATGACCAACAAGCCGAGGGGCATTCTCTATATCGGCGGCACAGCCAACATCGCAGCGCGCGCAGAACAACATCGCAATGGCACCGGCTCTACCTTTTGCAAGAAATACGGACTGACGCGCCTTGTTCTGGTCGAACCACATGATGACATCACGCTCGCTATCACCCGAGAGAAGGCGCTCAAAGTGTGAATGGGGGAATGGAAAATCCGGCTTGTCGAAGAGAGGAATCCAGGTTGGCGTGATATTTCAGACGTTATCTCGTGACCGCCTGAGACCCCAGCCTTCGCTGGGGTGACGATGAGGGAAACAGCCGCTTCCGGACAACGGCACACCATGTTTTGAAGGCAAAAAATGGTCGTTAGCGGCCACCTGCTTCAAAAAGAAAAAGGCCGGACCTTTAGGGGAGGTCCGGCCTGGTAGAGACAGAAAAAGCGCGTGCCCGTTTCAGACGTGGCAGGCCTGCGCGCCCTTGCCGGGTACGGTGATGGTCACGTCGTCGCCCGAACCGCTGACTTCGTAGCCTTCGGCGGTGAAGGGCTGGCCGACTTCGGCGGCCTTGAGCGAGGTGGCGGTGCCGCCCTTCTCGGTGCGCAGCAGGGCGGTCTTGTCGTCGCTCATAAAGTCGACGAAGATCAGGCTGTTGTCCTTGCAGCGGAACTGCTTGTTCGCCTTGACAGACGGCGGCAGCTCGACCGGCGCGGCGTTGGCCAGTTCGGCGGCCATCGGGTCGGCCGGGCCGCCCACGACTTCAGGCTCTTTGTTATTGTTGCAGGCCGACAGCAAGGCAACGCTGGCGACGGCGATCAGGGGGAGGTAATGTTTCATAGCGATCCTTTTATGTGCGTGTGCAACATGGTGCGTCAACGCAAATTCATGGCTTTCCCGCCATGCCCCCTGAAATGACGTCATGACCCTATTATGACGGAGGCGATATGAATGCCGCATTGCAGTGCGATATCGGCGCGGATCGGCCATTCGTGGCGACGCGGGCTTGACCGGAGCGGTGGCGGCCGCCAATGCAAGGGGCATGGCTGAGGAACTTTCCACCCCCGATACCGCAACCCTGTCTTTCGAGGATGCGTTGCGCGCGCTCGAAATGATCGTCCGACGACTGGAAAGCGGCGACGTGCCGCTGGACGAGTCGATCTCGCTCTATGCGCAGGGCGAAGAGCTGCGCAAGCGGTGCGCCGAGCGGTTGCAGGCGGCCGAAGCGCGGATCGCCAAGCTGACGGTCGATGCCAACGGCGCTGTGACCGGCAGCCAGCTCTTTGGCGCGGACTGAACGGCATGGACGGGGGAGGGGGCGCTTCCGCAGCATCGCTGGTCACCAGCCGTGCGGCCGGCGTGGCGCAGGACATTGACGCGGCGTTCCACCGGCTGCTGGCGGTGCCGGATGACGCCCGCGCGCGGCTGTATGAAGCGATGCGCCATGCCGCGATCGGCGGCGGCAAGCGGCTGCGCCCGCTGCTGGTGCAGGCGGCGTGCGACCTGTTCAACATCTCCCGCGACTCGGCGCTGCGCGTCGGCCTCGCGGTCGAATGTATCCATGTCTATTCGCTGATCCACGACGACCTGCCGGCGATGGATGACGACGACATGCGCCGCGGCAAGCCGACCGTGCACAAGGCCTATGACGAGGCGGCCGCGATCCTGGCGGGCGATTGCCTGCACGACCTGGCGTTCGAGATATTGGCCGATGAGGAGACGCATCCCGATCCGTTCGTGCGGATCGACCTGGTGCGGGCATTGGCGGCGTCCAGCGGCCCGGCCGGCATGGCGGGCGGGCAGATGATGGACCTGGAGGCGGAAAAGACCCGCTTCGACCTTGCCACCGTGACGCGGCTGCAGAATCTCAAGACCGGGGCGCTGATCGAATTTTGCGTGGAGGCCGCCGCGATCATGGCGCGGCTGCCGCATGAGGGGCGCATCGGCCTGCGCGGCTACGCCCGCGACATCGGCCTCGCCTTCCAGATCGCCGACGACCTGCTGGACGTGGAGGGCGACGCGGCGCTGGCGGGCAAGGCGCTGGGCAAGGATGCGGCGGCGGGCAAGGAGACGTTCGTGTCGCTGCTGGGCGTCGATCGCGCGCGCGAACAGGCGCACATGCTGGTCGATCAGGCCAAGGCGCATCTGCGTGGGGCTGGCGCGGAGGCCGACCTGCTGCGTGCCATTGCCGACTATATCGTGGAAAGGGATCGCTAACGTCATGAGCAAGCAGCGTATCGGCGTCTATCCGGGCACGTTCGACCCGATCACGCTCGGCCATATGGACATCATCCGGCGCGGCGCGAAGCTGGTCGACAAGCTGGTGATCGGCGTGACCACCAACATCGCCAAGTCGCCCATGTTCTCCGACGAGGAGCGGCTGGAGATGGTGCGGCGCGAATGTGCGGGGATCGACACCGACATCGTCGTCACCGGCTTCAATTCGCTGCTGATGGATTTTGCCGAATCGCAGAACGCCAGCATGATCGTCCGGGGGCTGCGCGCGGTCGCCGACTTCGAATATGAATATCAGATGGCGGGCATGAACCAGCAGATCAACGGCCGGATCGAAACCGTCTTCCTGATGGCGGACGTGTCGCTGCAGCCGATCGCATCGCGCCTGGTCAAGGAAATCGCGCTCTATGGCGGGCCGATCCATAAATTCGTCAGCCCGGCGGTGCGTGACGAAGTGGCCGCGCGGGTCGAAAAGATCGGGCGCAAGGGCGGGATTTAAGGCTTTTGTTGGTAGGCCGCACCGGCTGCCAAAATGTGCTCTTTCGCGCATTTTGAATATGACTCTCGCGGTTTCAGCCTGCGTTCAGTTGCCAATCGCGATCAGCGCGCTATCAGGGCGGCTTGCCCCGTCGGCCTAAGAGATCAAGGAAGTCCTACCCCATGCGTTTCACCTGCGCGCTCAAGACCGTTGCGATCGGCGTCGCCCTTACCGCGTCCGGCCTGGCCTATGCCCAGGGTGGCGGCGGCGGCGGTGGCGAGGATGTGAAGAAGGCGGAAGCCGCCGCGCGGGCGCAGGATAACGCCAAGTCGCTGGGCACCGACCTGACGCCGAAACTGCCGCCCGCCACGGTGCCGGCCGATCCGCAGAATATCTGGGATCTGGACCTGTCGAGCGGCGGTCGCGTGCGCATCCAGCTGCGCCCCGACATCGCGCCCGGCCATGTCGAGCGGATCAAGGAATTGACGCGTCAGGGCTTTTACAACGGCCTCAAATTCCACCGCGTTATTCCTGGCTTCATGGCGCAGGGCGGCGACCCCAAGGGTGACGGGACGGGTGGTTCGACGCTGCCGGACCTGAAGGCCGAGTTCAACCCGATGCCGCATTTGCGCGGCACCGTGTCCATGGCCCGCGCCCAAGGTGAGGACAGCGCCAACAGCCAGTTCTTCATCGTGCTGCTGCCGCGGATGCAGCTCGACAAGAAATATACCGTTTTCGGCCGCGTGATCGAGGGCATTCAATATGTCGACGCGATCGCGCAGGGCGAACCGCCAGCCAACCCCACCGTGATCCTGCAGGCGTCGATCGAGAGCGACGGCAAGCCGCCCGTCACGGCCGCCCCGCCGCCGCCCGCGCCCCCCCTGTCGATCATCGACACGCCCGCGGCGAAAAAGCCTGCGCCCAAAAAGAAATAAGCCGGTTCGTCCGGCGACTTTGCCATGCGTGTAGATCTGTTCGATTTCGACCTGCCGCCGGAGAATATCGCGCTGCGGCCTGCGTCGCCGCGCGATAGCGCCCGCATGTTGCTGGTGCCCGGCGATGGCGCGATGGAAGATCATATCGTGCGCGACCTGCCCGGCCTGCTGCGCGCGGGCGACGTGCTCGTGTTCAACGATACTAAGGTCATCCCGGCCCAGTTGGAAGGGATGCGTGGCGAGGCGCGGATCGGGGCGACGCTGCACAAAAGACAGGGGCTGCGCCAATGGCAGGCCTTCCTGCGCAACGCCAAGCGGGTGCGGGCGGGCGACCGGATCGATTTCGGCGCGGGCGTGACGGCGATTGCCGGCGCGCGCGACGAGGATGGCGGGGTGACGCTGGATTTCGAGGGCGACGAGCCGGTGGAGCTGCTGCTGGAACGGGCGGGGCGGATGCCGCTGCCGCCCTATATCGCCAGCAAGCGCCCGACCGATGAGCGTGATCGCAGCGATTATCAGACCATGTTCGCGCGCGAGGATGGCGCGGTCGCCGCGCCCACCGCCGCGCTGCATTTTACGCCGGACCTGATGGCGGCGCTACGCGCTGCGGGTGTCGCGACCGAAACACTGACGCTGCATGTGGGGGCCGGCACGTTCCTGCCGGTGAAGGCGGACGATACCGACGACCATCGGATGCACGCCGAGTGGGGGCGGGTCGACGGGGCGACGGCGGATCGGCTGAACGCGGCACGGGCCGCTGGCGGGCGGCTGATCGCGGTTGGAACGACGTCTCTACGTTTGCTGGAAAGCGCCGTCGGCGAGGATGGGGTAATCCGACCCTTCGCCGACGAAACCCGCATCTTCATTACGCCGGGCTATAGTTTCAAGGCGGTCGACGGGCTGATGACCAATTTTCACCTGCCCAAATCGACGCTGTTCATGCTGGTGTCGGCGCTGATGGGGACGGAGCGGATGCAAGCCGTTTACGATCATGCGATCGAGACGGGCTACCGCTTCTATTCCTATGGGGATAGCTCGCTGCTGTTGCCGCAGCGCAGCGTTTAGGCGCGCCGACGGCGGACCAGATTGACCACGCCATAGCCAATTGCGGCCAGTACGCCGAGTTTGCCGACGGTCTTGACCGCGCCCGACGCCATATAGCCCAGAACGGCACCCTTGACGCCACTGTCGCCGTCCTTGCGATCGATCGCTGCGCCAATCGCCGTGCCGATAAGATTCTTCATGGTGGCTCCTTGCAATGATGTCGCTGTTTAGCGCGCAGGCGCGAATGAAGTTCCCAGCTTCTACGTCAATTCCGCCCCACAAACAGGAACGCCACCGCGCCCATGATGCAGGCGAAGGCGGCGAAATGGCGCCAGTGTAGTGGTTCGCCCAGCACCGTCACCATGAAGCCGCCGAAGATGACGAGGGCGATCGCTTCCTGCGCGACCTTGAGCTGGCCCGCGCTCCAGCCGTTGGCGAAGCCGATGCGGTTGGCGGGCACGGCCAGGCAATATTCGAAGAAGGCGATGCCCCAACTGATCATGATCACCAGCAGGATCGGCTTGTCCATCCCGCCCTTGAGATGCCAGTACCAGGCCACGGTCATGAACAGGTTGGAGACGATCAGCAGCAGGATAGTGGGCATGGCGGCCTCGATCAGGATGGAGCCGGAGCCTTGGCATTGTCCATAGGGTCGGCGCAAGCGGGCATCGTTCCGGGCGTTACGCAGGGGTAATGTCTCGCCTGTCAGGCGCTCCGTCGCGCCTGAATGCCGCGCTTTTCCAGCGGCTTGATCCAGATAGGCCGCGCTTGCGACTTTTTGTGCAAAAGACGGTTGCATGGGCCAAATCGCTCGCTTATAGGCAGCGCTCCTTCGGGGGCCTTAGCTCAGCTGGGAGAGCGCGTCGTTCGCAATGACGAGGTCAGCGGTTCGATCCCGCTAGGCTCCACCAACCCCTTCCCAGGGTTGAACCGCAAGGACTTTACCGCTGACGCATGACGTGCGTAGAGCAGTATCCATGACAATTGAAACAGATGCCGGTGAAACGGATATAAGCCGGCCGGCGGCCACGGTCGTTATCGTGCGCGATCGGCAGGATGGCCCGCCAGATTTGCTGATGGTGGAGCGCGCATCGACCATGGCCTTTGCCGCGGGCGCGCTGGTGTTTCCCGGCGGCGCGGTAGATGAGGGCGATCATGCGCTGGCGCACGCACTCGACCATGGGCTGGAGCCGGACGAGGCGGCCGGGCGGATCGCCGCGATTCGCGAAACGATCGAGGAAAGCGGGCTGGGGATCGGCCTGACCGGCGCGGTGGACGCCGCCGCGGTGCTGCGGCTGCGCGACGGGCTGCATGACGGGCGGACGATGGGGGCCATGCTGGAGCGGCTGGGGCTGGGCGTTGCGCTGGATGCGCTGACGCCCTTCGCCCGCTGGCACCCCGCGCCTTTCGAGCGGGCACGGCGGGTGTTCGACACGCGATTCTATCTGGCGCGCGCGCCGCAAGGACAGGTGGCGAGCGTCGACACGACCGAGAATGTGCGCCTGTTCTGGAGCAGCGCGGCGGATATATTGGTGAAGGCGGATGCGGGCGAGGTGCAGGTAATTTTCCCCACGCGCCGCACGCTGGAGCGGTTGGCGCTCCATGCGAATCATGCGGCGCTGATCGCCGATGCCCTGGCCTATCCGGTGGAGAAGGTGCGACCGTGGCGGGAGGAGCGCGACGGGGAAACCCATCTCTGCATTCCGGATCATCTGGGTTATCCCGTCACGTCGGAACCGATGCGGCAGGTCCGGCGTGTTTAAGGGATGCGACGACTTCATCTGACCCTGCGCCGACTGCTCTGGCTGGCTGCCTCGCTGGCCGTGATCCTGCTGGCTTATGCCTGGTTGCGGCAAAGGCCGCAGGATCTGCCCTGGACTGACCTGGACCTGGCGCAGCCGATCGGCCTGTTCACCGGGCGCAAGCTGGCGGCGCTGACCGGCGATGCGGCGCAATGCCGGGCGCTGCTCGACCAAGCCGGGGTGGACCATGTCGCGGTGGAGCCGGGCGGGGCGGACCAGTGCCGCTATGCCGACGCGGTGCGGTTGCGGGCCGACAAGGATGCGATCGCGCTGGCGCCGGCGGCGGTCGCGCCATCCTGCCCGGTGGTGGCCGCGCTCAAGCTGTGGGAATGGCAGGTGGTGCAACCGGCGGCGCAGCGCATTTACGGCGCGCCGGTGCGCAGCATCCGCCATTTCGGCAGCTATAGTTGTCGGCGCATCTATGGCCGAAGCCAGGGCGATTATAGCGAGCATGCCACCGCCGATGCGATCGACGTGGCGGCCTTCGTATTGAAGGACGGGCGGCAGGTCAGCGTGCTGAACGACTGGAAGGGCACGGGGAAAGACGCCGAGTTTCTACGCGCGGTGCGGGATGGGGCGTGCGGGCTGTTTTCGACCGTGCTGTCACCCGACTATAATGCCGCGCATCACGACCATTTCCATCTGGATCAGGCGGAGCGCGGCGCGATGGGCGGGCGAGCGTGTCGCTGACCTTTTACTGCCCGAAACCGGATTCCCGCGCCAGCGTCACCGCTTCGCGCGCGGCGGCCAGCAGCGCGCCGCTTTTGGCTTCACATTCGCGCTGTTCATATTCGGCGGTCGAATCGGCGACGATGCCCGCGCCCGCCTGGACATGCATGACGCCGTCCTTGAGCACCGCAGTGCGCAGCACGATACAACTGTCCATATTGCCGTCCGGCCCGAAATAGCCAACGCCGCCGGCATAGGCGCCGCGCGTTTCCGGCTCCAGTTCGGCGATGATCTCGCAGGCGCGGACCTTGGGCGCGCCCGATACGGTGCCCGCCGGGAAGCCCGCGAACAGGGCGTCGATCGCGTCCTTGTCCGGGGACAGGTGGCCCACGACGTTGGACACGATGTGCATCACATGGCTGTAAAATTCGACGGTGTAGCTGTCGGTTACGGTGACGCTGCCGGCGGTCGCCACGCGGCCGACATCGTTGCGGCCCAGGTCCAGCAGCATCAGATGTTCGGCCCGCTCCTTGGGGTCGGCGAGCAGGCTTTCGCGATTGGCGGCGTCCTCCACGGCGTTCTTGCCGCGCGGGCGGGTGCCGGCGATCGGGCGGATCGTGACTTCGCCGTCGCGCGCGCGGACCAGGATTTCCGGGCTGGAGCCGATCAGCGCAAAGCCTGGCAGGTCGAGATAATAGAGGAAGGGTGACGGATTGATTCGCCGCAGCGCGCGATAAAGGGCGATCGGCGGCAGGGTGAAGGGACTGGTGAAACGCTGCGCCAGCACCACCTGGAAGATATCGCCCGCGACGATATAGTCCTTCGCCTTGTCGACCATCTGCGCATAGCGGCCCGGCTCCAGCACCGGCGTCACCGCGACATCGGCGATTTCCGCCGGTGCGGGCACGGCGGGCAGGGGCGCGGCGAGGCGGGCGGCGGTGGCGTCGATCCGCTCCAACGCCGCTTCGATCGCTGCATCGGCATCGGCAAAGCTGCCCTTCCACACCGGCGCGACCAGATAGAGCGCGTCGGCCAGGCGATCGAACACGAGAATCACGGTCGGCCGCACGAACAGCATGTCGGGCACGCCGATCGGGTTGGCGGCGGGGCGGGGCAGTTTTTCGACCAGCCCGACCGTCTCATAGCCGAAATAGCCGACGAGGCAGGCGAGCGCGGCGGGCAGGGCCGGGTCCATCGCGGCGCGACATTCGGCCACCAGCGCCCGCAGCGCGTCTAGCGAACCGGCGCTTTCCGGGACGAAGGCATCGCGATCTGTCGCCCATTGGCGGTTGATCTCGGCCGCCTGGCCGTTGGCGCGAAAGACGAGGTCGGGGGCCAGGCCGATTAGGCTGTGGCGGCCGCGCACCGCGCCGCCCTCCACCGATTCGAGCAGATAATCGCCGCGATCGGGTTCGAACAGCTTGAGCGCGGCGGAGATCGGCGTGTCGGTGTCGGCGATCTGCCGCCGCCATACGAGCGCCGATTCGCCGCGCAGCAGCGCCGCGCGCGCCGTTGCGACGCCGTCTGCCGCCCCGCCGATCGCCGTCATCTTACTGTTCGCCGCTGTTGGTGGCGGCCAGTGCGCTGCGGACCTGCTCCACCGCCTTGGCGTTGCGGGTGACGCCCAGTTCCTTTTCGATCGCGCGTTCGAACTGCTGGCCATATTCCTGGCCAACCACGTCGGCCAGCTGGGTGCGCACCTGGTTCAGCAAGGCGGGCTGGTCCTTGGCGTCGCCGCGATCGATCGCGTTGAGCTGGACGACGAAATAGCCGCGGTCCTGGCCGATCGGCAGCGTCTTGACCGTGTTCGCCGCCATCGAAAAGAGGATCGCGACTTCGGCCGGGGGCCGCTGTTCGCCCCGCATGATGTCGGCACGGCGGCCGCCCAGCGTCTGCGGCGAAGGCAGCTTGACGCCGGCCTGGGCGATGGCGTCGGCCAGCTTTGCGCCCTTGGCGACCTTCGCCTGGATCTGCTCGGCCAGCGCTTTTGCCTTCAGATTGCCGGCGTTCAGCTTATACTGGGCCAACACCAGCTGCTTGACTTCGGCCAGCGGCGGCGGCGCGGCGGCGACGATGTCGCCGGGCGCGGCCAGCGCATAGCGCTTGTCGGGGGTGATCGGGATCAGTTGCGCGTCATCGTCCGCGCTCATCGCGAAAACGGGCGCGAGCAGCGGCTGGAGGTCGGCCGGGGCGGCATAGGCCTGGTCCTTCACCTGCTTGCCGGTGGCGAGCAGAGGCGGGCTGGTTTCCAGCTTGAGGCCATTATCCTTGACCACTTCGTCGAAGCTGTCGCCATTGCCGATCGCGTCCTCGATCTTGCCGGTGAAGTCGGACAATAGCTGCTTTTCCTTCTGCGCGCGCAGCGTCGTGACGATCTCGCCTCGCACTGCCTCGAGCGGACGGGCGGGGGTTTCCTTCGTCGCGGTGACGCGCAGCAGCAGCCAGCCGAGCGGTCCGCGCACCGGCCCGATCAGCTCGCCCTGCTTGCCGGCGAACACGGTATCGGCGACGGCCTTGCCCGCCGTCGCGGTCAGCGCTTCGCGGCTCTGGTCCGCCAGCGTCGCGACGGCCAGGCCCGCGCCTTGGGCGGCGGCGGCGAGCGTCTTGCCGCCCTTCACCTGATCGGCGATCGCCTTGGCGCCCGCCTCTGTCGGCAGCACCAGTTGTTCGACGGTGCGGCTTTGCTTCGCGGCATAGGCGGCCTTGTTCTGATTGTAGCTGGCGCTGATTTCCGCTTCGGTCGGCTGGGCCGCCTGGGCGAAACGCTCTGCATCGATCACGGCGTAGCGGATGCGCCGCTGTTCGGGGATGGTGAAGCGGCTGGCGTTCTTCTTGTAATAGTCGGCCAGTTGCGCGTCGGTCGGGTTCTTGTCGTCGAGGAAGGCGACCGCCGGGATCGCCGCGACCGTGCCCTGGCGCGCTTCGAGCAGCAGCGAGGCATAGGGCAGCACCATGCTGTCGCTCAGCTTGACGCCCAGGCCCACTGGCGCAAGCAACTGGCGCTGGAGGATTTCGCGGCTGATGTCATCGCGCAGCGCCTGTTCGGTCAGCCGTTCGCGCACCAGCAGGGCGCGGAAATTGTCATTGCTGAAATTGCCGGCCGCGTCCTGGAAGGCGGGGATTTGTGCGATCTGCGCATCGACCAACCGCTTGGAGATATGCACGCCCTGATCGTCGGCGAAGGCCTTGAGCGTCAGGGACGCCACGAGCTGGTCGAACACTTGGCGCGCGCCGCCCTGCGCAAAGAAATCGCCGATCTGGAGGCCGGGATTGGTGCGGCGCGCATTTTCGAACACGCGCTGAACCCGGTCCTGCAACTCCGTTTCGGTGAGCTTATAGCCCTTCGCCTTGGCCGCGGTGCCGCCGCCGCCCAGTGCGCTGCCGTAATTGCCGCTGGTGACGTCGCCCAGGATAAAAGCCGCAGCGATCACCCCCAGGAAGAGGATGGCGAAAAGCGCGCCGAATTTGGATCGGATGAAGCTGCGAAAGACAGAAAGCATGGGTGTTCCAGAACTCCGGGCGTTATGGCGGCCCGCTTTAAGCGCGGAAGCGCGCGGCGGCAAGGCTTGGACTGGACAAATGCGCGAGCGCCGTTCATCGCCTTTTGCAGCATCCGGTTCTTTCGGGGAGACGCAAGGGTAAAGCCCAGCGGCGAAGGGGGCGGGGCGACGTGCAGCAATAACAAAAGGGAATATATTGATGGGCAGGCGCAAGCTGGTTGTCGGCAATTGGAAGATGAACGGGATGCGCGCGCATCTCGACGAGGTGGAGGCGATCGGCAAGCTGGCCGCCGCATATCCGGCGGTCGAGGTCGGTTTGTGCCTGCCCGCGACGCTCATCATGGCGGGGTCCGAACGGCGCGGCGCTGCGTTCATCGGCGCGCAAAATTGCCATATGGACATGAGTGGCGCCTATACCGGGTCGCTGTCGGCCGAAATGCTGGCCGAAGCCGGGGCGAGCTGGGTCATCACCGGCCATAGCGAGCGGCGCGAGGCGCGCGGTGAAACCAATGCGGATATCGCGGCCAAGTCGATCGCGGCGAAGGCGGCGGGCCTCAATGTCATATTGTGCGTCGGCGAGAGCCTGGACGTGCGGGACGCGGGTGATGCCGAAGCGGTGGTATCGGCGCAATTGCTGGCATCCTTGCCCGACGGCGCGTCGGCCGACTGGCTGGCGGTCGCCTATGAACCCATATGGGCGATCGGCACCGGGCGCATCCCGACCATGGAGGCGGTGGCGTCCATGCACGCTGCGCTGCGCACTGCGCTGGCCAGCCGCATCGGGGCAGAGGCCGACAAGGTGCGAATCTTGTATGGCGGGTCGATGAATGGCGCCAATGCGGCGGAATTGCTGGTAATCGCTGATGTAGACGGCGGCCTGATCGGCGGGGCGAGCCTGACCGCCGCGAAATTCGCGCCGATCATAGAGGCGGCCGACGCCAAGGTGGCGGCGGCGGCTTGAGAGAATGAACCATGCCCCGTTCGCTTCGAGCCCTTCGCCTGCCTGCTTGCAGCAGGCGCTCAGGATGAACTTCACCGCCCATGGCGGTGAAGTCGAGAAGCGGCGAGCGCTGTGCCGGCGTTTCTCGACTTCGCTCGAAACGAACGGATGTGGGTTGGAGTAGGGACCGCAACGGTTGCCCCCAACGCGCATCGTCGCTATGTGCGCGCCAACACATCCTAAAGTACCGGACCCCGTCGCATGTTCACCTTCCTTCTCGTCGTGCAGGCCATCATCGCAGCCCTGCTGGTCGCCGTCATCCTGATGCAGAAGTCGGAAGGCGGCGGTCTTGGCGTGGGCGGCAGCCCGGCGGGCCTGATGTCGGCGCGCGGCGCGGCGGATTTCCTGACCCGGTCGACCACGGTGCTGGCGACGATCTTCGTCACCTTGTCGATCGTGATGGCGGTGATCGCGTCGGTGCGGCATGCGCCCAGCGACATCGACACGTCGCTGGTGCGCCAAGCCCCGGCCACGCAGAACGCTCCGGCGCCGACCGGTAACGCCGATCCGCTGGGGGGCGTCGCCAGCAATGCGGCATCAGCGCCTGCGTCCAACGGCGCGGTTCCGCTCGCCAACTAAACAGCTCACCGAATCTTTCGATCTTTTTTTAAGCGTGCGTGGATTCGCGCGCTTGCCCTTTGCTGTCCTGAAAGGCTAACCCACTCCTCCCATGACGCGGTATATTTTCATCACCGGCGGCGTGGTCTCCTCGCTTGGCAAGGGCCTCATGGCCGCTTCGCTCGCAGCATTGCTGCAGGCACGAGGTTTCCGTGTGCGTATTCGGAAATTCGACCCCTATCTCAACGTCGATCCGGGCACGATGTCGCCCTATCAGCATGGCGAAGTCTATGTCACCGACGACGGGGCCGAAACCGACCTGGACCTGGGCCATTATGAGCGCTTTACCGGCGTTTCCGCGCGCCAGAGCGACAATGTGACGCAGGGCCGCGTCTATCAGACGATCATCCAGCGCGAGCGGCGCGGCGATTATCTGGGCGCGACGGTGCAGGTCATCCCGCACGTCACCGACGAGATCAAAGCGTTCGCGCTGGCCGACACCGACGATATAGACTTCGTGCTGTGCGAGATTGGCGGCACGGTCGGCGACATCGAATCGCTGCCTTTCATGGAAGCGATTCGCCAGCTGCATAACGACCTGGATCGCGGCCAGTCGATCTTCGTCCATGTGACGTTGGTGCCGTACATTGCGGCGGCGGGCGAATTGAAGACCAAGCCGACGCAGCATAGCGTGCGCGAACTGACGTCGCTGGGCATCCAGCCCGACATCCTTCTGTGCCGGTGCGAACACCCCCTGCCCGACGGCGAACGGCGCAAGATCGCTTTGTTCTGCAACGTCCGGCCCGAAGCGGTGATTCCGGCGCTCGATGCCAGCAGCATCTACGCCGTGCCCCAGCAATATCATGCCGAGGGGCTCGACCGCGAAGTGCTGCGCGCCTTCGGTCTGCCCGACGAGACCGCGCCGGCGCTGGACCGCTGGACCGACATCATGGACCGGCAGCAGAACCCCGAAGGCGAGGTGACGATCGGCGTGGTCGGCAAATATGTCGGCCTGCTCGACGCGTATAAATCGCTCTACGAAGCGCTGACCCATGGCGGCTTCGCCAACCGGGTCAAGGTGAAGATCAAATGGATCGACGCTGAATTGTTCGAGAAGGGCGATGATATCATCGCCAGCCTGGAGCCGATGCACGGCATATTGGTGCCCGGCGGCTTTGGCGTGCGCGGGTCCGAAGGCAAGATCGCCAGCGTCAAATTTGCGCGCGAACGTAATGTGCCCTTCTTCGGCATATGCCTTGGCATGCAGATGGCCTGTATCGAAGGGGCGCGGAACACGGCGGGCATCGCTGAGGCCTCCACCACGGAATTTGGCGAGACGTCCGAGCCGGTCGTTGGCCTCATCACCGAATGGATGAGCACGGAAGGCCTGCAAAAGCGGACCGCCGAGACCGACCTGGGCGGCACGATGCGGCTGGGCGCTTATCCGGCCAAGCTCACCGGCAACAGCGTCGTCGCGGGCATTTACGGCACCAACGATATCAGCGAACGGCACCGCCATCGCTATGAAGTCAATGCCGGCTATCGCGATCGCCTTGAACAGGGCGGGCTGATCTTTTCCGGCATGTCGCCGGACGGCACGCTGCCCGAAATCGTCGAGCGGCCCGACCATCCCTGGTTCGTGGGCGTGCAGTTCCACCCGGAATTGAAGTCCAAGCCGTTCGACCCGCATCCGCTCTTCGCCAGCTTCATCGCAGCGGCGGTCAAGCAAAGCCGGTTGGTGTAAACAAAAACGGGGCCGGATGGCCCCGTTTTTCGTTTCAGTGGACAGTCGGGTCCAGCATCGGTTTGCCCGGTTCGAAACGGGGCGCATCGCTGGCGGGCGGTCCATCCTGCATGACGGGGGCATCCCGCACCCTGTCGGACACCGGTGCGAACGACGTGCCCTGCGTGCGCTGCGCAGGATCGCAACCGGCGGCGCGCAGCTTGGTGTCGAATGCGCCGATCCGCATGATGTCGCGCGAGGTCGAACCGATCGCGGTGCCCAGCGTCGTGCGATCGTCCGATCCGGGCGATCCGCCGTTCATGAACTCCGTCATCAGCGCGTCGCATTTCGCGCTCCAGCCGAGCGTCAGTCTGTTGATCCGGGTTTCCAGTGCCGCAGCAAACAGGCCGAGCGTGATCTTCTCCGACCGGAAGGTGGGCGAGACGATGTCTTCGGGCGCATCGCCGCGCTCGACCGAGGCATGAACGCGCGTCGCCGCGCCATCCCTGATCGGTTCCAGCGTGGCGATCATGCGGGTGGCGACCTTGTCGCCGGCCATGACCAGCCAGGTCATTTTGCCAGGCTCACGCTCCAGCTTGAAGTCCGGCGTGACCCCGCCCGATCGGGCCGGATCGGTGCCCGGCGATCCGGGCTCGTCGCGCACGTCCAGTCCTTCAAACGTGGTCATGACGTCGGCTACCGGGCGCTCCACGTCGCGCGAATAGCCGGCATTCAATGCGCCGCTTACATAGAGTATCGCAGCGGCGACCAGGCCGATCGGCACCAGCAATTTCCACATCGATGATTTCCCCCAGATTGGTCCGAAGAAAGATGTAGAAGGCAGGCGTTAAAAGGCATTGAAGCGACTATATGTCATCCCGCCCCATCTGTGCGGGCGCGACAGGCAGGTTCAACTGCCCGCCTGATCGAACAAATGCCGATATTGGCGCGGCTGGCAGCGCAAATATTGCGGCGCGGCCTTCACTGACGCGCCCAGATGGGCGGCCGCGTGCCAAGGCCAGCGGGGATCGTAGAGGATGGTGCGCGCGATCGCGATCAGGTCCGCGTCGCCTGTGCCCACGATCGCTTCGGCCTGCTCATAATCGGTGATGAGGCCGACGGCGATGACAGGAATCGTTACCGCCTGCTTCACCGCGCGGGCCAGCGGCACCTGATAGCTGGGGCCGACCGGGATGGCCTGGCGCGGGTCGTTGCCGCCGCTCGACACATGGATGGCATCGCAGCCACGCGCTTCCAACGCCTGCGCAAAGGCGACCGTCTGGTCGATGTCCCAGCCGCCCTCCACCCAGTCGGTGCCCGACACGCGCATCGTCACGGGCTTGTGCGCCGGGAAGGCCGCGCGCACCGCGTCGAAAATCTCCAGCGGCAGGCGCATCCGGTTGTCGAGGCTGCCGCCATAGTCATCGTCGCGCCGGTTGGAGAGGGGCGAGAGGAACTGGTGCAGCAGATAGCCATGCGCGCCATGCAACTGGATCGCGTCCAGCCCCAGATTGTCGGCGCGTCTGGCAGCGGCCACGAAGGCGTCCCGCACGCGGACGATCCCGGCCCGGTCGAGTTCGGTCGGCGCGTGGGTGCCGGGCGTGAAGGGCAGGGCGGACGGGGCGACCGTCTGCCAGCCATGAGCGGCATCGGGCGCGATCTGCGCGCCGCCCTGCCAAGGCACCTGGGTCGATGCCTTGCGCCCGGCATGGCCGAGCTGGATCGCGATAGGTATGTCGCTATGGGCGCGGACGCCGTCCAGCACCCGCTGCATGGCGGCTTGTGTCGCATCGTCCCACAGCCCGACATCGGCATCGGAAATGCGTCCCTCCGGCAGAACGGCGGTCGCCTCGATCGTCAGCAATGCCGCGCCGGACAGGGCAAGCTGGCCCAGATGGATGAGATGCCAGTCGGTCATTCCCCCATCGACCGCGGAATATTGGCACATCGGGGCGATGACGATGCGATTGTCGAGTTTCAGATTGCCGACATGAAAGGGCTCGAACAGCTTGGGTCCGCTCATAATGTCTCCGATAGGGGCGAGGCCCGGAACTATCGTTCCCCGGCCTTCGCCGGGGAACGATAACTCCCATATAGGTGCTATTCGTCCTTCCGGGATAGCGATCAGCCCGCCGGTGTCAGTTCCAGCAGTCGGCCCTGCGATCCGTCGTCGCCATCCTCCAGCAACCAGAGCGCGCCGTCCGGGCCTTGCTCGACCTCGCGGATGCGGGCGCCCATGTTCCACTGATCGGCCTTGGCTGCATTTTCACCGTCCAGTTTTACGCGGACGAGGCTTTGGCTCGACAGGCCGCCGATGAACAGCGACCCCTTCCAGGCCGGGAACAGGTCGCCCGCATAATAGACCAGCCCGCCCGGCGAAATCACCGGGTTCCAGCTGACCTTGGGCGCTTCATAACCGTCGCCCGCCTTATGATCGGGAATGTCGCGGCCGTCATAATGGCTGCCGTTCGACGCCTTGGGCCAACCATAGTTGAGTCCGGGCTTGATAAGATTCACCTCATCGCCGCCCTTCGGCCCCATTTCCTGTTCCCACAGGCGCCCGTCCTTATCGAAGGCGATCCCCAGCAGGTTACGATGGCCGTAGGACCAGATGGCGGGGTCAAAGCCCTTGGCCGCGAGGGGATTGTTCGCCGCAGGCGTGCCGTCCAGGTTCAGGCGCAGCACCTTGCCCAACGTCGCCTTAGGGTCTTGCGCGGGGTCGAACTTCTGCCGCTCGCCATTGGTGAAGAAGAGATATTTGCCGTCGGGCGAGAAAGCGATTCGGCCGGAATAATGGCCGTTGCCATCGACATAAGGGCTGGCGCGAAAGATGACGGTGACCCCATCCAGCTTGGTCGTCCCATCGCTGGCCTGGGCGAACATGCCCTTTGCCAGCGCCACGCCCTTCACGCCGTCGCGCGCTTCGGAGAAGCTGAAATAAACCGCCTTATCCTTGGCGAAAGTCGGCGAGAGCACCACGTCCATCAGCGCGCCCTGTCCCGCGCTGTCGACAGCCGGGATGCCGGCGATCGGGATTTTGGTGCCGTTCCTCGGATCGAACAGGATCATTTCGCCCGCCTTCTCCGTCACCAGCGCGCGGCCGTCGGGCATGAAGGTCATCGCCCAGGGCGAATCGAAATCGGCGATGACGGCCGTCTTGAAGGGCTTGTCCGCTGCCGCGGTCGTCTGGCTATTGGCCCCTTCGCCGGAACAGGCGATCAGGATGAGGGGAAGGGCGAAGGCGATCGGGTGGCGCATCTGTATCTCCGGCGGTTCGGGCGGTCGGGCGTGTATCTTGGCTGCTAGAATGAGCGACAACGAATAATGTTGCAGATTTCCCGTATCACGCCTATATCGCTCTTGCTTCCTTACATCGTCAAACGTGTCAGGGCCGCAGGCGGAACGCTTGCGGCGCGGGAAGCACGCATATGAGTTTCTGGAGATTGCATGGCGGACATCGCCCTATTGACTGCGCTGATCGAACCTGAGGTGAAAGCCCTGGGCTTCGACCTTGTGCGGATCAGGCTGTTCGGGTCGGGCGACGAGCATACGTTGCAGATCATGGCCGAAAATCCCAAGACCAAGCAATTGGTCATCGAGGATTGCGCCGCCATTTCGCGCCGTATTTCCGACGTGATGGATGAGGTCGATCCGATCGAGGAGGCCTATCGGCTGGAAGTCAGTTCGCCCGGCATCGACCGGCCGCTGACCCGGCTGCACGACTTCATCGAATGGGCCGGCCATGAAGCCAAGATCACCGCGACGGAAATTGTCGACGGGCGCAAGAGCTTTCGCGGCGTCCTGAACGGGGTCGAAGGCGACGACATATTATTTACCGATGCGAAGAGTGGCGATGTCGTCATTCCCTTCGCCTTGATTAGCGACGCGAAGCTGCTGCTGACCGACGCGCTCCTTTCTGCTACCATGCCGCTGTCCTCCGATGGGGCGGATGATTTTGAAACCGAAGAATAAGGGTTCATAAAGCCATGGCCAACGCCATTTCCGCCAATCGGGCCGAGCTGATCGCGATCGCCAACAGCGTCGCATCCGAGAAGATGATCGACAAGGCGATCGTCATCGAAGCGATGGAAGACGCGATCCAGCGCGCCGCGCGTGCGCGTTACGGCGCCGAAAACGACATCCGCGCCAAGCTGGACCCGGAAACTGGCGACCTGCGCCTGTGGCGCGTGGTCGAAGTGGTCGAGCTGGTCGAGGATTATTTCAAGCAGGTTGATCTCAAGGCCGGGCAGAAGCTCAAGAAGGACGCGGTGGTCGGCGACTTCATCGTTGACCCGCTGCCCGCGATCGATCTGGGCCGCATCGACGCCCAGTCGGCCAAGCAGGTGATCTTTCAGAAGGTCCGCGACGCCGAGCGTGAGCGCCAGCATGAAGAGTTTAAGGACCGCGTGGGTGAGATCATCACTGGCGTCGTCAAGTCGGTCGAGTTCGGCCATGTCGTCGTCAATCTGGGCCGCGCCGAAGGCGTCATCCGCCGCGATCAGCAGATCCCGCGCGAAGTCGTTCGCGTCGGCGACCGCATCCGTTCGGTCGTGCTGAGCGTGCGCCGCGAAAATCGTGGGCCGCAGATTTTCCTGTCGCGCGCGCATCCCGAATTCATGAAGAAGCTGTTCGCGCAGGAAGTTCCCGAAATCTATGACGGCGTCATCACCATCATGGCCGCCGCCCGTGATCCGGGCAGCCGCGCCAAGATCGGCGTCATCAGCCGCGACAGCAGCATCGACCCCGTCGGTGCCTGCGTCGGCATGAAGGGCAGCCGCGTGCAGGCCGTCGTGCAGGAAATGCAGGGCGAAAAGATCGACATCATTCCCTGGTCGGAAGATACCGCGACCTTCGTCGTCAACGCATTGCAGCCCGCCCAGGTCAGCCGCGTCGTCATCGATGAAGAAGAAGAGCGGATCGAAGTCGTCGTCCCCGACGATCAGCTGTCGCTCGCCATCGGCCGTCGCGGCCAGAATGTCCGCCTCGCCAGCCAGCTGACCGGCAAGGCGATCGACATCATGACCGAAGCCGACGCCAGCGAGAAGCGCCAGAAGGAATTCGTCAGCCGGTCCGAACTGTTCCAGAACGAACTGGACGTGGACGAAACGCTGTCGCAGCTCCTGGTCGCCGAAGGCTTTGGCGAGCTGGAAGAGGTCGCCTATGTCGAGATCGACGAACTCGCCTCGATCGAGGGTTTCGACGACGAACTGGCCGGCGAATTGCAGAACCGGGCGCTCGAAGCGCTGGAACGCCGCGAAGCGGCCGCGCGCGAGGAGCGCAAGGCTATGGGCGTCGAGGACGCGCTGGCGGAGATTCCGCACTTGACCGAAGCGATGCTGGTCACGCTGGGCAAGGCGGGGATCAAGACGCTGGACGACCTGGCCGATCTGGCCACCGACGAACTGGTGCAGAAGAAGCGCGTCGACCAGCGCCGCCGCAAGAGCGAGACGACCGAGGACAAGGGCGGCATATTGGCGGCCTATGGCCTGTCGGACGAGCAGGGCAATGAGATCATTATGGCCGCCCGTGCCCATTGGTTCGAAGACGAGGAAGCCTGAGCCTAGTGCCCTTTGTCGACATCCGTCTGGCGGGGAACGCCACCCGTGAACAGAAAGCCGCGCTCGTGGCCGATGTCACCCGGTCGCTCGTCGAGCGGCTGGGGAAGCTGGCGTCTGCCGTGCAGGTGGTGATTTCTGAAATCGCGACGGAAAATTGCGGGGCAGGGGGTCAGCTTCTGGCCGACCGCGCGCCCGCGCCTCTCATAAGGCCCGCTACTTTTATAAGGGAGGACGCCCATGTTGCGGACACTCCCCGATGAGAGAATAGCGCCTCTCGACAGCGTTGGACTTGCCCTTTCATCCGTTTTGGCGGAGGGGCGCGCATGACCGAACGCAAATGCATATTGACCGGCGATCGCGCCGACCCCGACACGCTGGTTCGCCTGGCGGTGGGGCCGGAGGGCCAGATATTGCCCGACATCCGCGCCAAGGCGCCGGGCCGGGGCGCGTGGATCGGCGTATCGCGGACCGAACTGGAAAGCGCGTTGGCCAAGGGCAAGCTCAAGGGCGCGCTGGCTCGCGCGTTCAAGGATAGCGATCTTCAGATCCCCGACGAGCTGCCCGCGATGATCGAATCCGGCTTGCGCAGGACGCTGCTGGACCGGCTGGGACTGGAATCGCGTGCGTCGATGCTGCTGACCGGGTCGGAAAAAATTGACGTCGCCTGCCGCAAGGGCCAGGTGCGCCTGTTGCTCCACGCCGCCGATGCGGCGGCCGATGGCAATCGCAAACTGGACCAGGCGCTGCGCGTCGGACAGGAAGCGGAAGGCACGGATTTGGCGGGTATCGTCTTGCCTGTGGACCGGGACGCCCTATCTATGGCAATGGGGCGCGAAAATGTCGTCCATATCGCAGTGACCGACTCGCGTGCGGCGTCGCGTCTGCGTGCGGCCATAGGCCGCTTGGAAAGCTATCTGGGTTGCGCTAACGGGGCGCCTGTGCATGGGGAGCCTGACTCTACCGATGTGCCGGGCGTCGTCGCTTAGGTTAAGTTCGGATGTAAATTTGTTAAGGGCGCCGACGGGCCTTTCCGGTCGGAGCGGAAGTGAAGGGTTAAGTTCAGTCGTATGAGTGACAGCAAGGAAGACAAGCCGGTTCTGGGCCGCAAGCCGCTGGGCATCAAGCGGACCGTGGAATCCGGTCAGGTGCAGCAGCAGTTCAGCCATGGCCGCAAGAATACGGTCGTGGTGGAAGTGAAGCGGCGCCGCGTCCTGGGCAAGCCGGGTGAGACGACCGGTGCTGCGCCTGCGGCTGCGCCCCAGGCCGAGGTCACCCCGGCCGCGCCGCGCCCCGCCGCCCCTGCGCCGCAGCAGACCCGTGCGCCCCAGCCTGCGCCTGCGCGCCAGGCGCCGCCGCAAAGCCTGATGTCGCGTCAGGAATTGCAGGCCAAGCTGCTGCGCGAGGCGGAGGAAGCCCGCATGACCGCGCAGGAAGATGCGCGCCGTCGTGAGGACGCCGCGCGTCAGGCCGCCATCGAGGAACAGAAGCGCCGCGCCGAAGAAAGCCGCAACGCCGTCGAAACGGCCGATGCAGCGCCTGCGCCCGTCGAACAGGCGACGCCGGAACCTGTCGCCGAAGCCGCTGCGCCCGTGCAGCCTTCGCAGGCGGAGGCCGCGCCTGCCGCCCCTGCCGAACAGGAACAGCCCGCCGCCGGTGCGCCGGCCGCCGCCACGCCGCCGCCGCGTCGTTTCACCCCGGTCTCGCCGATCAAGCGCCCGGAACCGGCCAAGCCGGAACGCGCGAAGAAGGGCGAGGACAATCGCCGCCAAGCTGGCAAGCTGACCGTCACCAAGGCCCTGGCCGACGACGACAGCGCCCGCGCCCGCAGCCTCGCCGCGCTCAAGCGTGCGCGGGAAAAGGAACGCCGCGCCCACTATGCCGGTGGTTCCAAGACCCGCGACAAGCAGGTTCGCGACGTCGTGGTGCCGGAAATCATCACCGTGCAGGAACTGGCCAACCGTATGGCCGAAAAGGGCGCGGACCTGGTCAAGTCGCTGTTCAAGATGGGGCAGGCGGTTACGCTCAACCAGCCGATCGATCAGGATACGGCGGAGTTGCTGGTCGAGGAATTCGGCCACCGCATCCAGCGCGTGTCCGACGCCGACGTCGAAATCGGCATCGCTGGCGATGTGGATGCGCCTGAAACGCTTAAAGTCCGGGCGCCTGTCGTCACGATCATGGGCCATGTCGATCATGGCAAGACGTCGCTGCTCGACGCGTTGCGCGGGACCGATGTGGTCGCGGGCGAAAGCGGCGGTATTACCCAGCATATCGGCGCCTATCAGGTGACGACCAAGGGGGGCGACGTCATCACCTTCCTCGACACGCCGGGCCATGAAGCCTTCTCGGAAATGCGCGCCCGCGGCGCCAACGTTACCGACATCGTCATCCTGGTGGTGGCGGCCGACGACGGGCTGATGCCGCAGACGATCGAGGCGATCAATCATACCAAGGCCGCCGGCGTGCCGATGATCGTGGCAATCAACAAGTGCGACAAGCCCGAAGCGAACCCGCAAAAGGTGCGCGAGCGCCTGCTGAGCGAAGAGATCGTGGTCGAGGATATGGGCGGCGACGTTCAGGACGTTGAGGTTTCGGCGCTCAAGAAGACCGGCCTTGACGAACTGATCGAGAAAATCGTGCTCCAGGCCGAAGTCATGGAATTGACCGCCAATCCCGATCGCGCCGCCGAAGGCAATGTGATCGAGGCGCAGCTGGACAAGGGCCGTGGCGCGGTCGCCACCGTGCTGGTGCGCAAGGGCACGCTCAAGGTCGGCGATACCTTCGTCATCGGCGCGGAAAGCGGCAAGGTTCGCGCGCTGATCAACGACAAGGGGCAGCAGGTGAAGTCCGCTGGTCCCTCGACCCCGGTCGAGGTGCTGGGCCTGTCCGGCGTTCCCAAGGCGGGCGACCAGCTCACCGTCGTTGAGAATGAAGCGCGCGCCCGCGAAGTCGCGGCATATCGCCAGGAGCAGATCACGCTCAAGCGGACGGCGTCGGTGCCGACCAACTTCGAAAGCATGTTCTCTGCGCTCAACACGACCATGATCGAATATCCGGTCGTGATCCGTGGCGACGTGCAGGGGTCGGTCGAAGCCATCGTGACCGCGCTCAACCGTATTTCGACCGACGAGATCAAGGTGCGTATCCTGAGCGCCGGGGTCGGTGCGATCACCGAAAGCGACGTGACGCTGGCCGCCGCCAGCCGCGCGCCGCTGATCGGCTTCAACGTCCGTCCCAATGCCAAGGCGCGTCCGCTGGCCGTGCGGGAGAAAATCTCGCTGCGCTATTATGACGTGATCTACGACCTGCTGGAAGAAGTCCGCAACGAAATGGCGGGCCAGCTGGCCCCCGAACGCATCGAAACGATCGTGGGTCGCGCCGAAGTGTTGCAGGTGTTCCCGGCAGGCAAGAAGGACAAGGCGGCAGGTCTGCTCGTCCTCGACGGCATCATCCGCAAGGGGCTCAACGCGCGCCTCACCCGGTCCGATGTCATCGTGTCCAAGACGGTCATCCACTCGCTGCGCCGGTTCAAGGACGATGTGTCCGAAGTCCGCGCGGGCATGGAGTGCGGTGCGGTTCTCCAGGATACGAACGACATCAAGGCCGGCGACACGCTGGAACTGTTCGAAGTCGAAGAGCGCGTTCGCACGCTGTAATGGGTGCACATCAATAGGCTGCGGAGGGAAGCGACAGGGTCATGCTAGGCAAGATCACGCCGATCCTCCGCAGTTTCGATGAAACCCGCGCCCGCGCCTTCTATTGTGACTTTCTGGGATTCGAGCTGGTGTTCGCGCACCGGTTCGAACCGGGCCTGCCGCTGTATATGGGCGTGAAGCTGGGTGGCTGCGAACTGCATCTGTCCGAACATTATGGCGATGCGACACCGGGATCGGCGATCCGCATCGCGGTGGACGATGTCACTGCCTATGTGGCGCAATTGCGGGCGAAAAATTTTGGCAATGCGCGGCCGGGCGCCCCTAAGAAAACAGACTGGGGCAGTTTGGAAACCACCATTACCGATCCAGCGGGAAACCGATTGATGTTTTACACCTATTTGCCGGAGGGCCAGGCATGAGCAATTCTCAGGAAGGCCCGTCCGTCCGTTTGCTCCGCGTGGGCGAACAGGTGCGGCATGTCCTGTCCGACATCCTCCAGCGCGGCGACGTGCATGACGATGTGCTGACCAAACATGTCGTGAGCGTCACCGAAGTGCGCATGTCGCCCGACCTGCGCCACGCCACCGTCTTCATCAAGTCGCTGTTGGGCCAGGATGAGGAAGCGGTGCTCAAGGCGCTGCGCACCAATACCGCCTATCTGCAACGCGAGGTCGCCAGCCGCATCGCGCTGAAATATGCCGCGAAGCTGAAATTCCTGGCCGACGACAGTTTCGACGAAGGCAGCCATATCGACAAGCTGCTGCGCCAGCCCAAGGTAGCGCAGGATCTGGTGAAGGACGAGGGCGAGGAATAATTGCCCTCGCTGTGCTTATGTCGCATAGTTCCGACATAAAGCTGATCGTCAATCGCGATAACCGGGTAACGTTGCCAGCCGCGCTTCGCCGAAAGCTGGGTTTGCGGCCGGGGGACGCGGTAGAACTGGTTGTGCGTGATGGCGGCCTTATTATTCTCCCGGTAACGCGGACGCCCATCTCGGACCCGCTAAACGGAACGGTTCGGGACGCATAGCGGCGTCATTCGGCAAGTCTCGATTGAGTGGGGGTTATCGGTGCGCGCATTTTTGACATTTATATTCGCAGCCATGCTTGCCGGGTCCGGCTCCGCCTTCGCCAAAGACCCTGTGATCCATCCCGCCGTCATCGCCGATCCCAAGCCGGACGCGGCCTATCCCGCCGGCATGAGCGCGTTCGTCATTCCAACGCAGGACGGGGCGATGAACGCGGTTCTCTATACCGCCGCGGGGGCGGGCATCCATCCAACGCTGTTGTTGCTCCACGGCTTTCCCGGTAACGAGCAGAATCTGGACCTGGCCCAGGCCGTGCGCCGCGCCGGGTGGCATGTGCTCACGCTCCATTATCGCGGCAGTTGGGGCAGCCCCGGCACCTTTTCCTTCGGCAACGCGTCGGAAGACGCCTTCACCGCGCTCCAATATCTCCAGCAGCCTTCGATCGTCGCCAGATATCGCATCGATACCAGTGCGATCGTGGTGGCCGGGCATAGCATGGGCGGCTTCATGGCTGCTGACGCCGCGGCCGCCGACCCGCGCGTCGCTGGACTGTTTCTGATCGATCCCTGGGACCCGGCGCAGACGGTCACGGCGCTGGCCACGCCGGAGGGCGAGGCGGCGTGGAAGGCCGAAGTGGCCAGCGACCTGCCGCCGCTAAATGGGGCGACCTATGAGGGGCTGACCGGCGAGATCAAGGCGGACGGGCAGAAGTTCGACCTGGGCCGCCGCCTGGCTGGCTATGGCCGCCGTCCGCTGACGCTGCTCGGCGCGGAAAAGGGAATCGGCGCCATGGCGCGCAAGGCCGCCGCCGATGCGCAGGGCGCCAATCCATCCGCCCGTCTGATGGTCTGGCCGACCGATCACAGTTTTTCTGACAGCCGCATCGCGCTGGCTGACGCGCTGGTCCGTTTCCTGGCTGGCGTCGCGCCGACGATCCGGTAGTTTTTGATTGCCGCGATTTCCGAGCCGGCGGATGTTCCATCCGCCTCGAAATCGCTTTAGGGCAGGCACCGATGGCGAAGCTCTATTTCTACTACAGCTCGATGAATGCGGGGAAATCGACCACCCTGTTGCAGTCCGACTTCAACTATCGCGAACGCGGCATGGAAACCATGCTGTGGACCGCCGCGCTCGACGATCGCTATGGTCGGGGGCGGATCGTGTCGCGGATCGGGCTGGAGGCGCTTGCCGCTCTGTTTGACCCTCAGGTCGATATCTTCGCCGCCATCGCGGCCCAGCATGACGCGACGCCGCTGTCCTGCGTGCTGCTGGACGAGGCGCAGTTCCTGACGCAGGCGCAGGTGTGGCAGTTGGGCGGCGTGTGCGACCGGCTGGGCATCCCGGTGCTCTGCTACGGCATCCGCACCGATTTTCAGGGCCAGCTTTTCCCCGGCAGCGCCGCGCTGCTGGGGCTGGCCGACGCGCTGACCGAGATCAAGACGGTGTGCGATTGCGGGCGCAAGGCGACGATGAACCTGCGCGTCGATGCGGACGGACGGCCGATCCAGCATGGCGCGCAGACGCAGATTGGCGGCAACGATCGTTATGTGGCGCTGTGCCGCCGTCATTTCGTGGAGCAGATGCAGGGCTGACAGCGGCGTCGGCGCGCTATAGAGGCGCGCCATGCATGGCTGGATCATCCTCGACAAACCGCATGGCCTTGGCTCCACCCAGGCGGTCAGCGCGGTCAAGCGTGCGCTGCGAACCCAGCGGGAATTGCTGGGCGGAACGGAAAAGTGGAAGGTCGGCCATGGCGGCACGCTCGACCCGCTGGCGACCGGGGTGCTGCCGATCGCGATCGGGGAAGCGACGAAGCTCGCCGGCCGGATGCTCGACAGCGACAAGATTTACAATTTTACTGTCGCTTTCGGTGTCCAGACCGACACGCTGGACCTGGAGGGGAAGGCGATCGCGGCAAGTGATATGCGCCCAACGCTTGCCGCGGTGGAAGCGATATTGCCGCGCTTCACCGGACCGATCGAGCAGGCGCCGCCCGCCTATAGCGCGATCCTGATCGACGGCCAGCGTGCCTATGACCTCGCCCGCAAGGGGGAGGCGGTCGAGATGAAGCTGCGCAGCGTGACGATATATGAGCTGCACATATCCTCGCCCCAGGGGGGAGAGGATAGCGTAGCTTGCCCGCATAGCGGGCTAGCGCAGCTTGGAGAGGGGAAGGGCGCGCCGATCCCCTCTCCAAGCGCGGCTAGGCAGCAAGCTGCCGAGCCTTGCTATCCTCTCCCCCAAGGGGAGAGGATAAACGCGATCACCCTCACCGCCCATGTCTCCAAGGGCACTTACATCCGCTCCCTCGCCCGCGACATCGCGCTGGCGCTGGGCACGGTCGGTCATGTCACGATGTTGCGCCGCGTGAAAGCAGGCCCGTTCACCCTGGAAACCGCGATATCGCTGGACAAATTGGACGAAGCTGCTAAGGGCGGCGACATCGGTCGGCTTATGCTGCCGTTGACGGCGGGGCTGGACGACATCCCGGCTCTCCCCGTCTCTCCCGATCAGGCACTCGCTCTCCGCCAGGGGAAGATACTGACCGGGATCGCTGCCACCGACGGCCAGTATCTGGCGACATTGGGCGATATCCCCGTGGCGCTGGTGCGGTCGGACGATCATCAGGTCGTCGTGGTGCGCGGTTTCAACCTGATGTCGAGGGAAGACGATTAGATGACGATTACTGCCGAGCGCAAGGAAGCGCTGATCAAGGAATATGCCCGCGCTGAGGGTGATACGGGTTCGCCAGAGGTTCAGGTATCGATCCTGACCGAGCGTATCCAGAACCTGACCGAGCATTTCAAGGGTCACCACAAGGACAATCATAGCCGTCGTGGTCTGCTGATGATGGTCAACAAGCGTCGTTCGCTGCTGGACTATCTCAAGAAGAAGGATCAGGCGCGTTACACCGACCTGATCGGCAAGCTGGGTCTGCGTAAGTAAACCTGCTAAAAGGGACGGCCCCATTCGGGGCCGTTTCTGATTCTGACACATGGCGTCCGGCAATTCGGCAAGGCGTTCATGATCCGGGGACACTTCCCCACACTGTCGCACCCGCGACAGAGGAGAGCGAAAGCCTCTCCATTCATGGAGCCGCACAGGCTCCACCAAAGGCCCCGCCCGGCAATAGGGCCAGGTGGGCGAAGGAAAAAATCTATGTTCGACGTCAAGAAAGTATCCATCGAGCTGGCCGGCAAGACGCTGACCCTCGAAACCGGTCGTATTGCGCGCCAGGCTGACGCCGCCGTGCTGGCCACCTATGGCGAAACCGTGGTGCTGTGCGCCGTGACCGCCGCCAAGAGCGTGAAGGAAGGCCAGGACTTCTTCCCGCTGACCGTTCACTATCAGGAAAAATATTCCGCCGCCGGCCGCATCCCCGGTGGTTTCTTCAAGCGTGAGCGCGGCGCTACGGAAAAGGAAACGCTGGTTTCCCGCCTGATCGATCGTCCGCTCCGTCCGCTGTTCCCCGAAGGTTTCTACAACGAAATCAACGTCATCGCCCAGGTGCTGTCGTTCGATGGCGAAAGCGAGCCGGACATGGTGGCGATGATCGCCGCATCGGCCGCCCTGACCCTGTCTGGCGTGCCCTTCATGGGTCCGATCGGCGCGGCGCGCGTCGGTTACAAGGATGGCGAATATCAGCTCAACCCGTCACTGGACGAAGTGAAGACCGGCGAACTCGACCTGGTCGTCGCCGCCACGTACGACGCGGTGATGATGGTCGAATCCGAAGCGAAAGAGCTGTCGGAAGAGATCATGTTGGGCGCCGTCCTGTTCGCGCATGACGCCAGCAAGAAGATCGTCGACGCCATCATCGCCCTGGCGGAAAAAGCTGCCAAAGACCCTTGGGACATGGCCAAGAGCGATGACCTGGGCGACCTGAAGGCGAAGCTCAAGAAGCTGATCGGCAAGGATATTGCCGCCGCCTACAAGCTGACCGACAAGTCGGCCCGTTCCAACGCGCTGAACGAAGCCCGCGCCAAGGCGAAGGCGAAGTTCACCGCCGACGGCCTGGACGCCCAGACCGTCATGGCCGGCATCAAGCTGACCAAGAAGCTGGAAGCGGAAATCGTGCGCGGCGCTATCCTGAAGGACGGCAAGCGTATCGACGGTCGCACCACCACGCAGATCCGCCCGATCGAAGCAATGGTCGGTTTCCTGCCCCGCACCCATGGTTCGGCCCTGTTCACGCGCGGTGAGACGCAGTCGATCTGCACCACCACGCTGGGCACCAAGGACGCCGAGCAGATGATCGACGGCCTCACGGGCCTGCATTATGAAAACTTCATGCTGCACTATAACTTCCCGCCCTACTCGGTCGGTGAAGTCGGCCGCTTCGGCGCGCCGGGTCGTCGCGAAGTGGGTCATGGCAAGCTGGCATGGCGTGCGCTGCACCCCGTGCTGCCGAGCAAGGATGAGTTTCCCTACACGATCCGCGTTCTTTCGGACATCACCGAATCGAACGGTTCGTCGTCGATGGCGACCGTCTGCGGCGGTTCGCTCTCGATGATGGACGCCGGTGTGCCCTTGAAGCGCCCCGTGTCCGGCATCGCCATGGGCCTGATCCTGGAAGGCAAGGACTTTGCCGTCCTGTCCGACATCCTGGGTGACGAAGATCATCTGGGCGACATGGACTTCAAGGTTGCCGGCACGTCCGAAGGCATCACCACGATGCAGATGGACATCAAGATTGCGGGCATCACGCGCGAAATCTTCGAAGCGGCGCTGACGCAGGCGAAGGAAGGCCGCGCCCACATCCTGGGTGAGATGGCCAAGTCGCTGTCCTCGACCCGCACCGAATTGTCGGCGCACGCTCCGCGCATCGAAACCTTGCAGATCGACAAGTCGAAGATCCGTGAAGTCATCGGCACCGGTGGCAAGGTGATCCGCGAGATCGTCGCCGAAACCGGCGCGAAGGTCGACATCGACGACGAAGGCCTGATCAAGATCAGCTCGTCCGATCCCGCGCAGATCGAGGCCGCCCGCAAGTGGATCCTGGGCATCACCCAGGAAGCGGAAGTCGGCAAGATCTATGACGGCAAGGTCGTCAACATCGTGGACTTCGGTGCCTTCGTGAACTTCATGGGCGGCAAGGACGGTCTCGTCCATGTGTCCGAAATGAAGAATGAGCGCGTCGAAAAGCCGACCGACGTCGTGTCGGAAGGCCAGGACGTGAAGGTCAAGGTTCTGGAAATCGATCCGCGCGGCAAGGTTCGCCTGTCGATGCGCGTTGTCGATCAGGAAACCGGCGAAGAGCTGGAGGACACCCGTCCTGCCCGCGAAGCGCGCGAACCGCGCAGCGATCGTGGCCCGCGCCGTGATGGCGGCGGTGGTGGCGACCGTGGTCCGCGCCGCGAGGGCGGCGAGGGCCGTGGCGACCGTGGTCGTGGCCCGCGCCGTGACGGCGGTGACCGCGGTCCGCGTCGCGAACGCAGCGAAGGCGGCAATGATGCCAATGACGATCGGGGACCGGCACCGGGCGGTCTGCCCGACTTCCTGACCCAGGACTAAGCGGACGTGCCGATCCCAGGATCGGCCTTTCCTACAGATAGAGACGGGGTGTCCGGTTCGCCGGGCGCCCCGTTTTTGCATCTGCAGCCCACAGACTGATTTCGATCAAGGCATGGCTGGAAACTTCTGTTACTCTACCGATACGTCTTTTGGGGGTCATCATGCAGGGCAGTAATGAGCGGTTCGTCGAACGCCTGCCGCTTGTGCTCGATCGGCCAGTCTATGGCTATATATTGACTCTGCTGTTCTGCGGCGCGGCGCTATTGCTGCGGTTCGCGGCCGAACCGCTGCTGCCGGCGGGCTATCCGTTCGTTACTTTCTTTCCCGCTGTGATCCTGTCCTCCTTCCTGTTCGGCATCCGCCCCGGCATCTTCGCTGCGCTTCTGGGCGGTCTGCTGTCCTGGTATTTCTTCATCCCGCCCTTCAACCGATTGGCGATGAACCCGGCGGTCGCGGTGGCGATGATCTTCTATGTGGGGGTGGTGGTGGTCGACATCGCCCTGATCCATTTCATGCAACGGGCCAATTTCAACCTGGCGGTCGAGCGGGAACGTAGCCGCGCGCTGGCCGAAAATCGCGAACTGCTCTTCCATGAACTGCAACATCGTGTGTCCAATAATCTGCAGGTGGTCGCCGCGATGCTGGCGCTCCAGCGCCGCCATGTCGATCATGATGATGCGCGCCGCGCGCTGGACGACGCGTCGGGGCGGGTCGCGCTGGTCGGCCGGATCAGCCGTGCGCTCTACGATCCGTCGGGGGCGGGGCAGGATGTGAAGACCTTCCTCACCACCCTGGCCAGCGACGTGCTGGACGCCAGTGGCCGCAAGGATATCGACCTGACGGTGCGTGCGCCCGATGCGATGACGCTGGACGCGGCCATCAGCGTGCCGTTGGCGTTGATCGTCGCCGAAGCGGTCAGCAATGCTGTGGAACATGGATTGCCCGACCGGCCGGGTCGGATCGACGTCGCTCTTGTGACGCAGGACGGCGCGATCGCCTTGCGCATCGCTGACAATGGCCATGGACTTGCCCCGGACGCGCCGTCAGGCGGCGCGGTCGGATCGCTGGGGTTGCGCATCGCGCACGCGCTGGCGGGGCAGTTGGGCGGGCGTTTCGCGCTGGAAGCGACAGCAGCGGGCGGCGCCGTTGCCCGGTTGGACATACCCGCCCGGACGGCTTGTTGACGCACACGCATTCTGCCGCTTGGCGGCGGCGTGTCCCTCGGCTATGACCCGCTCCATGCTGACGAAAACCATGACGCGCATTGGCGCGGCCACCGCCCTGGTCCTGATCGCCTCGCCTGTCCTTACCGGCTGCTCCACGTCAAAGAACAAGGCCGACACCCAATATGTCGCGCGCGACGTGTCCACCCTGTATAACAGTGGCAAGGACCGGCTGGACCGGGGCCAGTATAAGCTGGCCGCCGCCCTGTTCGATGAGGTTGAACGCCAACATCCCTATTCGCCCTGGGCGCGCCGCGCGCAGCTCATGTCGGCCTTCAGCTATTATATGAACCAGGATTATGCCGAATCCATCTCGGCGTCGCAGCGTTTCCTGTCGATCCACACCGGCAACAAGGACGCGCCCTACGCCTATTATCTGATCGCGCTCTGCTATTATGAGCAGATCGCCGACGTCACCCGCGACCAGAAGATCACGCAGCAGGGGCTGGACGCGCTGGGCGAACTGATCCGCCGCTATCCCGACACCCGCTACGCCGCCGACGCGCGGTTGAAGGTCGACTTGGTCAACGATCACCTGGCGGGCAAGGAAATGGAAGTCGGCCGATTCTACCAGCGCCGCGGCCAGTGGCTGGCCGCCACGCTGCGTTTCCGTTCGGTGGTCGATAAATATCAGACCACGACGCATACGCCCGAAGCGCTGGAACGGCTGGTCGAATCCTATCTCTCGCTCGGTATCCCGGCCGAAGCGCAGAAGGCCGCCGCCGTGCTGGGCCGCAACTATCCCGGCACCAAATGGTATGAGCGCAGCTACAAGCTGATGCAGGAACATGGGGTCAAGGCCTGACGGCCTTTTTGCCTGTTCCCCTTTTGTGCGGTGACAGGTAGAAGCGCGCCATGCTGATCTCGCTCGCCATCCGCAATGTCGTGCTGATCGAGGCGCTGGACCTGGAGTTCGGCGCGGGCCTTTCAGTGCTGACCGGCGAAACGGGGGCGGGCAAGTCGATCCTGCTCGATTCGCTGGGTCTGGCGCTGGGCGCGCGTGCCGACAGCGGTTTGGTGCGCAATGGTGAGGCGCAGGCGAGCGTCGTCGCCACCTTCGAACCGCCGGCGGCCGCCACGCGCGTCGCTCTGCTGCTGGCGGACAATGGCATCGAGATCGAACCGGGCGAACCATTGTTGATCCGCCGTCTGGTGAAGGCCGATGGCGGTAGCCGCGCCTTCGTCAACGACCAGCCCTGTTCCGCGGCGCTGCTGCGCGAGTTGGGCGGATCGCTGGTCGAGATTCATGGCCAGCATGACGATCGCGGCCTGCTCAATCCGCGCGGCCATCGGGCCCTGCTCGACAGCTATGGCCGCTGCGAGGCCGGGGCGGTGGCGTTGGCCCATGCCGGCTGGCGCGCGGCCGCCAAGGCGCTGGCGGAGGCGCGCGCGACCGTGGACAATGCCGCGCGCGATCGCGATTATCTAACTCACGCCGTCGAAGAATTGCGCAAGTTCGCGCCTGAACCCGGTGAAGAGGCTACGCTGGCCGAGGAACGCGCCACCATGCAGAAGGGCGCGCGCCTGACCGACGACCTGTCCGCCGTGGGCGATTGCCTAACCGGATCGGATGGTGGCTTGGCTCAGTTGCGGCAGGCCGCGCGTCGGCTGGACCGGATCGCGTCGGAAGAGCCGTTGTTGGCCGCGGTGCTCGAAGCGTTGGACCGCGCGGTGACGGAGGCGGGCGAGGCCGAGGATCGGCTGGCCGAAGCCGCCGAGGCGCTGAGCTTCGACCCCGCGCGCCTCGACAGGGTCGAAACCCGGTTGTTCGACCTGCGCGGATTGGCGCGCAAGCATCAGGTGCAGCCCGACGATCTGGCCGCGCTGCGCGACGAGATGGACGCCAAGTTGGCCGCGATCGAGGGCGGCGAAGAGCATATAGCCAAGCTGGAGGCCGATGTCGCGACGAAGGCCGCCGCCTATCGCGCCGCCGCGCAGGCGCTGTCGGGTGAGCGGCAGATGGCGGCCGGGCGTCTGGATGCTGCGGTGGCGGCGGAATTGGCACCGCTCAAACTGGACGCCGCCCGATTCCGCACCGTCGTCGCGCAACTGGATGAGGCGCAGTGGAGCGCGCAGGGCATGGATAGGGTGGAGTTCGAAATCTCGACCAACCCCGGTGCGCCCTTCGCGCCGCTGGCCAAGATCGCAAGCGGAGGCGAATTGTCGCGCTTCATCCTGGCGCTGAAGGTCGCGCTGGCCGAGCAGGGCGGGGCCGATACGCTGATCTTCGACGAGATCGACCGGGGCGTGGGCGGCGCGGTGGCCGATGCGATCGGCGAACGGCTGTCGCGGCTGGCGCAGAGCAATCAGATATTGGTCGTCACCCACAGCCCGCAGGTCGCGGCGCGGGGCGCGGGGCATCTGCTGATCGCGAAATCGAGTGACGGCACGGTAACGCGCACCGGCGTTCATGCGCTGGATGATGCGGAACGCCGTGAGGAAATCGCGCGGATGCTGTCTGGCGCAGAAATTACCGCAGAGGCGCGCGCGCAGGCGGAGCGGTTGCTGGAGCGGGTTTGACGTCGCATCCGTCAGGCTATGCAGATATTAACCTTCGTTCGCTTCGAGCGAAGTCGAGAAGCGGATAGAGCCACGCCAGCGTTTTGCTTCGTTTCTCGACTTTGCTCGAAACGAACGGTTCTTTGGGGAGAGAGTAGAGCCATGACCCATAACCGCAGAGACATGATCGGCTTCACCGCCGCCGCGATCGCCGCTAGCGCAACCCCCGCCGCCGCGCAGGAGGCGAAACCCCGCTACGGCCTGATCGGCCAGATGCTGAGCCAGCCCGGCAAGCGCGACGAACTGGTCGGCTATCTGCGGGACGCGACCGGCGCGATGCCCGGTTGCCTGTCCTATATTATTGCGCTGGACAGCGCGAATCCGGACGCGATCTGGATCACCGAAGTCTGGGACAGCCAGCAAAGCCACGCCGCCTCGCTCAAACTGCCCGCCGTGCAGGCCGCCATCGCCAAGGCGCGGCCGATCATCGCGGGCTTCGGGCAGCGGTTCGAGACGGTGCCGGTGGCGGGGGTTTAGCCTATGTCGCTGTTGCGCTCCTCAACATGGATAGCTACGGCGCAGGTCGCAATGATGCCGGTCATCTTCGTGACCACGTTGTTATGCACGATGGCATTCGTTGTTTTCACAGCGCTGGCGATAGTGGCGGCGATCGGCATCCTATTTTTTACCGTTCCAAGTTCTACTCTTCAATTTGTCGACATACTCTTCGCGACAGCAAGCCTGCTTCTTTGGGGGGTGGCGTGTAGCGGCGTCGTTCTAGGTTTGAGTGCAGTGTCTGACCCAACATTGCGGCGTACGGCGATCATTATTGCACACGCGGGCATTTGCTGGGCAGACTTGGCCATTCTCTTCGGTAAGCTCTGGTAGAGCCATGGCAGGACGATATAAAGCATCCCCATGACCGACCCCGCTAGCCTCACCGAAGCCGAAGCCGCCAACCGCCTGATGCGCCTCGCCAAGGAGGTGGCGAAGCATAATCGCCTCTATCACGACCAGGACGCGCCTGAGATCAGCGACGCGGCCTATGATGCGCTGATCGCGGAGAATAACGCGCTGGAGGCGGCTTTCCCGCAATTGATCCGCGCCGATTCGCCCAATGCGCAGGTGGGGGCCGCGGCGACATCGGCGCTCAAGAAGGTGCCGCACGCCGTTCGCATGATGAGCCTCGACAACGGCTTTTCCGACGAGGATATCGCTGAGTTCCTCGCCCGCGTCCGGCGCTTCCTGGCGCTGCCGGACGATGCGCCGCTGGCGCTGACCGCGGAGCCGAAGATCGACGGCCTGTCCTGTTCGCTGCGTTATGAAAAGGGCGAGTTGGTGCTGGCCGCGACCCGCGGCGACGGCGCGACGGGGGAGGATGTGACCGCCAATGTCCGCACCATCGCCGACATCCCGCAGACGCTAAACGGCACGACCGTCCCAGATTTGTTCGAGGTGCGGGGCGAGGTCTATATGGCCAAGGGCGATTTCGTGGCGCTCAACCAGCGCTTGCTGGCAGAGGCCGACGACCCGGAAAAGGCGCGCCAATTCGCCAATCCGCGCAATGCCGCCGCCGGTTCGCTGCGCCAGAAGGACGCGACCGTCACAGCCGCCCGCCCGCTGCGCTTCCTGGCCCATGGCTGGGGCGCGCGCAGCGAAGTGCCAGCGGACTCGCAACTGGGCGTGATGCAGGCCATCGCAAGTTGGGGCCTGCCGGTGTCGGACATGCTGGCGCAAGTCGACAGTCTGGACGCGTTGATCGCCCATTATCGCGCCATCGAAGCGGCGCGCGCCGACCTGCCCTTCGACATCGACGGGGTGGTCTACAAAGTCGATCGGCTCGATTGGCAGCAGCGGCTGGGCTTCGTGGCGAAGGCGCCGCGCTGGGCGATCGCGCATAAATTTCCTGCGGAACAGGCACAAACCACGCTAGAGGCGATCGACATCCAGGTCGGGCGCACTGGGAAGCTGACCCCGGTCGGCCGCCTGACCCCCGTCACCGTTGGCGGCGTGGTCGTGTCCAACGTCACGCTCCACAATGCGGACGAGATCGCCCGGCTGGGCGTGCGCCCCGGCGATCGCATCGTCGTGCAGCGCGCGGGCGACGTCATTCCGCAGGTGGTCGAGAACCTGACCCGCGATGAGCCGCGCGATCCCTTTCCCTTCCCGACCCATTGCCCGGTCTGCGGCTCCGAAGCCGTGCGCGAAGAGGAGGAGGTCGATTATCGCTGCACCGGCGGGCTGATCTGCCCGGCCCAGCGGTTCGAGCGGCTGCGCCATTTCGTCAGCCGCGGCGCGCTCGATATCGAGGGACTGGGCGAAAAATCGATCCAGGAATTTCTAGACCTGGGCTGGATCGCCGAGCCGGCCGACATCTTCCGCCTGAAGAAACATCGGCCTGACCTGATCGGCCGGGAAGGGTGGAAGGAAAAGTCGGTCGATAATCTGCTCGCCGCGATCGAGGCCAAGCGTCAGCCGGATGCCGCGCGCCTGCTCTTTGGCCTGGGCATCCGCCATATCGGCGCGGTGACGGCGCGCGACTTGCTCAAGCGCTACACCACATTGCCAGGCGTGCGCGCGCTGGCGGAAGAGATCATCGCCCTGCGCGATGCCGCCGACCCGGCCGAAACGCAGGCCAAGCGCGACAAGGCCATAGCCGAGCATATCGGCGTGGAGAATGTCGGCGCGGCGGTGGGCCATGCGATCGCCGACTTCTTCCACGAACCCCATAATGTCGAAGCGTGGGACGATCTGCTGTGCGAAGTGTCGCCGCCCGACTATGTCGTGGAAACCACCCAAAGCGCGGTGACGGGCAAAACCATCGTCTTCACCGGCAAGCTGGAAACCATGAGCCGCGACGAGGCCAAGGCGCAGGCCGAACGGCTGGGCGCGAAAGCGGCCGGATCGGTCAGCGCCAAGACCGATCTGGTGGTGGCGGGGCCGGGGGCAGGGTCGAAGCTCAAACAGGCGGCGGCGTTGGGGATCGCTGTGATTAGCGAGGCCGAATGGGCTGAAATCGTGCAGGCGGCGGGTTAGGCCGCCTTCGCATCGGCCAGCGCGCCGTCATGGGCGCGCTGCGCGGCCATGATGTCCCCGACATGGGCTTCGGCCCATTGGGTGACCTGATCCAATATGCCGATCAGACCGCCCGCCAGCGGCGTCAGCCGATATTCCACCGTCACCGGCACGGTGGGAAAGGCGGCGCGGCTGACCAGGCCGTCCCGCTCCAGGCTCTTCAAGGTTTGCGAGAGCATCTTTTGCGAGATGGCGCCGATCCGGCGCCGCAGATCGTTGAAACGCACCGGTCCGTCCTTCAACGTCAGCAGCACCAGCACCGCCCATTTGTCGCCGATCCGGTCGAGAATATGGCGGGTCGGGCAATCGGGATTATAGGCGTCGCCGATGCGCAGCGGCTGGGGGATGGTCATGAAGGCGGTATCCTGGGCGTAACCTGGTGAAGGCAAGGTGCCTTCTTGCGGGGATGATATCGCAATCGCTATCTGGTTTCCATCAGTAACCACCATGGAGATGGACTTATGAAAGTGGCGATCATCGGCGGCACGGGCCGCGCGGGCACGGAAATCAGTGCCGAACTGGCGCGGCGCGGGCATCAGGTGACCGCGATCGCGCGGCATCCCGAAAAGGCGTTCCAGGATGCGCGCGTGACGGCGGTAAAGGGCGACGTCAACGATCCCGCCGCGCTGGTCGAGGCGATCCGTGGGCATGACGTGGTGGTCAGCGCGGTGATGTTCGCCGACACCGATCCTGCCGCGCTGGTCGGCGTGGTGCGCGATTCGGGCGTGCCGCGCTATCTGGTGGTGGGCGGCGCGGGCAGCCTGGAGGTCGCGCCGGGCGTGCCGTTCATCACGACGCCGAACTTTCCCGAAGTCGCCAAGGTCGAAGCGGGGAAGGGGGCGGTCTTCCTGGATTATCTGCGCGGGGTCGAAGACATCGACTGGACCTATCTCTCGCCCTCGGCCAATTTCTTCGTCGGCGATCGCAAGGGCAGCTTCCGGCTTGGCAAGGACGCACTGCTGGTCGATGGCGAAGGCAAGAGCAGCATTTCCTACGCCGATTATGCCATCGCGCTGGTCGATGAGATCGAAATGCCGCGGCATAGCCGCGCGCGGTTTACCGTGGGTTATTAATCCCCATTTGTTTCAAGCGAAGTCGAGAAACGCGGCAAAGCGGCGTTCAGCGGAACCGGACGCGGCGTTGCGCTACCCGCTTCTCGACTTCGCTCGAAGCGAACGGCATGGGGAGGGGGCTGCGCTTTAAGCCGCCCCTTCCAGCTTGTCCTGCGTCCGGGTCGCAAAATCGCCCGCATCATGGCGTTCGTGCAGTTGCTCTTCCAGCGGTCCGTTCGCCTTGTTGACCATGCGGCCGCGCTTCACCGCCGGGCGTGCGTCGATCTGCTGCGCCCAGCGCACGACATTCGTGTAACTGGCCGCGTCCAGAAACTCCGCTGCATCATAGGCGCGGCCCAGCACCAGCCCGCCATACCATGGCCAGATGGCGATGTCGGCGATGCTATATTCGGCACCTGCTATATATTCATGCTCAGCCAGTTGACGGTCGAGAACGTCCAACTGCCGCTTCACCTCCATCGTGTAGCGGTTGATCGGATATTCGAACTTTTCCGGCGCATAGGCGAAGAAATGGCCAAAGCCGCCGCCGAGCAGTGGACCCGCGCCCATCTGCCAGAACAGCCAGTTCAACGCCTCTGTCCTCGCCGCCGGATCGACGGGCAGGAACTTGCCGAACTTTTCGGCGAGGTAGAGCAGGATGGAGCCGGATTCGAAGACCCTCTGCGGAGGCGATACGCTATGGTCCAGCAGCGCGGGGATCTTGCTGTTGGGATTGATCGCGACGAAGTCGCTGCCAAACTGGTCGCCATCGCCGATGCGGATCAGCCATGCGTCATATTCCGCTTCCGTGACGCCCGCCTCCAGCAATTCCTCCAGCAGGATCGTCACCTTCTGCCCATTGGGCGTGGCAAGCGAATAGAGCTGAAGCGGATGTTTCCCTACTGGCAGCGCCTTGTCATGGGTGGGGCCGGCGATCGGGCGGTTGATGGACGCGAAAGGGCCGCCATTGTTCTTGTCCCAGGTCCAGACTTTGGGCGGGGTATATGTGTCGGTCATGCCGGTGCGCTCCGATGCTGCGAGAAGATGCCCGGCAGGTAGGAAGCGGCCCTGCCGGCCGCAACCGATCTTCGCTCATGGCTTCATGAATATTGCGCATCGATGCGCGCGCTTCGGTGAGGGCTGTCATCGCGCTGTCGCATGGATGTTTCAATGTGCAGCGGCCGCAAGATCGGCGCGTCCCATCGCGGCGCGGAAGACTGCCAGTCAGGCTAGGCCTATCCGTCTGGACGCGCCGCCGAGTAGACTTGGCGAGTGCAGGAAAAATTTTCCGGTTATCACTCTTGACCAACGAAACGACTTTTCCATATGGATGCCGCTAGCACTCTAACGCAATGAGTGCTAACAACGCAAAGTTCATCGGGAGACGGACAGGCAAGCAGGGCATTTGCGGGGGAGATCGTCCCCCCATCCTGTGCGCTGCCCCCTCCCCAAGCTAGGGAAAGGCAATAAACATGGCATTTCGTCCATTGCACGACCGTGTTCTCGTCCGCCGCATCGAAGCGGAAGCGAAGACCGCGGGTGGCATCATCATTCCCGACACCGCCAAGGAAAAGCCGCAGGAAGGCGAGATCGTCTCTGTCGGCACCGGCACCAAGGCCGAAGACGGCAAGGTGACCCCGCTCGACGTTCAGGCCGGCGATCGCGTCCTGTTCGGCAAGTGGTCGGGCACCGAAGTCAAGGTCGACGGTGAAGACCTGCTGATCATGAAGGAATCTGATATCCTGGGCGTCGTTGGCTGATAGCCAGCGCGCCGGGCATCGCTGCGTAAAGCTGCGAACCGGATAGGCGTTCCTTTTTTCGGCGAAATTTCGTGCCTTATAACGGTGTGAACTTCGCAAATTTTGCAATTCTCAAACGAAGGTAAAAGATCATGGCAGCGAAGGACGTAAAGTTTTCGCGTGACGCTCGTGAGCGCATTCTGCGCGGCGTCGACATTCTGGCCGATGCGGTCAAGGTGACCTTGGGGCCGAAGGGCCGCAACGTCGTCATCGACAAGAGCTTCGGCGCTCCCCGCATCACCAAGGACGGCGTCAGCGTCGCCAAGGAAATCGAACTGAAGGACAAGTTCGAGAATATGGGCGCGCAGATGGTCCGCGAAGTGGCTTCGAAGACCAACGACATCGCCGGTGACGGCACCACCACCGCGACCGTGCTGGCCCAGGCCATCGTGCGCGAAGGCATGAAGTCGGTTGCGGCCGGCATGAACCCGATGGACCTGAAGCGCGGCATCGATCTGGCCGTCATCAAGGTTGTCGAGGACATCAAGGCGCGTTCGAAGCCGGTTTCGGGTTCGGCCGAAGTCGCTCAGGTCGGCATCATCTCCGCCAATGGCGACGTTGAAGTCGGCCAGAAGATCGCCGAAGCCATGGAAAAGGTCGGCAAGGAAGGCGTCATCACCGTGGAAGAGGCCAAGGGTCTCGACTTCGAACTGGACGTCGTGGAAGGTATGCAGTTCGACCGCGGCTACCTGTCGCCCTACTTCATCACCAACCCGGAAAAGATGTCGGTCGAACTGTCCGATCCGTACATCCTGATCCACGAAAAGAAGCTGTCGAACCTGCAGTCGATCCTTCCGATCCTGGAAGCCGTCGTTCAGTCGGGCCGGCCGCTCCTGATCATCGCGGAAGACATTGAAGGCGAAGCGCTGGCGACCCTGGTCGTCAACAAGCTGCGCGGCGGCCTGAAGGTTGCTGCGGTCAAGGCGCCTGGCTTTGGCGATCGTCGCAAGGCGATGCTGGAAGACATCGCCGTCCTGACCAAGGGCGAAGTGATCTCGGAAGATCTGGGCATCAAGCTGGAAAGCGTCACGCTCTCCATGCTGGGCACCGCCAAGCGCGTCACCATCGACAAGGACAACACCGTCATCGTCGATGGCGCTGGCGACCATGACTCGATCAAGGGCCGCACCGAGCAGATCCGTCAGCAGATCGAGCACACCACCTCGGACTATGACAAGGAAAAGCTGCAGGAACGCCTGGCGAAGCTGGCTGGCGGCGTTGCCGTCATCAAGGTCGGCGGCGCGACGGAAGTTGAAGTCAAGGAGCGCAAGGATCGCGTCGATGACGCTCTCCACGCAACCCGCGCGGCTGTCGAAGAAGGCATCGTCCCTGGCGGCGGCACGGCTCTGCTCTATGCCACCAAGGCGCTTGATGGCCTCAAGGGCATCAATGACGACCAGACCCGCGGCATCGACATCGTGCGCAAGTCGCTGACCGCTCTGGTTCGCCAGATCGCCAGCAATGCGGGCCATGACGGCGCCGTCGTGTCGGGCAAGCTGCTCGACCAGGACGACACCTCGTTCGGCTTCAACGCGTCGACCGACGTGTATGAAAACCTGGTTGCCGCCGGCGTGATCGACCCGACCAAGGTCGTCCGCACCGCGCTGCAGAACGCCGCTTCGGTGGCTGGCCTGCTCATCACGACGGAAGCCGCCGTGTCCGAGCTGCCCGCCGATGACAAGGCGCCGATGGGCATGCCCGGCGGCGGCATGGGCGGCATGGGCGGCATGGACTTCTAAAGGCGATCGTCGCGGGCGGGGCTTGGCTTCGCCTGCGGTTCGATCGCCAGAAGGAAGTGTCCTGCTTTCTGACGCAAAGAAGGGGCTGGTGGAGCGATCCACCGGCCCTTTTCTTTTGGGCGGTCGCGTTTAGAAAGGACAGGATGGCTTTAGGAGGGCAAGATCATTCCGAACCTTCTTGCCTTGCTAGCGGCGACCGCGCTGGCAGGCCCGCCATATTTCCCGGCTGAACTGGCGGCACCGACGGTGGAGTGCGGCAGTGCGGCGCATCGCTGGACCGTGCCGGTCGCCGATGCGGGCACCTTGGCATCCTATGCTGCTTTCCTGGCTGCCGCAAAGGAGCCGGTGCTTTACGTCGGTGGAGGCGAGGCGGCGGTTGAGGGAAAGCGGGTTGTTCGCTTTCTCTGGCTCCGCACCTTCCACCCGCCGATTATAGTCCGCATTGACTTCCGCCGGGATAAGCCACCCCGACTGGTTGCCAAGCGGCTGACCGGCATTGGCAGCTATGAAGTTGGCAAGGTTGACCTCACGATCGATCGCGCGCTGGACGATGTGGAGGCGGATCGGGTCAAGGCCCTGTTGGCGCAGGACGATATGTTCACCTCAGCGTCTCCCTCCTGTGGCCCGCCCGGAACGGATGGCGCGCAATGGATGGTCGGGGTGATCGATGCAGAGGGCTATCATTTCACTCGCGCCTGGAGTCCGCGCGACGGCAAGGTCCGCGAGATCGGGCTGGCCCTGCTGGCTCTTGCCGGATGGGAAGACGCGGAAATCTATTGAGCCGGTCAATTCGATCCCATCGCTAGCCGCCGGCGCGTCACCACCATCATCGGCAGTTCGGCGCGCACCTCGAACCCCAAGGTCCGGTAAAGGGCGATCGTGCGGTCGTGGGCGGCATAGGCGTGCAGGAAGGGGGTTTCGCCGCGGTCCAGCATCGCCTGCGCAACGATCCGCATCAGCGCGCCGGCCAGCCCGCGGCCGCGCCAGTCGGGATGGGTGCACACACCGCTGACTTCGGTGAAGCCCGGCATCGCCATACGCTCGCCCGCCATTGCGATCAGTTGGCCGTTGTCGCGCACGCCGATGAAACGGCCCAGCCTATGGGTCAGGGGCGCGAACGGCCCCGGCCGGGTGAGCAGCGCGAGGGCGCGCATGTCCGCGGTGTCGCGTTCGTCCAGCTTTACCCAGGTTGGCGGCGCAGAGGTAGCGGGGGTGATCGATGGGGCGACCATCTGCGCCAGCGTCGCGCTGCGCAGCACGGTGACGCCGGGCGGCGGGATCAAGGCATCTGGGCCGACCAACCAGAGTTCGCCATCATCCGGCACCAGCGCAGCGAGGGCCGCCCGGCTGTCGGCGCTGTCGTCCGCTGCAGCGCCGAACGGCCCGTAAAGCGGATCGATCCGGCGCGCACGATCGTTGCCCTGCGCCAGCGCGGACCAGCCGCTTGCCAGGCTGTGCCAGACGGGGTGATCGAGCGGATGAGACGGCGAGTTGGACAGTTGCAGCAACCTCTTCCATTTTAGTTGACGACGACAACTATCATGGCTTAGCCTGACCTGCAATGACTGAACAGCGAACTGCCGCCGATCTGCCCGCGCCTGAAACCCCAGCGCCTAAAACCCCAGCGCCTAAAACCCCAGCGCCCGAAACCGTCGCGGCGCTGCGCGCCTTCAACCGCTTCCACACCCGGTTCGCGGGCGTGTTGCAACCCAGCTATATGGACAGCGGCATGGGCGTGACGGCGGCGCGGCTGCTCTATGAGATCGCGCAAGGAGAGGCGGGCGTGCTGGCCAGCAGCCTGCGCGATCGGATCGGGCTGGACGCCGGTCATGCCAGCCGCATCATTGCGGGCTTCGAAAAGCGGGGGTGGATCGCGCGGGGCCGGGGCAGCGACGCGCGGCAACGGCCGATCGCGCTGACGCCGGAAGGACGTGCGGCCTTTGCGGCGATCGACGCGCGCACCCGCGCCGATACCGCTGCCCGCATCGTCGGGCTGGACCGGGCGCAGCAGGAGGATCTGATTGCCGCATTGGGTCAGGTCCGGGCGCTGCTGGGCAATGGGGTGGTCGGTGAGGATGCACCCGACAATTGGTCGATCCGCGCTTTCCGTATCGGCGACCTGGCGCTGGTCGCATCGCGCCAGGCCCGGCTGTATGAGGCGGAATATGGCTGGGGGCGGGCGATGGAGGTGATGCAGGGCGAGATCACCACCGCGTTCCTGCGCGATTTCAAGCCCGGCAGGGAGCAGGCCTGGATCGCCGAGCGCGACGGCGCGATGCTGGGTGCGGTGCTGCTGGCCGATGCGGGCGACGATGTCGGGCAGTTGCGACTGTTGCATGTCGAACGCGCCGCGCGGGGGATGGGCATCGGCCGGGCGCTGGTCGACCAGTGCATCGGCTTTGCCCGTGATGCAGATTATCGACAGCTGATGTTGTGGACGCAGGATGTCCTCGTCCACGCTCGGCACCTGTATGAATCCACTGGATTTTCTGTAGTAGAGCGCGAAACCCATCGTCTTTTCGGGACCGAAATGACGGGCGAGCGGTGGTTATTGTCGCTGCATTAACCGAATAATAAAGGAACAAATGCGATCAAGGGGGCGGGAACCGGAGACCCGCCATTTTGCGCCTGCTGAAATCATTGCTGGAACGGCGCAAGGCGCAGGAACCGGGGCAGGACGCCGAGGTGCGGCGCAGCCTTATCAAATCGCTTTACGCATCGCCTGCGTCCCTATTGAGGGGCGCGGTATCCGGCGGATCGCTAGGACTGGTCGTTGCCTATTATGCTGACCTTCCCGTCATCACCCTGATTTCCGTTCTGATCGTGATCGTGGGGGTAAGCCGGTCGATCTCCGCAGTCTATTTCCAGCGCCAACTGGCCCATCGCGAAAAACCGACCCTCTCCATCTGGGGCGCCGCCTATGAGCTAGGGGCGTGGGTTTATGCCGCGCTGCTGGGATTACACGCGCTGGCGACGTTGACCATGGTCGATATGGCCAGCCTGCATGTGCTGAGCGTGGGCATGGTTGCGTCCTATGCCGGCGGCATTGCCGGGCGGAATGCCGGGCGCGTGCATGTCGCCGTCGGGCAGACCTGCTTTTCGTTGCTGCCCACGTCGATCGGCCTGATCCTTGCTGGCGGTGTTCCTTACATCACATTGGGCATATTGTGCTTTCTGATGATTTTCGCGATGGGCGAAATCACCAAGACGACGCATCGCATCGTGCTGGAAGCGTTGCTGGCGAAGAATGAAAAGGCGATGCTGGCGACCAAGTTCGAGCGACTGGCGCGGTTCGACAGCCTGACCGGAGTCGAAAACCGGATGGCGATGCAAATGCGTTTGCACGACCTGTTCGAGCAGCGCACATCCGTTCATGAACCGATGGCGATCCTGTGGATGGACCTGGACCGGTTCAAGGAGATCAACGATTCCCTTGGGCATATCGTCGGCGACAAGCTGCTGTGCCAGGTGGCGGAGCGGCTCTCCGGCGCGCTGCACGGCAGGGGGCATGTCTCGCGCTTTGGCGGAGACGAGTTCATCATCATCTGTCCCCATGGCGACCACATCGTCGCGCAGGCCGTGGCCAACGACGTCATGCGGGAGTTTGAGAGCGAGTTCGACATCAACGGCTATTCGCTCAGCGTCACGGCATCCATGGGCATAGCGGTTGCGCCGGCCGATGGTCGGGACGGCGACGAACTGCTGCAACATGCCGACCTGGCCCTCTACCAGTCCAAGCATAATGGGCGTAACCGGCAAAGCCGGTTCGAATGGTCGATGAAGGAGCGTCAGAACCGTATCTACGAACTGGAAATGGGACTGCGTGCCGCGCTCGCGCAAGGCGATTTGCGCCTGCATTATCAGCCGATATTCGACAGCCGCACTGGCCGAATTGTCATTTGTGAAGCGTTGATGCGCTGGGATCATCCCCAATTGGGGCCGATATCGCCCGGCGAGTTCATTCCGATAGCGGAAAGCAGCTCACTGATAGAGCCGATCACGGACTGGGCTTTGCAACAGGCCTGTCATGACGCAATGCAATGGGATGACGACATCCGCGTCGCCGTCAACATATCACCCGCGCTCATCAAGAGCGACGGGCTTTCACGCTCCGTCATGAGTGCGCTGCTGAAGGCTGGCATGCGCGCACGCCGCCTGGAGTTGGAGGTGACCGAATCGACGTTCCTGGAGGATGACGGGCATACCCATCTCATTCTGGCGGAGTTGCGGCGCATCGGCCTTCGCCTGGCGCTGGATGATTTCGGGACGGGCTATTCGTCGCTTGGATCGTTGCGGTCGCATGCCTTCGACACGATCAAGGTGGATCAAAGCTTCATGCGCGGGGTGGGCGAAAATCCGCGGGATCGCGCGATTGCGCAATCCGTCGCCTATCTCGCCCATTCGTTGGATGTCGAAACGGTCGCCGAAGGAATCGAGACCGAAGAACAGTTGCGCTATGCGCGCGAGGTCGGCTTCACCAATGTGCAGGGGTTCATATTAAGCAAGCCCATGCCGGCCGAAGCGCTGCTGCAATTGATGGCCGACATGCATACGGGCGGTCAGGACATGGTCGGCCTGATCCGGCAGCGGCGCCTGGCCTGAACGTCCGCCCGCATGTGCGTGTCAACGCGCCAGGCGCGTTTGGGCGGAGGCGAGGCGACGCATCATCCGCATATCCTTGAGGTCAATCTTGACCGCCGACGCGGCCCAGTTTTCGACGATGTCCTTAAGCTCGTCATAATGGAGCGGATCGACGCGGCGTCCCGCCTGAAACACCCCCACATGCCCTGAATGATGGGCGCGGGACGCCTTAATATAGTCGCGCACCGCCTCTTCGCCTTCGCCATCCTCGACAAGGGTGTGGACGATACCCAGGTCGTACATTTCCTCCGCGCTATGGACTTTGCCGGACAGGATCATGCGCTCGGCCGTCAGTCGGCCCAGTTTGCGTGCCAGGATGGAATAGGCGCCCATGCCGGGAAACAGGCCGAACAGCATTTCGGGCAGACCAAAGCGGGCACTGCGCTCCGCTATGACGATGTCGAAACACAACAGCGCTTCGAACCCGCCGCCCAGCGCGTCGCCCTGCGCCAGGGCCACCGATACGACGGGCATGTCGCCATTGAGCCAGGTCCGGTTGACGACGTCGATGCAGGCATGGCCATAGGCCACCAAGCCGGGCAGGTCGCCGCGTTCGATGCAACTTGCGAACAGTTCCAGATCGCCGCCGAGATTGAACACCCCGGGAAAACGCGATCCTGCGACGAGATATTTGATCGGCAATTGGCCCGCATCGAACAAGCGTTTCGATTCGACATACCAAGTGCGCACGTCCCGCAGCATGGCGAGCGAGAAATTGGGGCGTTCCAGCGGCGTCATGAACGCCCAGAGGGTTGCAAGATCCTCGTCCCAGCGGACATCGATCTGTCCCAGGTCGAACAGGCTGGATTGTGCGACAGCGGTGTCGCGCGCGCTTTCCGTAGGGGCGAGTGGCGGATGGTCGCCGTCGTCCGACAAATGGTCTTCGCCGGCGTGCTCCGCCTCGTCTCTGGTGGGATTAAACCGTCCTGAATCAATCATATGCGACCCCGTTTTTCTATATGGAATGAAAAGATCAGGCTGGAGCGCAGCATGCAATCAACCGTCTTATGATTGACAGGCCGTTAACCATTTTTGCCTCTGACTGTTGCAAGCAGGTCGCCCCAAATGCCGCCGAAGTGGACCCAATGTGGCGGGAATGCCACAAAAGCCGCTGTTGAACGGACGTAAGATTATGCGGTCAGCGCTTTGTTAACCCTTGTCCATTAGTCCGGCGCGTATGAACGAGCCGCGCCCACAGACTTCTTGCGTCACATTGGCCCTGCATGATGCGGACGGCGCGCCATGGCCGTTGCGCCTGTCGGCGGATTGCCTGCGTTTCATCGGTCCCTATCGGCGGGTCGATGGCTTCAATATCGACGCGATGGCCTTGTTCGAAGGGGTCCGCAAGGCGGGCTGAGCTGACGGCATCGCCGATCCTTGTGCGCATTGCCGTTCGCTCCTAAAGCGCGGCGATGACCAAGCCTCGTTTTTCCTTCTCCGTCAGCGCCACCCACGGCAAGGCCCGCACCGGCGTGATCCAGATGCGCCGCGGTGAGATTCGCACCCCCGCTTTCATGCCCGTGGGCACTGCTGCGACCGTCAAGGCGATGCGTCCGGCTGAAGTGCGTGCGGCTGGTGCGGACATCATCCTGGGCAACACCTATCATCTGATGCTGCGCCCCGGCGCCGAGCGCATGGCGCGGCTGGGTGGGCTGCACGGCTTCATGGGCTGGGACCGGCCGATCCTGACCGACAGCGGCGGCTACCAGGTGATGAGCCTCTCTGCGCTCACCAAGATGAGCGAAGAGGGGGTCGCCTTTTCCAGCCATATCGACGGGTCGAAACATATGCTGACGCCGGAGCGGTCGATGGAGATCCAGCGGCTGCTGGACAGCGACATCGTCATGGCGTTTGACGAATGTACGAAGAATGGCTGCACTCATGACGAGGCCGCGCGGTCGATGGAGCGGTCGATGCGCTGGGCGAAGCGCTCGCGCGAAGGCTTCGATGCGGGCGGCGATCATGCGGAGCGGGCGGCGCTGTTCGGCATCCAGCAGGGGTCGCTCGACGAAGGACTGCGTCGTGTTTCAGCCGAAAAGCTGATCGAGATCGGCTTTGACGGCTATGCCGTGGGCGGGCTGGCGGTGGGCGAGGGGCAGGAGGCGATGTTCGCCACGCTCGATTTCGCGCCTGACATGCTGCCGCAGGACAAGCCGCGCTACCTGATGGGGGTGGGCAAGCCCGACGACATCGTCGGCGCGGTGGAGCGCGGCATCGACATGTTCGATTGCGTGCTGCCGACGCGATCGGGCCGCAATGGTCAGGCCTTCACCTGGGCCGGGCCGCTCAATATCCGCAACGCCAAGTTCAACGAGGATACAGGGCCGATCGATCCGCGCTGCGGCTGTCCGGTGTGCGCGACCTGGAGCCGCGCCTATCTGCATCATCTGGTGAAGGCGGGCGAAATGCTGGGCGCGATGCTGATGACGCAGCATAACATCCATTTCTACCAGGAACTGATGCAGGGCCTGCGCGATAATATCGCCGCTGGCACGCTGGCCGAATTCACCGCCGATTTCCGGCGCGACTACCAGCGGGTTTAAGCGCGATCGGGTATGACGGTGATGACGATGGCATAGCTGCCCGCGTCGCCGTCATAATCCAGTGGGGCGCGCAACTGGCGCGACAGGCCGGTCAGGACGCGACCATAGCGTTCATCCAGTCGGTCGGTCATCGCTTCGGACGCCGTAAGGCCAGGCGAGCGCACCATCAGCCGGGCGCGATCGTCGCGGTCCGACTCCACCTGCACTGCGATCTGCATCGTCGCCTGCGGCGCGAGCATCATCGCCAGTTCGACCAGCTCGGTCAGCAGGAAGGCGATCGGCACCGCCACATCCTGGCTGATGTGCAGATTGTCGCTGTTGATCTGGATCGCGAAGCGGCGCGCGGCGGCCGGGGCGGTGCCGCGCAGGCTCGCCGACAATTCGCTGATCAGCGGGCGAACGCCGACGCCGCGATTTTCCTCCAGTTCCGCAAAATGATTGCGGTGGACGACCGACAGGGCGTCGACCCGGCGCTGGATCGAGGCATAGGCCTCGCACGCTTCGGGATCATGCGCGGAGCGCGCGTGGAGGTTGATGAGGCTGGCGATGATCTGCAGGTTATTTTTTACCCGGTGGTGCACCTCGCGCGTCAGTTTGCGCTGCGTTTCCAGGCTTTGGGAAATTTCGGCCTCGTGGGTGGCGACGTCCATGCTGATTTCATGGAAGGTTTCGCCCAGCGCGACGATCTCCAGCGCAGGGGTGCGCACGCCTTGCAAGGGTTGCAGCACCTGGCCAGGCTGATAGTCCGCTACCGCCCGCTGCAAGAGCACCAGGGGCCGGATGAGCAACCGGTTGACCACGAACCAGCCGATCGCCGCAGCGGCAAACCACATGACCAGCGGCAGGAACAGGGACAGCATCCGCGCCAATGTGGCGGGCGGTTCGCGCACCGTCATAGTCAGCAATATGTCGGGCGGGTCGAGCCGGGCGGACAGGCTGCTGCCATCGCCCTTGATCCCCGCACCGGGACGGCTGACGACCAACTGCCTGTCACCTTGGCGCAAGCTGAGCTGGCGATTTTGCAGCGCGGTGGCGGGATCAGCGATGCTTTCGAGATGGCCGCGCGAATAATAGGAGAGAGCGACGAGCCGGCCATTGCCGCTGCGCACGCGGCTGACAAGATGGGCTGGCAGGAGTTGCGCCACTGGCCTGGCGAAACGCTCCGATGGCGCGATGCCGGCCGGTTCGGCTTCAGGCGAGTTACACAAACGATTGCCCGCACGGTCGTAAATATAGAAATGCCCGCCATCGGCATCGTGCGCGGTGAGAAAGAAAGAGAGACGCCGGCACATGCCTTTGTCCGCGGCATTATTGGCCAGCGCATTGACGACAAGTTCGAGCGCGGTGCGATCGGACTGCAGGTCGGCGGTCAATTTGCGCGCGCTTTGCGTCACGGCGACCCGCAGCAGCGCTTCCTTTTCCAGATCGGCGGTGCGAATGGCCTGGAGCGAGGCGATGAGGGCGATCAGCCCCAGTGGCAACAAGGCCAGCGTCAGGATGAGAAACATCTTGACGCCGGTCGAGCGGAAAAAATGCAGCAATGGCTCGATCATGGAGCGGGCTGCCGGAGGAAGGCTGCCCCCGATCATCTGTGTATCAGTCCAGTTTGCTCAGCAGGTCCAACATCTCGGGCGGAATATCTTCGTCCACGGCGCGCTGGTAAACGGTACGGAGAGCCTGGGAGACATGCACATCCTCCTTGCCCGCAGGCAGAGGCTTCTGCTTTGCGGTGGCGCCCGTCATCCTTGCTGTCCGGGTTGCGGCGTCGGCATCCTTGTCGTCATCGGCCACGCCCCGCTCCGTCGTTGAAGAAACCAAAATCAGCCCCTCTGCAGCCATTCCCGCCATGTCGGCACGCCCGTTTCGCGGGTTTGCGCCATGACGTCAATTCGCACAATCATGCAATTCATGGGAAATTCACGATATCGTCGAAAAAACCATCTGGAGGCGAAACAAATCCGGTTATCGATGGTTCCGCCCCTCGAAGCATTTTTTACGCTGCGCAACTTTGCGTGGCTGTCGGGGCGGCGGGGGGTTGTCATCATGGCATGGACATTCCATCCTTCCACGCTGTTCCCATGCTTCGGGACAATGTGGCCCTGATGGGCAGGGAGAAGACTTGACGATGTCGCTTGGACAGCAATTACACCCCCATCTTCCGTTCCTTCGGCGCTATGCGCGGGCGCTGACCGGCAGCCAGAATCATGGCGACGCCTATGTCCGTGCCGCGCTGGAAGCCATTGTTGCCGCGCCGGAAGAATTTCCGACCGACGTCGATCCTCGGCTTGGCCTCTACAAGACGTTTCATGCCATCTGGTCGTCCGCGCATCTGGAAGATGTTCCCGCGATCGGCAGCGGCCGTGAGGCGATCGCCCAGGCGCGTCTTGCCCGTCTGACGCCGCTGCCGCGCCAGGCGCTGCTGCTCACCGCGCTGGAGGGCTTCACCGTTGATGACGTTTCCTATCTGATCGACATGGACAGCAGCGATGTCGAGGCGCTGGTCGAGGAAGCGTTGAGCGAGATCGAGGCGCAGACCCGCGCCAAGGTGCTCATCATCGAAGACGAGCCGATCATCGCCATGGACATCGAAACGATCGTCCGTGACCTGGGCCACGACGTGACCGCCATCGCCGTAACGCGCGAGGATGCGGTGCGTGAAGCGCTGGCCGACCGTCCCGGCCTGGTGCTGGCCGACATCCAACTGGCCGACGACAGCAGCGGCATCGATGCGGTGAAGGACATATTGGCCGAATTTTCGGTGCCCGTGATCTTCATCACCGCCTTCCCGGAGCGGTTGCTGACGGGCGAGCGGCCCGAACCCACCTTTCTCATCACCAAGCCGTTCCAGCGCGCGACGGTCAAGGCCGCCATCTCCCAGGCGCTCTTCTTTGACGAGGCGACGGCACCCGCCTGAAGCGGGTGGCCAGAAAGTCACGGAACCCCGGTCGGAGCGCTGCGTTAATGTTGCGTAACGATCGGGAGATCCGTGATGGTCGAGCAGGAACAGCATATCGCGACCAATGATGCGCGCGCCGGTGCCACGCCGCATATGATGCGGTACGTGCTTGCCATTTCGCTGGCCTTGGCGGTGATCGCCATGTTGCTGGTGATATGGCGATAGGGATCGATGCGAATAGTTGGTCTTTTGCAGTGATCGGTTTAGGGTACGGATGTTCTTATGGCTTTGACGACGTCGATTCATGCGGCGAGTGCGGTTTCGGGCACGGGGGTTGTTCCCATGGATGATGACGTTGGCGAAATCAGCGGGATCGAGGAGCGTGCCGCGCTGTCCGATTCGGATTTCAAGCGCGAACTCGCCGCTGTCATTCCGCACCTGCGCGCCTTTGGCCGGTCCCTGTCTGGCAACCGCGATCTTGCCGATGACCTTGTGCAGGAAACCCTGCTGAAGGCTTGGGCGGCGCGCAATCGCTTCCAGGCCGGTACGAATATGCGCGCGTGGACCTTCATCATCCTGCGCAACCATTATCTCTCGCAGATGCGCCGTTCCCGCTTTCGCGGTGATTGGGACGACCTGACGGCGGATCGTATCCTGGCGGCCCCGGCGGGGCAGGACAAGCATGTCGAACTGTCGGACATGCAGCGCGCCCTGCTGCAACTGCCGCAGCCGCAGCGCGAAGCGTTGATCCTGGTTGGCGCTGGCGGCTTTGCCTATGAGGAAGCAGCCGAAATCTGCGGTGTTGCGGTCGGCACGATCAAAAGCCGCGTTGCGCGCGGCCGGGCTGCGCTGGAGCAGATATTGGAGAGCGGCGACCTGCCGTCGCGCCGGACCCAGGAAACGACCGAAACCGCCGTGCTTGACGAGATCATGGAGGATGTGGATCGCCTGAGCCGCGGCCGCGGCGGGGATGGCGGACACAAATAACCGGAACGATCGCGTCGCCATAGCCGTTATCCTGTGATTGAGGAGACGGACTATGGGCGATGCACCCTCCGGCCGGGAGGATGACCGATCACCTCCCGCAACCGTCATCGAACGGTCGCGCGGCAGCGGCGTGGTATTTGCGCTGGTCGCGCTGGCGCTAATCCTGGCCATTGGTTTTTTCTACCTTACCAATGAGCGCCGGGAAGACCGACAGGCGGACAAGGTGACCAAGGCCGCCGGGTCGGTGGATGACGCCGCCCGCATGGTGGGCGATGCCGCCAAGAACGCAGCCGACAAATTGCGCGATAAGGATTAGACGCGGTTACCCTTGGGCGCGTCATGCCACTGACCGGGACTGGCGAGTATAGGGCACCACGGATCGCCGGCCCGGATTTATTGTGAGCCAGACTCAGCAAGATCATGTCCGACGCGGCTCGGCCCATTATCCGACCCAACATCCTGCGGCGAACGGCCATGGGTCACGGAGCGACATTATAACCGGCTGCGTCGCTATTTAGCATTTCTTTGCCATTTTCGGGCAGGGTACGCCCACTGTCGGATTATCTTACAGCCCTTGTAAGAAACGCCGGCTCTCGGGAAAGGCGCGCCAGATCGGCCGCCAGCAGGAAATGCGCGACGATGATCAGGCTTTTCAAACATTATGTGCCGCATGCGGTGCTGTTGCTGGGGGTGCTTGATTTCGTATTGCTGCTCTGTGCGGCGGAAGGCGGCTGGATCTTGCGGGCGCGGCAGATCGGCATGGATGTCGATCATGTTCTGACGCGGATGGGGCCGTTGCTGAGCTTCGCCTTCGCGATCCAGACCGGGATGATCGCCGTTGGCGTTTATGGCGTCGAATCGTTGCAATCGATCCGTTTCGCCTTTGCGCGGCTGCTGGTCGCGGTGTCGCTGGGCGTCATATTTCTGTCGGTTATCTATTTCCTGATGCCAGGCATGACGCTGTGGCGGTCCAATTCGCTCTACGCGATGGGCTTGGCCATGGCGCTGCTTGTGGCGGTGCGGCTGCTGCTCGGGTCCATGCTGGGCGGCGAGGCGTTCAAGCGGCGGCTGGTGGTGCTGGGCGCGGGCAATCGCGCCAACCGGATCAAGGATCTGGAGCAAAAGCGCGGCGCGGGCTTTCTGGTGGTGGGCTTCATCGCCATGAATGACGGGCCACAGGTGATCCCAGAAGCGATCAACCGCGACGCCATTTTCAATCTGTCCGATTTCGTCGTGCGGCTGAACGCCAGCGAAGTCGTGCTGGCGCTTGAGGAACGGCGCAACGCCATTCCCATGTCCGACCTGTTGCGCATCAAGACGACCGGTGTTCATGTCAATGATCTGTCCAGCTTCCTGGAGCGCGAGACGGGGCGCGTCGACTTGGCCAGCGTCAATCCCAGTTGGCTGATCTTTTCCGACGGCTTTTCCGCCGGTCGCCGCATTTCCAGCTTCGCTAAGCGGCTGTTCGACATTATCGCCAGCTCCATCCTGCTGGTCCTGACCGGGCCGATCATCCTGCTCGCCGCGATATTGGTAAAGATGGACAGCAAGGGCCCGGCTTTTTACCGCCAGCAGCGCGTCGGGCTGTTCGGCCAGGAATTCTGGATCGTGAAGCTGCGCACGATGCGGCTGGACGCGGAAGTGAACGGCCAGGCCGTGTGGGCGGAGAAAGACGATCCGCGCATCACGCGGCTGGGCTATTGGCTGCGCAAGCTGCGCATCGACGAATTGCCGCAGACCTGGACTGTGTTGAAGGGCGAGATGAGCTTCGTTGGCCCGCGCCCCGAACGACGCCAGTTCGTCGAAGATCTGGAACAGCATCTGCGCTATTATGCCGAACGGCATATGGTGAAGCCCGGCATCACCGGCTGGGCGCAGATCAACTATCCCTATGGCGCGTCGATCGAGGACAGCCGGCACAAGCTGGAATATGACCTTTATTACGCCAAAAATTACACGCCTTTCCTGGACCTGCTGATCCTGATCCAGACGCTGCGGGTCGTGCTGTGGCCCGACGGCGCACGCTGAGGCGATAGCGGGCGATGGGCGCTCTCCTCCAATTTGTCGGCGACTGGGGCCATGCGCTGGCGGCGGTGCTGTTCGCGGCGCTGGGCATTTTCCTGCTGCGCCGCCGCGGCGAAGCGCCCGAACCGCGCCTGCTGTCGGCCGCGCTGCTGCTGACATCCTGCTGGGCGCTCTACGTGTCGTTCGGCGGCGTGTCGAAGCCGCTTTCGGGGATCGGCGAGAGCATCCGCAATGCGGCCTGGCTGCTGGCGATGTTCGTCATGTTGCGGCGCGGGCCGGTAGGGCGCGCGGGGCCAACCGTCGCCATCAGCGCCGTCTATGCCGCGGTTGCCGGGCTGATCCTGCTCCAGACCTTCACCGACTTAACCTGGCGGCAATTGTCGCCGACCAGCGACCTGCATGATGCGCTCGTCACCTGTTCGCTGATCCTGCGGATGATGACGGCGATCGGCAGCCTGTTGCTGGTGCATCATCTTTACACTGCCTGGCCATCGCGCGAACGGGGCGGGCTGGCGCTGCTGCTTGGCGCGCTGGCAGCGATGTGGACCTATGACCTCAATCTCTACGCCATCTGCTATTTTGCGCCGCATCGGGTGAGCGAACTCTATGCCCTGCGCGGCCTGCTGATGGCGCTGCTGGCGCCGGTGATCGCGGTGGGTATGCGCAAGGGCATGGCGGGGCGACTGCAATTGTCGCGGGCCATCACCTTCCAGTCGCTTTCGATCGTCGCGGTCGGCCTCTATGTCGTCGTGCTGACCGCCGCCGCCGTGCTGATCGAGCTGATCGCCGGCCCTTATGCGCGGGTGGTGGAGATCGGCGCGGTATTCTTCGCCGCGGTCACCGCACTGGTGCTGCTGCCATCGCCGCAGGTGCGGGCGCTGTGGAAGGTGCAGGTCGCCAAGCATTTCTTTCAGCATCGCTATGATTATCGCACCGAATGGATGCGCTTTGGCGATACGATCGGCCGGCCGGGCGAGGATGCCGCGCCGCTGGGCGAGCGGGTGGCCAAAGCGATGGCCGACATCACCGATTCGCCCGCCGCGATGCTGCTGCTGCGCGACGAGCGCGACGCGCTGTCGTTCGAGACGCATTGGAACTGGACCTGCGACCTGCCGCAATATGATGCGGTCGCGCCTGCCACCGTCATGCAACTGGAAAAGAGCGGCTGGATCGTCGATCTGGCGCGGTTGCGCGCCGGAGAGCGTCCGCTGGACCTCCCAAGCTGGATGACGCTGGACCGTCGCGCCTGGGCGTTGGTGCCGCTGATCCATTATGGTCGGCTGATCGGCGCGCTGTTGCTGGCGCGTCCGCCGATAGACCGGCGGCTGGACTGGGAGGATTTCGACATGCTGCGCGCCGCCGGGCGGCAGGCCGCGACCCATATCAGCGAGGCGCAGGGCCAGCAGGCGCTGGACGATGCGCAACGGTTCGAGGAATTCAATCGCCGCTTCGCCTTCATCATCCACGACGTCAAAAATCTGGTGAGCCAGTTGTCGCTGCTGTCGCGCAATGCCGAACGCCATGCCGACAATCCCGATTTCCGCGCCGACATGGTGCTGACGCTTAAGGAATCGGTGGGCAAGATGAATGATATGCTGGCCCGCCTGTCGCAGCATAACAAGGGCCGGGCCGAAGAACCGCGCCCTATGGCGCTGATCGACCTGTTGCAGCAGGTCGCCCGCACCCGCGCGCGCCTGCATCCCGTGCATGTCGCGGGCGATGCACCGCTGGCGCTGGCCGATCCGGCGCGGGTGGAGCAGATCGTCACCCATTTGCTGCAAAATGCGATCGACGCCAGCGCGCCCGACAGCCCGGTCGAGCTGCGACTGTCCGCCGATAGCGGCGAGGCGGTGGTCGAAATTATCGATCGCGGCAAGGGCATGAGCGCCGAATATATTCGCCGCGACCTGTTCAAGCCCTTTTCCTCCAGCAAGGCGGCCGGTTTCGGCTTGGGCGCGTTCGAGGCCCGCAGCCTGGCGCAGGCCATGGGCGGGCGGATCGACGTGGAGAGCAAGCCCGGCGCGGGCAGCCGTTTCACGCTGCGCCTGCCGCTGGCGCCGCATACAGATAGACAAGAGAAGGCCGCCTGATGAGCGACACCCGTCCCAAATTGCTGATCGTCGAGGATGATCCAGGCCTCCAGCGGCAGCTCCGCTGGGCCTATGAGGATTATCAGCTGTTCATCGCGGGCGACCGGCAGGAAGCGATCGAGATGTTGCGCGCGGAAACGCCCGACGTGGTGACGCTGGACCTGGGCCTGCCGCCAGACCCGGACGGCACCAGCGAAGGCTTTGCGACGCTGGCCGAGATGCTCAAGATCAAGCCCGATACCAAGATCATCGTGGCGTCGGGGCATGGCGCGCGAGAAAGCGCGTTGGATGCGATTTCCGGCGGGGCCTATGACTTCTACCAGAAGCCGGTCGATATCGACGAACTGGGCCTGATCGTCCGCCGCGCCTTCCACGTTCATGCGCTGGAGCGGGAAAATGCGCGGCTGGCCGAGACCGCACCGCAGGACGGGCGGGTGCTGGGCCGGCTCATCACCGGGGCGCCGGAGATGATGAAGGTCGCGCGCACGATTGAGCGCGTGGCGGCGGCGCAGGTGTCGGTGCTGCTGCTGGGAGCGAGCGGGACCGGCAAGGAATTGCTGGCGCAAGGGCTGCATGACGCCAGCCCACGGCGCGGTGGCGCGTTCGTGGCGATCAATTGCGCGGCGATTCCCGAAACTTTACTGGAATCTGAACTGTTCGGCCATGAAAAGGGCGCCTTCACCGGGGCGATCAAGACCACGCCCGGCAAGATCGAGCAGGCGCAGGGCGGCACGCTCTTCCTGGATGAGGTGGGTGACATCCCGCTGCCCCTCCAGGTCAAGCTGCTGCGCTTTCTGCAAGAACGGGTGATCGAACGGATCGGTGGGCGTCAGCCGATCGCGGTCGATACCCGCATCGTGTGCGCGACCCACCAGAATCTGGAGCAGATGATTGCGGCGGGGACGTTCCGCGAGGATCTATTCTATCGCCTCGCCGAAATCGTCATCCGCATCCCCACGCTCAAGGATCGCCCCGGCGATCCGGCCTTGCTGGCGCGCCATTTCCTCACCCGCTTCGCGCGCGACATGAACCCGCAAGTCAAGGGGCTGGCCCCCGATGCGCTCGCGGCGCTTGATGCCTGGAGTTGGCCCGGCAATGTGCGCGAACTGGAAAATCGTATGAAGCGCGCCATCATCATGGCGGACGGCAAGATGATCACCGCCGCCGACCTCGACTTGGACGATGAGCGGGCCGAAGGCGGCGACCTCGTCAACCTGAAGGCGGCGCGTGAAATGGCCGATCGCCGCGCGATCCGTCGCGCCATTGCGCGGACCGACGGCAATATCTCCGGCGCGGCCAAGATGTTGGGTATCAGCCGACCGACGCTCTACGATCTGCTCAAACAATATCAGATGCAGGGTTGATCGCAATGCGCCGGTCCCGCCTCATCATCCTCGCCCTGTTCGTCCTGTTGCTACTGGCGGGCGCTGGCCTGTGGCAATGGCGCGCGCATGAACGCGACGGCAGTTCGGCCCTGACGCGCGGACTGGCCGCGCTGGACAAGGGCGACGCGCGCACGGCGCGGATCGAATTGATGAACGCGATCAAGGGCAATCCGCGGTCGGCGGTCGCGCATGAGGCGC